>JARLGR010000020.1 GCA_031292665.1 Mycobacterium sp. | reverse complement strand
GGCTGCTCCCCGACTACCGGCGTTGCCCGCCCTGCCGGCACCGCCGCCCCTGCCGGCACCGCCACCGATCCCGTCCCATGTCTGCACACCCTCGTTCGGGCCCATCGGGTTCTGCACCCCGTAAGGTAGCGCCCCTTCTCAACTCACTCGCGCTCGCGGCGTGACTGCACGACCGCGTCGTAGAGCTGCCGCGAGCGCACGCCCGGATGCGCCGCGGCCACCTCTCCGCAGGCGTCCTTGACGCGGGCACCCGCCGCGACGAGGTCCTCCACCTGCGCCGCCAGCGACGGCACATCCGGGCGCGGTGTCGCGCCGGCCAGGACGACCGTGATCTCGCCGAGTACACCGTCGCCCGCCCACGCCGCCAGCTCGTCGAGCGACCCGCGCACCACTTCCTCGTGCACCTTGGTGAGCTCGCGGCAGACCGCCGCCTGGCGTTCGCCGCCGAGCTGCTCGACGGCGTCGCGCAGGCAGGCGGGCAGCCGGCGCGGCGATTCGAAGAACACACAGGTGCGTCGCTCGTCGCTCAACGTCGCCAGCCAGGTCCGGCGCGCCGCCTTCTTGCGCGGGGCGAACCCCTCGAAACAGAACTTCTCCGACGGCAGACCGGAGACGGCCAGCGCCGTCGTCACCGCCGATGGCCCGGGCAGGCACTGCACCGGCAGGCCCGCGTCCACGCACGCCACGACCAGCCGGTAGCCGGGATCGCTGATCACCGGCATCCCGGCGTCGCTGACCACCAGCACCGTCGCACCCGCGTTGATCGCCTCGATCAGGGAGTCCACCCGCGCCGCCTCGACGCGGTCGAACAGGCTGACCACCCGCCCGGCGATCCGAACCTGCAGGGCCTTGGCCAGAGTCCGCACCCGGCGGGTATCCTCGGCCGCCACCACGTCGGCGCGGGCCAGGGCGTCGATCAGGCGTGGCGAGGCGTCCGACGGCTGGCCCAACGGCGTCGCGGCCAGCAACAGGCGACCAACGGTCATGACGGACAGCCTACGATCGACAGCGATGTCCGCCCCGCCCCGCGAAAACCTCGTCGTCGAGCAGGAGCGTGTCGTGCCCGTCGTCAGCCCGGGCCCCCTGGTTCCGGTGGCCGATTTCGGGCCCACCGACCACATCCGCGGCTGGGTCGTCACGGGCGTGATCACACTGCTGGCAACGGTCACGCGATTCCTCAACCTGGGGTCACCGACCGACGCCGGCACACCGATCTTCGACGAGAAGCACTACGCCCCCCAGGCCTGGCAGGTGCTGCACAACCACGGGGTGGAGGACAATCCCGGCTTCGGGCTGGTCGTGCACCCGCCGGTCGGCAAGCAGTTGATAGCGATCGGCGAGGCGATCTTCGGTTACAGCGGGGTGGGGTGGCGGTTCACCGGCGCCTTGCTGGGCGTGGTCATGGTGACGCTGGTGATGCGGATCGTCCGGCGGATGAGCCGCTCTACCCTCGTCGGCGCCATCGCCGGAGTGCTGGTCATCTGCGACGGCGTGAGCTTTGTCGCCGCCCGGACCGCGTTGCTCGACGGCATACTCACCTTCTTCGTGGTCGCCGCGTTCGGTGCGCTCATCGTCGACCGCGACCAGGTCCGCCAACGGATGCACGTCGCGCTCCTGGCGGGCCGCAACGCCGAAACGGTCTGGGGCCCGCGGCTGGGCGTGCGGTGGTGGCGCTTCCTGGCGGGGGTCCTTCTCGGATTGGCCTGCGGGACAAAGTGGTCCGGGCTTTACTTCGTCGTGTTCTTCGGCGCCATGTCGTTGGCGTTCGACGTGGCGGCGCGGCGCAAGTACCAGGTGACCAGGCCCTGGGCAGGAGTGCTGCGGCGCGACCTCGTCCCCACGGTGTACGCGCTGGTGTTCATCCCGCTGGCGGTGTACCTGGCCAGCTACGCGCCGTGGTTCGCGTCCGAGACCGCCATCGACCGTTACGAAGTGGGGCAGACGATCGGTCCGCACAGCGTCGTCCCGCTGCCCGACTCCGTTCGCTCGCTGTGGTACTACAGCGCCAAGGCTCTGCAATTCCATGCGGGCCTGACGAATTCGGCCGGCAACTACCATCCTTGGGAGTCGAAGCCCTGGAGCTGGCCGATGTCGCTGCGGCCCGTTCTGTACGCCATCGACCAGCAGAACGTTCCCGGTTGCGGCGCGCAGTCGTGTGTCAAGGCGGAGATGATGGTCGGCACGCCGGCCATGTGGTGGCTGGCGGTGCCGGTCCTCGTATATGCGGCCTGGCGAATGCTGGTGCGCCGCGACTGGCGGTACGCCGCCGTTTTAACCGGTTATTGCGCCGGGTGGCTGCCCTGGTTCGCCGACATCGACCGGCAGATGTACTTCTTCTATGCGGCGACGATGGCGCCGTTCCTGGTGATGGCCATCGCTTTGATATGCGGCGCCATTCTGTACTCCCCCGCCCCTGCCCGGAGGCCGGGTCAGAGCTCCGAACGGCGCACGCTGGGGCTGATCGCCGTGTCATGTTACGTGGCGTTAGTGGTGACGAACTTCGCCTGGCTGTTTCCTGTGCTCACCGGTCTGCCGATCTCACAACAGACGTGGAACATGGAGATCTGGCTGCCCAGCTGGCGATGACTGGCTTTCCCGCGCCGAGATTGCCTCAGTGGTCGTGATTCGGGCCGCGGTCCACGACCATAGCGGCAATCTCGGCACAAAGCGCTAAATGGGATCGCGGGCCACGGGGCAGGACATGCATCGTGGGCCCCCGCGACCGGTACTCAGTTCGGCGCCCGCGATGGTCAGCACTTCGATGCCGGCGTCCTCCAGGCGGGCGTTGGTCTGCGCGTTGCGCTCGTAGGCGACCACGACCCCGGGCGCCAACGCCAGCGTGTTGTTCCCGTCGTCCCACTGCTCGCGTTCGGCGACGATCGGATCCAGGCCGGTGTCGATGACCCGCAGCTTGTCGATCCCCATCGCCCTGGCCGCGGCTTCCAGAAACGGCGTTTCATCGCTGATGGTCACCCCGCCGGGCGTGCGCTCTATCGTGAACGCCGACAGGGTGTCGATGATGTTGGCGTACATCACGACCGTGTCGGTGTCGACCATCGTGCACACCGTGTCCAGGTGCATCTGCGCGCGCCGCTGGGCGATCGGCACCGCGAGCACCGTGTGGGCCAGGCCATCGCCAAAAAGACTGCGCGCCAAGGCCTCCGCGCCGGCCGGGGTGGTCCGCTCCCCCACCCCGACGGCGACAACCCCGGGGGCGAGCAGCAGCACGTCACCACCCTCAACGGGAGCGGTGCGCGATTCGTAGGCGCGCCGCACACCGGTGAACCGGGGGTGATGGGCGTAGATGAGATCGGTCAACGACGTTTCCCGCACCCGGGCCCGCAGCGCCAGCGTCGGTATCACCACCCGCGGCCCGACCCAGATCGACGAGTCACGGGTGAACACCAGGTTCGGCAGGGGCTCGATGACGAAGTCCGCCCCGTGGTGCATGCGCAGCACCAGCGAGACGTCGGTGCGGGTGTCCGAGGGCAACTCGTTGAACGTCATGCCGCCCATCAGCACCTGAGCCAGCCTGCCCGGCTCCAGGCTCCGCAGGTAGGCCGAAAGCTCCTGCGCCAGCGGCGCTCCGAGCCGTCGCGCGTCGACCGCGGCGGCGACACCCTGCATCCGGGCGGCACCGCTGTGGTGCAGCGCCTCGGTCAGCAGGTCCGACAGCAGCAGCACCTCCACGCCGCGCGACCGCAGCACCTCGGTGAACCGGTCGTGTTCCTCTTGGGCGCGAGCGACCCAGGGCAGCCCGTCGAACAGCAGCTGGTCGAAGTTGCGCGGGTTGAGTCGCCGCAGCTCGGCTCCGGGGCGGTGCACGATGACGACCCGCAGCGTGCCCACCTCGGAATTGGTGCCCAACTCGACAGCGTCCACAGTGAAAACCGTAGCCGTTCGCTCCCCCGCACCACCGCCCTCGAACTGATGTGCGATAAACTGGCGGCGTGGAGATCGCGGTCCAGGACTCCCTGTTCCGGCACACCGAGCGGAGGGAACTCGGTGACGGCGCGTTCGTCGAGATGCGTGCCGGGTGGGTGACGGGTGCTGACGAACTCCTCGACGCCCTGTTGTCGACGGTGCCGTGGCGGGCCGAACGCCGCCAGATGTACGACCGGGTGGTCGACGTGCCGCGGCTCGTCAGCTTTCACGACCTGACGGTCGAAGACCCTCCGCACCCGATGCTGTCCAGGCTGCGGCGCCGGCTCAATGACATCTACGCCGGCGAGCTCGGCGAGCCGTTCACCACCGTGGGGTTGTGCTGCTATCGCGACGGCTCCGACAGCGTCGCCTGGCACGGCGACACCATCGGCCGCAGTAGCACCGAGGACACCATGGTGGCGATCGTCAGCCTGGGCGCCACACGCACTTTCGCAATGAGGCGGCGCGGCGGCGGCCCTTCGTTGCGGCTGCCGCAGGCCCACGGGGATCTGCTGGTGATGGGCGGATCATGCCAACGCACGTGGGAGCACTCCGTGCCCAAGACGTCGGCGGCGGCGGGCCCGCGCGTCAGCATTCAGTTCCGACCGCGCGGCGTGCGTTAGCTGCGGACGGCTTTGACAGCCTTGACGAGCAAGTCGCGGGCCCGTTGGGTATCGACCGGGACGACCGGCTGGTCGGGGGCGACCAGCGGGTTGGCGACCACGATCACCTGGTAGTCGCCGAATTGAGCCGAATAGTCATACAGCTCGCCGGTCCGGGCGCCGCCGGGCATCACCGCCTGCAACACCCGGTGCACGCCCAGCGTCCGCGCCCCGTCGATGTGCGGCGCATCGACCACCTCCATGCCGCCCCGCACCTGCGCACCGGAGAAGGCGATCTTGGCACAGTCTTTTCCGGGGTCGTTGAACGGCAAGGCTTTTGAGGTTTCTATAGCGATGACGACGAACCGGTTGCCGTTTCCCTCCGCGGAGACGGCGGCCATGTTGCCCTGTAGGTCGGGTGGCGTCTCCGGCGCCACCGCCGCTTTCGCGCAGTTTGCGGGATCGAACGCCAGCCCGTCGGGCAGCCTGCGGGAGGACAACAGCTTCGGATCGATCGCCCGTTCCGTGATGTCGGCGACCTTGAACTCGGGCCCGAAGCTCGACTTCACGTCGGCGACCTTGCTGATGTCGACCTTCGTGGAGGCGTTGTCCGCACCCGATGAGCAGCCGGCGAGCACGCACCCAGCCCCGGTCACGAGCAACACCTTGAACACCGGGGCCAATCTACCCAAAACGGGTGCTCAGCCGCGCAACGTGGACACCGTGTTGACAAGCAGATCAGCAGCGTATTGCGGTGGCAACGCCGGAAGCGCCGAACCCGGGTCCGTGGTCAGTGTAGTGAACGCGTAATAGTTGCCCAGGTAGGCGGTGTACGTATATACCCGCGAATCTATTTCGGTTCCCGATTCGACGGATGACTTGATCTCGGCCACCATGCCGACGGTTTCGGCGTCGTCGACGTGCGGAGCGTCGGTGAGGCGGACGCTGGCCTCGGTGTGCCCCGTGTGCCCGGTGGTCATCGACCACCGGGCACACGCCGCGAT
>JARLGR010000114.1 GCA_031292665.1 Mycobacterium sp. | reverse complement strand
GTGGCATGGGATATGCGGAGGAGTACCACGTCACGCGCTACTTCCGCGAAGCCCGGCTGATGAAGATCGCGCCGATCAGCCAGGAGATGATCCTGAACTTCCTGGGGTCACACGTCCTGAAACTGCCGCGGAGCTACTGATGACCCTGCGCTGTCCGGCCTGACCGGCGGTGCCCAGGTCGGAGAAATTAGAGTAGATGCATGCGTGAGACAGTCATCGTCGAGGCGGTGCGTACGGCGGTCGGGAAGCGAAACGGCGGGCTCTCGGGCATGCACGCCGCCGACCTGTCCGCAATCGTCCTGAACGAACTGCTGGACCGGACCGGCCTCGGTCCGGAGATCGTCGACGACGTCATCTGGGGATGCGTGTCCCAGGTCGGCGACCAGTCCAGCAACATCGGGCGCTACGCGGTCCTGGCCGCCGGCTGGCCGGAAAGCATTCCCGGCACCACGGTCAACAGGGCATGCGGCTCCAGCCAGCAGGCGCTCGATTTCGCGGTGCAGGCGGTCATGTCCGGCCAGCAAGATGTCGTCGTGGCCGGCGGCGTGGAGGTGATGAGCCGGGTTCCGCTCGGTGCGGCGCGGGCGAGCGGAACGCCTTACGGTCCGAAAGTCCTTGCCCGCTATGACAATTTCTCCTTCAACCAGGGCCTGTCCGCGGAGATGATCGCCAAGAAGTGGGGCTTCTCCCGGAGCCGGCTGGACGAATACTCGGTTCGCTCGCACGAGCGGGCCGCCGCGGCACAGGACAGCGGCGCCTTCGCCGACCAGATCGTCCCTGTCTTCACCGAGGACGGCAGCCAGGAAAGCCGGGAAAGCATGGTGAACGCCGACGAGGGCGTGCGGCGCGGCACCAGCGTCGAGAAACTAGCCGCGCTCAAGCCGGCGTTCGTCGACGACGGCGTCATCCACGCGGGCAATTCTTCGCAGATCTCCGACGGCGCGGCCGCGCTGCTGGTAACCACCTCGGAGATCGCAGTTGAGCTCGGGTTGACGCCGATCGTGCGTTACAGGGCGGGGGCGGTGACCGGCGCGGACCCGGTGCTCATGCTCACCGGGCCCATCCCCGCCACCGAGAAGGTGCTGAAGAAGGCGGGCGTGGCGCTGTCGGAGGTGGGGGTCTTCGAGGTCAACGAGGCATTCGCGCCGGTGCCGTTGGCGTGGCTGGCCGAAACGAGAGCGGACGAGCGTCGTCTGAATCCGCTGGGTGGTGCCATCGCGCTGGGGCATCCGCTGGGTGCTTCCGGCGCCGTGCTGATGACGCGCATGGCGCACCACATGCGCGACAACGGCATCCGGTACGGCCTGCAGACCATGTGCGAAGGCGGCGGCACGGCCAACGCGACCCTGGTTGAACTGGCGGGTTAGGGCCGGCTTAAATCGAGTTGAGACCCTTGTCGCAGCCGGCAAACCAACCTACTGTGTGTTCACTAGGTTGGTTCACCGATCGGTAGGAGTCTGGTGTCGGACACACGGCGATACGACACCCTTCTCGCCAAGGGGGAGGACCGCAAGCAGCGGATTCTCGAGGTCGCGCAGCGCCTCCTCGCGCGCAACGGCTGGCGCAACACCACGCTCGCCCAGATCGCCGGCGAGGCCGGGGTCACGCCCGCCGGGCTGCTGCATCACTTCGAATCCAAGGAACAGCTGCTGCATGCGGTGCTCGACGCCCGCGACCTCGATGACGACGTGCACGCCGATCGGAGCGGTGATCTTGTCGGCCAGATCGCGCAGGTGGCCGATCGTTTCGCCCGGGCTCCCGAACTCATGGGCACGTTCACCGTCCTGCTGGCCGAAAACATCCTGCCCGACGCGCCGCTGCACGACCGCATGCTGGCCAGGCACCGTGCCGCGACCGACATCGTCGCCGACTTGATTCGCCGCGGTCAGGCGGATGGCCGGTACCGCACGGACATAGACCCCGCCGTCAAAGCAATCGAAATTCTCGCCTTCGTCCACGGAATGGAAACCACATGGTTACTCGATCCTTCGATACCGCTGACCGATGTGTTCAAGCAGTACGCGGAGACACTGGCCCGGGACTTCGCGCCGCCCAAGACGGGGGGGACGACATGAGGTACCGGTTGGACGTGGTCGCCGCCGGCGTCGTCGACGTCGTGAAGTTCGCCGGCGGGTGGCTTTTCGACCGGGCGATGGCCGGATGGGACGTCACCGTGCTCCTTGCCGACCACTCCGACTGCCGCCCACTGCAGATCCTCGGAGCCCGGGTCCTCGACCTGGAAGACGCCTTGGTGTCGGCGGGAACGCGCCCCAAGCCCCAGGCCCTGGCCGCGGCGGCGGACCTGCTCGGGTGCGACTCCCGCGTGCGGCAGGGCGTGTTGCAGGCCCTCGACCACGGTGTCACCGAGGTCGCGTTGTGGGGCGACAACTGGCCCGTCGAACTCGAGGGCAGCGTCGGCCTGGTGCAGCACCGGCTCAGCATGGCCGCCAAGATCTTCAAGGGCCAGGCGCTCGCCGCCGCGGCTGTTCCGCACGGTTCGATTGGTGGCGTCGAAATCTTCCGCAGCGGAATCCTGGCCTGCCCGTCGGTCGCCGCCGATCTGATTCCCGCGAGCTAAGGGACGGCCGCGGCGGCAGGTCGGACGGTGCCCACTGTGAATATGGCGACGCCACAACGGCGTGTCGCGTCGCACATTTCACTGTCGTGCTTTGGACCGCTCGTTGACGGCCGACAAGCCCGTATGGAAATGTAATACTCATCTCTGAGAGGAACATTCTCACTGGCCGAGATTCGAGGAGCAAGATATGGTGAACGACTTCACCGAGATGGACTTCTTCCGCGATCAACGGCTCGTCGAGGACCCCTACCCGTACTACGAAGCCCTGCGGCAGCAGTGCCCCGTCACCCGGGAAAGCCACCACGGGGTCACCATGGTGACCGGCTGGGACGAGGCCTGCGCCGTGTTGAACGATGCCGAAACCTTCTCGTCGTGCATCGCGGTGACGGGCCCTTTTCCCGGCTTCCCGGTACCGATCGAGGGTGACGACATCACCGAGCTGATCGAGGAGCATCGCGACGAGCTGCCGTTCAGCGACCAGCTGCCGACCCTCGATCCGCCGACGCACACGAATCACCGCGCCCTGCTGATGCGGCTGATCACCCCGAAGCGCCTCAAGGAGAACGAGGACGCCATGTGGGTGCTCGCCGATCGGGTGCTCGACTCGTACCTGGCGCCGGGGGAAGGCGATTTCATCAAGGGCTTCGCGGGCCCCTTCACGCTGCTGGTGATCGCCGACCTCCTGGGTGTGCCCGAGGAGGATCGCGACCAGTTCGTCAAAAACATCAACCGGCACGCCGGCGGTGGCATCGGGGGCACCGGCGACAAAGCGCTGGCGCACAGTCCACTCGAGTTCCTCTACGGGACCTTCTCCGACTATGTCCGCGACCGCCGGCGCGAGCCCCGCGACGACGTGCTGACCGGTCTCGCCACCGCGACGTTCCCCGACGGCTCAGTTCCCGACGTCGAGGACGTGGCCCGCGTTGCCAGCAACGTTTTCTCGGCTGGGCAGGAGACCACCGTGCGCCTGCTCGGCGCGGCGTTGCAGACCATCGGGGAACGCCCCGAC
>JARLGR010000113.1 GCA_031292665.1 Mycobacterium sp. | reverse complement strand
TGGCCGGCACGCCCGCCGTCACCGACGCCGCCGGAGCCGCACCGAGCGCGCCCTGCTGGACGGCGTCCAACGGCGAGGCATTCGCGGCCTCCGTCACGGCGTACTCCGCCGCACCGCCGCTCATGAGCTGCACGAACTGCTGATGGAACAGCGCGGCCTGCGCGCTGAGCGCCTGGTAGGCCTGGGCGTGCGCACCGAACAAGGCGGCGATTGTCGCCGATATCTCGTCGGCGCCGGCGGCCATCACTCCCGAGGTCGGGAACAGGGCTGCCGCGTTGGCCATGCTGAGGTTGGAACCGATCGTCGCCAAGTCGTGTGCGGCCGCCACCACGAACTCGGGCGCTGCCACTACGTACGACATCCGAACCTCCAAGCACGGCCAAGTGACCCCCGGGGTCGCGTCCGAAGACTCGATTAACGGAAAGTCTACCGTCCCCCCGGGGTGCAGGCACGCACAATTTCCCGCAAGCAGGCACGCCGCAAGAAGCACAAAGCCCGGACCGCCGCGATCGGCGACCCGGGCCCTGCGTTTACCGGACTACTTGATGATCTTGACGACCCGGCCGGCGCCGACGGTGCGGCCACCCTCGCGGATCGCGAAGCGCAAGCCCTCGTCCATGGCGACGGGCTGGATCAGCTTCACCGAGATGTTGGTGTTGTCACCGGGCATCACCATCTCGGTGCCCTCCGGCAGCGTCACCACACCTGTCACGTCCGTGGTGCGGAAGTAGAACTGCGGACGGTAGTTGTTGAAGAACGGCGTGTGCCGGCCGCCCTCGTCCTTGGACAGGATGTAGACCTGGCCCTCGAACTCGGTGTGCGGCGTGGTGGTGCCGGGCTTGACGACCACCTGGCCGCGCTCGACGTCCTCCCGCTTGATACCGCGCAGCAACAGCCCGACGTTGTCGCCGGCCTGGCCCTGGTCGAGCAGCTTTCGGAACATCTCCACACCGGTGACCGTGGTCTTGGTGCTGGTCGGCTTCATGCCGACGATCTCGACTTCCTCGTTGACGTTGATGACGCCGCGCTCGACACGACCGGTGACCACGGTGCCGCGCCCGGTGATGGTGAAGACGTCCTCAACGGGCATCAGGAACGGCTTCTCGGTGTCACGAACCGGGTCCGGGATCGACTCGTCGACGGCGTTCATCAGCTCCTCGACGGACTCGACCCACTTCGCGTCGCCCTCGAGCGCCTTCAGGGCCGAGACCCGCACGACCGGGGCGTCCTCGTCGAACTCCTGGGCGGCCAGCAGCTCGCGGACCTCCAGCTCGACCAGCTCCAGCAGCTCCTCGTCGTCCACGGCGTCGGCCTTGTTCAGCGCGACCAGGATGTAGGGCACCCCGACCTGACGCGCCAGCAGCACGTGCTCGCGGGTCTGCGGCATCGGGCCGTCGGTGGCGGCGACCACCAGGATCGCGCCGTCCATCTGCGCGGCGCCCGTGATCATGTTCTTGATGTAGTCGGCGTGACCAGGGGCGTCGACGTGCGCGTAGTGGCGCTTCTCGGTCTGGTACTCGACGTGGGAGATGTTGATCGTGATGCCGCGCTGACGCTCCTCGGGCGCGTTGTCGATCTGGTCGAATGCGCGCGACTCGTTCAACGTCGGGTACTTGTCGTGCAAGACCTTGGTGATCGCCGCGGTCAGTGTGGTCTTGCCGTGGTCAACGTGACCAATGGTCCCGATGTTGACGTGGGGCTTGGTCCTTTCAAACTTCGCCTTCGCCACTTTGTGTCCTCCGACTTGTTGGTGCTGTTAAGCACTGTTGGTGTTTTCAGTTGTGCCGCGCCCAAGGCATTGATGACCCGGCAAGGTTACTCCGGCTGGTGCTGGATGCTACTGACCCGTCGCCTTGGCTCGGCCAATT
The DNA here is from genome assembly GCA_031292665.1 of Mycobacterium sp. GTDB lineage: Bacteria > Actinomycetota > Actinomycetes > Mycobacteriales > Mycobacteriaceae > Mycobacterium. Next base: position 46,807 of record JARLGR010000113.1, on the reverse strand, counting down.
GCTCGGCTCCTTGTCACTGAGCTGACGCTCACTGACCCGTCGCCTTCGCGATGATCTCCTTCGACACGTTCGCCGGCACTTCGGCGTACGAGTCGAACACCATGGAGTAGTTCGCCCGGCCTTGGGTCTTGGACCGCAGGTCGCCGACGTAGCCGAACATCTCCGACAGCGGCACGTGCGCCTTGACGACACGCGCACCAGCCCGCTCCTCCATGGCCTGAATCTGGCCACGGCGGGAGTTCAGGTCGCCGATCACGTCACCCATGTAGTCCTCGGGCGTAGTGACCTCGACGGCCATGATCGGTTCCAGGATGACCGGCTGCGCCTGCGCGGCAGCCTTTTTCAGCACCTGGGAACCGGCGATCTTGAATGCCATCTCGGACGAGTCGACCTCGTGGAAGGCCCCGTCGAGCAGGGTGACCTTCAAGTTCACCAGCGGGTAGCCGGCCAGCACGCCGTACTGCATGGCGTCCTGTGCACCGGCGTCCACCGACGGGATGTACTCACGCGGGATGCGCCCACCGGTGACCTTGTTCTCGAACTCGTAGGTCGCACCGTCTTCGCCTTTGAACGGCGCGATGGCGATGAGCACCTTGGCGAACTGGCCAGAGCCACCGGTCTGCTTCTTGTGGGTGTACTCGACCTTGTCGACCACGCGACGGATGGTCTCCTTGTAGGCCACCTGCGGCTTGCCGACGTTGGCCTCGACCTTGAACTCGCGCCGCATCCGGTCCACCAGGATGTCCAGGTGCAATTCGCCCATGCCGCCGATCACGGTCTGGCCGGTCTCGACGTCCTGGTGCACCTTGAAGGTGGGGTCTTCCTCGGCGAGCTTCTGGATCGACAGGCTCAACTTCTCCTGGTCGCTCTTGGTCCTCGGCTCGATTGCCACTTCGATCACCGGGTCGGGGAAGGACATCGACTCCAGCACGACCTGGCTGTTCGGATCGCTCAATGTGTCGCCCGTGGTGGTGTCCTTGAGCCCGATCACCGCATAGATGTGACCGGCACTGGCCGTGTCCACCGGGTTTTCTTTGTTGGAGTGCATCTGGAACAGCTTGCCCAGCCGCTCCTTCTTCCCCTTGGTCGCGTTGATGACCTGCGAGCCGGAATCGACTTTGCCCGAATACACCCGAACGTAGGTCAGCTTGCCGAAGAACGGGTGCGTGGCGACCTTGAAGGCCAGCGCCGAGAAGGGTTCGTCGGTGGTCGCGTGGCGCACCACCTCCTGGTCCTCTTTGCCGGGCACGTGCCCGACGGCCGGCGGCACGTCCAGCGGCGACGGCAGGTAGTCCACGACAGCATCCAACATCGGCTGCACGCCCTTGTTCTTGAACGCGCTGCCGCACAGCACCAGGTACGCCTCAGAGGAGATCGTCAGCTTGCGCAGGGCACCCTTGATCTCGTCGACGGTGAGTTGCTCGCCACCGAAGTACTTCTCGAGCAGTGCCTCGTCGGTTTCGGCGACGGTCTCGAGCAGCTTGGTGCGGTACTCCTCCGCCTTCTCCTGCAGGTCGGCCGGGATCTCGACGGTGTCGTAGGTCTCGCCCAGCTTCGTCTCGCCACGCCACACCTTGGCGTTCATTTCGACCAGGTCGACGACGCCCTCGAACTCGCCCTCGGAGCCGACCGGCAACTGGATCGGAATCACATTGGCGCCGAGGCGCTCCTCCATGGTCTTCACCGAGAAGTAGAAGTCAGCGCCGACCTTGTCCATCTTGTTGACGAAGCAGATCCGCGCGACCTCGTATATGTCGCCCTGCCGCCACACCTGCTCGGACTGCGGCTCGACGCCCTCCTTGCCGTCGAAGACGGCAACGGCCCCGTCGAGCACCCGCAGGCTGCGCTCCACCTCGACGGTGAAGTCGACGTGCCCGGGGGTGTCGATCAGGTTGATCTGGTGGCCCTTCCAGAACGTAGTCGTGGCAGCCGAGGTGATGGTGATACCCCGCTCCTGCTCCTGCTCCATCCAGTCCATGGTGGCGGCACCGTCGTGCACCTCACCGATCTTGTAGCTGATGCCGGTGTAGTAGAGGATGCGCTCGGTGGTCGTCGTCTTGCCGGCATCGATGTGCGCCATGATGCCGATATTGCGGACCTTGCTCAGGTCGGTCAGCACGTCCTTCTGTGCCACAGAAGTCTTCCCACTCTTTCGATTGCTTGGTTCGCTTGTTTTGTCGTCCGGCGGCTACTGCCGGATGTCGCCGCCTTCGGTGCTCCGCGCCGGAGCTATCACCAGCGGTAATGCGCAAAAGCGCGGTTGGCCTCGGCCATCTTGTGGGTGTCCTCACGTCGCTTGACGGCGGCCCCGAGGCCATTGCTGGCATCCAAAATCTCGTTTGCCAGGCGCTCGATCATGGTCTTCTCCCGGCGTTGCCGCGAGAAGCTGACGAGCCAGCGCAGCGCCAGCGTGGTGGACCGGTCCGGACGCACCTCGACGGGCACCTGGTAGGTGGCACCACCCACGCGGCGGCTACGCACCTCCAGGGCCGGCTTGACGTTGTCCAGGGCCCGCTTGAGCGTGATCACCGGGTCGGTGCCGGTCTTCTCGCGGGCATTTTCGAGCGCTGCATAGACAATGCGCTCGGCCAGGGATTTCTTCCCCTGCATCAAAACCTTGTTCACCAGCTGGGTGACGAGCTGCGATCCGTAGACAGGATCGTTGACCAACGGACGCTTGGGCGCGGGCCCCTTGCGCGGCATTAGCTCTTCTCCTTCTTGGCGCCGTAACGGCTACGAGCCTGCTTGCGGTTCTTGACGCCCTGGGTGTCGAGCGAACCGCGGATGATCTTGTACCGGACACCGGGCAGGTCCTTCACTCGGCCACCACGCACCAGCACCATCGAGTGCTCCTGCAGGTTGTGGCCCTCGCCGGGGATGTAGGCCGTGACCTCGACCTGACTCGTCAGCTTCACGCGCGCTACCTTCCGAAGCGCCGAGTTCGGCTTCTTCGGGGTGGTGGTGTACACGCGGGTGCATACGCCACGGCGCTGCGGGCTGCCCTTCAGAGCCGCGGTCTTGACCTTGCCGACCTTGTCCCGACGACCCTTGCGGACCAGCTGCTGAATGGTTGGCATCTACCGGCTTTCTGTGTTCGGCGTTTCGGTTTCAAGTCTCTGTCGTGCAGTTATGCCCTGCCTCGGGACAACCCCCACCCCGCGGCCGGGTGTGTCGCGTGCGCCGCGCAGCGGAACGGCTCCGATGCATCGTGGACATGCGAATTTGCCCGGCATCCACTTCCTTACGGTCAGGCGCCGTAAGCCGCCAGGCACGAGCCTCCACAATACCCGCCGCCGGTCGCGCGGGTCAAAGCGGCGGCCTCAGCCCCGGGCGCCCTGGTCCGCGGTGCGCCTGCCCAGGCCCGCCGCCAGGCGCAGCACCATATCGGAGAACAGCGCGTCGGTGTCGATGTCATCCATGACACCGGTCATCTCCAGCAAGACGAAGCCGTGCAGCGCGGACCAGAATTCCAGCGCCGCGTGGAACGCCTCGCCGCCGTCGAGACCGTAGGACGACAACACGGAGATCACCGGCGCGGCCGCCCCCCTGGTCGCGGCCGCGTACTCGGGGTCGTCGCCGCCCAGGGGCATCCGGGTGAAAGCCGAGTAGCGCCCGGGGTGGTGATGGGCGTAGCTGCGGTAGGCGCCGGCCATCATCAGCACCGCATCGTCTCGAGCGCGACCCTCGCCGACCCTGTTCAGCATCGTGATGATGTCGTCGATGACCCGGATCCGCACGGTGCGGCGCAGGTCCTCCAGGCTGTCGACGTGGTTGTACAGCGACGGCCCCTTGGTCCCCAACTGGTTGGCCAGCGCGTTGATGGTCAGTGAGTCCCAGCCCTCCCGATCGAGGAAGGTGAGCGCGCCATCGACGATGCCTTCGCGGCTCAGCTTGGCCGGGCGGGCGCCGGATCGCCCCGCGCGCTGGCGCGGCGCCGTCGGCGTTTCCGGCTGAGCTGCCATGACGATCGCCCTTCGATTGCGATGATCGGTCGCCGCCGGTTGGCGACGGACGGAGCGGTAACTAATGACTCTAGTTGACGCGGGCCGCGAAACTCACGAGCCGAGCGGGCGGGGGCCGGCAAATGGCCGTGAAGACTGCCTTGGGCAGGCCGATGCACGTAATGTCAGTCACGGCTCATTCGACCGTCTTAAAGGGGTCCCAGTGAACAGGAGAACCGTCGCCGAGTCGCTGGCCACCTGCGCCCTCGCCACCTGTGCCCTGGCCGCCGCCGTCCCACCGCCGGCCGCGCACGCCAAGAACGGCGACACGCACGTCATCGGGCAGGGCATCGAACAGACTGTGGACTGCAACGATTCGACACTGCTCGTCAACGGCACCCAGAACAGGGTCACGGCATTGGGCAACTGCTACGCGGTGACGGTGATGGGCTCGTCGAACACCGTTGTCGCCGAATCGGTTTCGCACGACATCACCGTCTACGGCTGGGACGAGACGGTGTTCTACCACAGCGGTCAGCCGTTCATCTGGGACCGCGGCCGCGAACTGGGCATGACCAACCGGCTCCAGCAGGTGCCCGGCTGAGCCACCGGGACCAACCAAGGGGAATGAGGATCGATGTGCGCGCATTTCGGTGACCACTCGTCCAGGCTGGCCGCACTCGCCCTGGCGCCGGCCGCCGCGGCTTTGGTGCTGGCCGGTTGCAGTTCGACGGCCAACCCGCCCGCGGGGTCTTCGACGACAACAACGGCGGCCGGCCCCACCACGACGACGAGCGGCACCGCGGCGCCCATCAGCACCAGCGGCGCGAGCACGACCGCGTCGATCGAGATCGGGAACACGCTGAACTACGGGTCCATGGGGACCACGGCCACGCTTGACTGCGGTAACGGCAAATCGCTGAATGTGGGCGGCTCCAACAACACGCTGACCGTCACCGGGACCTGCGAGACGCTGACCATCGGCGGTGCGAACAACAAGGTCACCCTGGACAGGGTCAACACACGCATCAGCGTGGTGGGCGTCGACAACACCATCACCTACAAGGACGGTGCTCCCAAGGTCGACAACCTCGGCTCGGGCAACGCGATCAACAAGGGCAGCTGACGGCTAACCGGCCGGCCCGCCATGGCGGCCGGCGCCCGCCGCGAACCTGCCGGCGCCGTCGTTTGCCTCGGCGGCAACACGGGAGATGCTGGCGAATTCGAAGTCGAGCGCCTCGGACTCCGGCAGTCCCCACTGGTTGAGGGCCGACAGCCGATCGGCCCGCATGCACTCCGGCGGCAGCGCCGCGAGCTGAGCCGCCAGTTCCTCGGCGGCCTGCCGGGACCGGCCCTTGGCCACCACGCGATTGGCCAAACCCATGGCCAGCGCTTCGTCGGCCTTGACACCACGGCCGGTGAGAATCAGGTCCATCGCCCGGCTTTGGCCGATCAGCCGCGGCAGCCGCACGGTGCCGCCGTCGACGAGCGGCACTCCCCAGCGCCGGCAGAACACCCCGAACACGGCGTCCTCCTCGGCCACCCGCAGATCGCACCAGATGGCCAGCTCCAGACCTCCGGCGACCGCGTAGCCACTCACCGCGGCGATCACGGGTTTGGACAGCACCATTCGCGACGGACCCATCGGGCCGGGACCCGTCCGGTGCACGGCATTGGCGTCGGGCGTGCCGAAGGCTTTCAAATCCGCTCCGGCACAGAATGTTCCGCCATCGCCCCACAGCACGGCCACGGAGGCGGTGTCGTCGCGGTCGAATTCCTCGAACGCTTCGTACAGCGCGGCGGCCGTCGGTCCGTTGACCGCGTTGCGCGCCGCCGGCCGGTTGATGATCACCGTCGTCACCGGGCCCTTGCGCTCGACCCGCACCGGATCAGTCATGTCACCTCCACGAGTTGAGTTGGTTGACGTCGCTGCGCCAATTCGGTGGCGAAGTCGTGGTACGCGTCGCGCAGCCGGCCGCCGGGCCAGTCGGCGGGCAGCAGTTCGACCGGCAGCGTCGGGTCGGTGAGGAGGTGACGCACCATCGCCGCGGCCACGAGGAAGCGTCCGGGAACGTCGGACGCTTGAGCCATGTCGGCGAGCAGCCGGTGGCCGGTTTTCGCCCACGCGGCGAGGTCCCAGAGCTTGCCGGTGAGCTGCTCGGGTGCAGCGTCGCGTGCCCTGAGGATCCGAACCCGGGACGCAGCGTCGGCGTCCAGTTCCGGGTCGAGATTGGCCGGCCGCATCCACACCCCTTCACGCAGTTCACCGAAGCGCTTCTCGTGCATCGTGTTTCGCAACGCGGCCCGAGTGCGGGCGTCGGTGCCCACGCTGGTGACGACCACCAACAGCCACTCGCCGCGCCACGGACGCGTGCGGGGGCGCATCGCGTCGTCCTGCCGGCGCTGGCGGGCCAGCAGGCGGTCCGAGAGCCGGTAGCCGTCCGCGGACCGGACCAGGTCGCCGACGCCGACCATGCGGGTCAGCGCCACCCGCAACGTCGACTCCTTGATACCGAAATCGGCGGTGAGCCCGATCAACTCGCTGGCGCTCGCCCACGCCGGATGGGCGCCGAGCAGCACACTGAGCACCACCGACCGGGCCGTCATGTTGGGCTTCATGTTGCGCAAGGCTCACACCTGCCTACACCGAAGACGCTTGGCGGCCGTAATCGCCGAAGGGCTCGTCGCGGTGCCGCACCGCGTCGCGGAAGCCGTGCTCGGCAGCGTCGGCGACGAACGCGTGCCCCTCGGGGGTGTGGCGGGCGACGCCGTCGAACACGGTGCTGACCATTCTGCTGGTGGCGACACCCTGTTGCAGCAGCGCCGAATTGAGCGCCAGCTTGACCATGATCAACTGGTTGACAGGCACGGCCGCGATGCGCTGCACGAGCCGCTCGGTGCGCTCGTCGAGGTCCCCGGGATCTGGCGCCTCCACCGCCAGGCCCCATTCGGCCGCTTGCGCTCCGGTGATGCAGTCGCCCGTGAACAACAGGCGTTTGGCGCGCTGGTCGCCGAGCCGGTGCGCCCACAGGCCCGCCGCCGGGACGCCCCATACCCGCGTCGGCGGGTAGCCGATCTTGGCGTCGGCGGCGGCGATCACCTGATCGGCGTGCAGGGCGATGTCGGTGCCGCCGGCCACGCAGTAGCCGTGGATCTTGACCACGGTGGGCTTGTCGGCGTGCATCAGGCTGGAGAACCCGCGCACGAAGCGGCTCATCATCTGGTAGTCGATCATCGGGTCCCATGGCTGATTCGGCAGGTGGTTGATCCCCTGCGTTTTGCCGTCGAGCACGGTGCCCTGGTAGGCGCCGGTCCCGCCGGCTGAGCCGGTGCGGTCAGCGTAGGCGCTCAGGTCGAAGCCCGCGCAGAAACCCTCGCCGCGACCGGACACCAGGATGACGTGGACGCCCGGGTCGAGGTCGGCGCGCTCCACCAACGCCGAGAGCTCCAGCGGAGTGTCCGCGATGATCGCGTTGCCCTTTTCCGGACGGTTGAAGGTGATCCGCGCAACCCGGTCGGTGACCTCATAGGTCATCGTCTTCAGGTTGTCGAATTCGACCGGCCTGATCGCGTGAGTCATGTTGGGGCTCAGCCCTTTACCAGGGCCCGCTCCAGGATGGGCGCCAGGTCCAGCCCGGTCGGCATGGTGCCGAACGCCCCGCCCCACTGGCCGTCGAGCCGGGTGGTCAGGAACGCCTCGGCGACCGCCGGGTGGCCGTGGCGCACGAGCAGCGACCCCTGCATCGCCAGGCAGATGTCCTCGGCGACCCTGCGGGCGCGATAGGCGATGGTGTCGAGATCGGCCAGTTGCGTCCGCAGCCGTTCGACGTGGCCGCCGAGCCGCGGGTCCTGGCCCGCGCTCTCGCCGAGTTCGTCGAACAGCACCTCGATGCATTCAGGGCGAGTCGCCATGGCGCGCAACGTATCCAGCGCGCTGACGTTGCCCGAGCCCTCCCAGATCCCCATCAGCGGCGCCTCACGGTACAGCCGCGGCATTCCGGATTCCTCGGCGTAACCGTTGCCGCCCAGGCACTCCAGCGCCTCGGCGGCGTGCGGGGTGGACCGCTTGCACACCCAGTACTTGCTGGCGGCCAGGCCGATGCGGCGCAGCAGCGCCTCTCGTTGGTCGCCGCGCACCGCCTTGTCGGTGGCCCCGGCCATTCGCATCGCCACTATCGTTGCGGCCTCGGCCTCCACGGCCAGGTCCGCGAGCACGTTGCGCATCAGCGGTTGGTCGATCAGGTAGGCGCCGAAGGCTTTCCGGTGCTGGGCGTGGTGGATGGCGCGGGTCAGGCCGGTGCGCATGCTGGTGGCGCTGCCCAGGGCGCAGTCCAGCCGGGTGAGGTTGACCATCTCGATGATGGTCGGGACGCCGCGGCCCTCCTCGCCGACCAGGCATGCGACCGCGCTGTCGTATTCGATCTCGCTGGAGGCGTTGGCGTGGTTGCCCAGCTTGTCCTTGAGCCGCTGCACGAACATCCGGTTGCGGGTGCCGTCGGGAAGGATGCGCGGCAACATGAAGCACGACAGTCCGCCGGGCGCCTGCGCCAGCACCAGGAAGATGTCGCACATCGGCGCCGAGGTGAACCACTTGTGCCCGGTGAGCCTGTAGGTGCCGTCGCCGTCGGGGGTCGCCTGCGTGGTGCCCGCACGCACGTCGGAGCCGCCCTGCTTCTCGGTCATCGACATGCCGGCGGTGATGCCGGCTTTCGTGGTGGCCAGCACGAGCTCCGGGTCGTACTCCCGGCTCGTCAGCAGCGGCTCGTACACCGCCGCCAGTTCGGGGTTGTGGCGCAGCGCCGGGACGACGGCGTAGGTCATCGAGATGGGGCACACGTGCCCGGGCTCGCAGTTCCACGCCGACATCTTGGCGGCGCGCACCACGTGGGCACCCGGGCGGTCGTCGGCCCACGGCGCGGCGTGCAGACCGTGGGCGATCGCCGCGCGCATCAGCTCGTGGTAGGCCGGGTCGTATTCCACCTCGTCGACGCGGTGCCCGTACCTGTCGTGCGTGTGCAGGATGGGCCGGTTGCGGTCGGCCAACTCACCCCACCGCTGCCCTTGCCTCGACCCGGAGAGCGCGCCGACTTCGTTGACTTCGTCCAGGCCCCACTGCCCGCCCTCGCGGATCAGGGCCTCGACGAGCACCGGGAAGGCCGCGGGGTTCTCATTCTCCAGCGGCGGGGCCTGGTTGGTGACGACATGGGTGTCTGGCATGCACCCAATATTACATTTTCTCAACAGCCGCACAAGAGGTGTAATGGTCAGCCGGGATGGGCCGCGAAGAACTGCCAGAGCGTCTGGGTGGCAAAGGGGGGCCAGTCGTGGCCGCCGCCGTCGACGGTGACGAGCACGACGCCGCGATTGTCGGGGCATGCGGCCGTCGACGTGGTCACCGGACCGCTGGTCGTGTCGGTCGGCTCGCCGCAGCGATCGACGTTGCGCCAGAACGCATTGACCTCCGCCACCGAGGGACCGTTGATGACGCTGAAGCCCTGCCCGCCCCTGTAGGGGACGAGCCGATCCGCGGTGCCGTGAATATGGATTACGGACGTGGGATGCGGTGACGGACATGCGTCGAGCTGCGTCGCCGAGTCCGGGCCGATCGCGGCGAACACGCCGGTGTTGCAGGCGAGCGTGTAGGACATGATGCCGCCGTTGCTGATGCCCGTGACGTAGACCTTGGCGGGGTCGATGCTGACGTTTCTGGCGATGTCGGCCACCGCCGCGGTGATGAATCCGACGTCGTCGACGCCTTCGCGGGCCGACCGCCCGCAGCAGCCGCCCCCGGAATTCCAGGTTCGGTGCAGGCCGTCCGGATAGGCGACGGCGAACTTAGCGGTGTCGGCCAATTCGTCCCAGCCGTAATCTCTTTCGGCCTGCTCGGCGCTGGCGAATGCGCCGTGCAGCATGACGACCAGCGGGGCGGACGGGGACAATCCGGCGGGCCTGTAGAGCCGATAGCCGCGGTCGTGTCCGCCGACGCTGATGGTGTGAACGCTGACGCCGTTGACGAAGCCGGACGGCGGCGCCGGCTCACCCGGTGTGCACCCGGCGGCGACGAGGACAGCGCCTAGCAGCAGGGCAACTCGACGGGGCATGCCGAGTCAGCCGCTCGTGTGCTCCCGCAGGAACGCGATGTCGTCCTTGCGCCCCTCGTCGGCGGTTTCACAGATCACCGGTGCGTCGGCGGCCTTGACCACCGCGACGAGCAGGTCCGGATCGATCTGGCCGGTACCGAAGTTGGCGTGCCGGTCGGCGCCGGAGCCCGCCGCGTCCCGCGAGTCGTTGCAGTGCACCAGGTCGATTCGTCCGGTCAGCGCCTTTATCCGCTCGACCGCATCGATCAGCGCCTCACCCGCGGCCCACGCGTGACAGGTGTCCAGGCAAAAGCCAATGCCCTTGTCTCCGATGTGATCCCACAGCCGGCCGATGGTCTCGAAATGGCGGGCCATCGCATGGTCGCCGCCGGCGGTGTTCTCCAGATACACCGGCACCTCTGTCTTGAGGTAGTCCAGCGCCTTGACCCACCGCTCGAAGCCGGCCTCCATGTCGTTGTCGTCGGCGTGGCCGCCGTGCACGATCACCGCCGTGGCGTTGATTTCCGCGGCCGCGTCACAGGTGTCCTGCAGGATCTTTCGCGACGGGATGCGGACGCGGTTGTTGGCCGATGCCACATTGATGAGATACGGGGCGTGGACGTACAGCGGCACGGCCGACGCCTTCAGCGTCTCGGCGTCGTCACGCGGCTTCGGTTTCTTCCAGCTCTGCGGGTTGCTGAGGAAGAATTGGACCACGTCGGCGCCGTCCGCCTGCGCGGCGGCGAGGGGGTCGTCGTTGCGGACGTGCGAGCCGATGAACACGTGGCCAGTGTAGTGAGTGGCCCTGGCCTGGCTGCCCTTGCAGCTGACTTTCGCTGCCCGACAATCCCAATAAACTCTTACCTATGCAGCGGCAAGTGCGTGTGGATTCCGGGGGTCTGCAAGCGATCGCCGCCCGGTGGGGCGCCTCGGTAAGCGACCTTGACACAACGGCGGCTCCGGCGGGGCGGGGATGGTCCTGTCAGGCCAGCGCGGCAGCGGTTACCGCCGCCCACGCTAACGTCACTGCTTTCACATCGGCGCTGGCCGCGCGGGTAGGCACCCGCGCCGCGAACGTCGTCGAAGCCGACACTCGCTACATCGCCAATGAAGCCGACGCGGCCGACCACTGGGAATCTGTCGGTCGTTCGGTGACTAGCGTTTAGCGATGTCAGCGGTTGCAGTGTTTCCAGGTCTCTCGCAGCTGCTGGCTTGGCCCACCGAACATCTGACGGAAGCGGCCGACCGCTGGGAATCTGTCGGCGCGCGCACCTACGAGGTGGCCAACCAGGTCTGGCGCGACGCGGTCGTCGTAAACCAACCGCTCCTCCGGAGGCGCAGTATTGGTTCCGACCCCGGCCGGCTCGCCCATCACTTCCCGCCTCCTCCGTACGACTTCGTTCCACCAAGATCGCGAGGCTGTTCACCGTCGTCCGTTAGCACACGCGAAATGTCACTGGGAAGCAAGCCACCTCGTCGCTTGGGAAGTTCCCGTAGCTCTCCGATGCGATGGCATACAGACAATACGGTCCGTGTGTGGTTTCCAATGTCGCTATCGCCCGTGCCGCCTTAGCTGTCGCGGCAGCGGACGTGGCCTCACCCGCTCACGAACGTGCGGCTGGCCGCACACTCGACAGCGAACGTGCGGCTAGCCGCACAGTCGGCGGCGATATGACGCCTGGCGAGAAGAAAAGGCCCCGGGCAACATGCCCGGGGCCTTTTCGTTGCGAATTACCGATAATCCGAGTAGCCGTAGTCGTCCAGCGGAACGGCGGCTCCGGCGGCCTGGCCGAAGTCCGGGCTGTAGTACTGATCCTCGTAGGACGGGATCGTGTACGCGGCGGCCCGGGCCTCCTCGGTCGGCTGCACCTGGATGTTGCGGTAGCGGTTGATGCCCGTACCGGCCGGGATCAGCTTTCCGATGATCACGTTCTCCTTCAGACCGTTGAGCCTGTCGCTGCGGCAGTTGATCGCCGCATCGGTCAGGACCCGGGTGGTCTCCTGGAACGACGCCGCGGACAGCCACGAGTCGGTGGCCAGCGACGCCTTCGTGATACCCATCAGCACCGGACGGCCGGCGGCGGGCTCGCCGCCCTCGGCCACCACCCGGCGGTTCTCCGCCTCGAACTCCGCACGGTCGATCAGCGAGCCGGGCAGGAACTCCGTCGCGCCCGAGTCGATGATGGTGACGCGGCGCAGCATCTGGCGAACGATCACCTCGATGTGCTTGTCGTGGATCGACACACCCTGAGCACGGTAGACCTCCTGGACCTCGCGGACCAGGTGGATCTGCACCTCGCGGGGGCCCTGCACGCGCAGCACCTCATGCGGGTCGGCCGAGCCTTCCATCAGCTGCTGGCCCACCTCGACGTGGTCACCGTCGGAAAGCACCTTCTCGGAACCGTCCTCGTGCTTGAACACACGCAGCCGTTGCCGTTTCGAGAGCTTGTCGTACACGACCTCTTCGCCGCCGTCGTCGGGAATGACGGTGATCTTGTAGAAGCGGTCGTCGTCCTCCAAGCGGACCCGCCCGGTGACGTCGGCGATCGGCGCCTTGCCGCGCGGCACGCGGGCCTCGAACAGCTCCTGCACGCGAGGCAGACCGCCGGTGATGTCCTCACCGACACCACCCTGGTGGAAGGTCCGCATCGTCAGCTGCGTGCCGGGCTCGCCGATGGACTGGGCCGCGACGATACCGACGGCTTCGCCGATGTCGACCAGCTTCCCGGTGGCCATGGAGCGCCCGTAGCAGGTCGCGCACACGCCGGTGCCGGTGGTGCACGTCAGCACCGAACGCACCTTGATCTGCGTGATGCCCGCCGCCAGCAAGGCGTCGATCGACGGGTCACCCAGGTCTTCACCACGCGCGACGACGACCTTTCCGGCCTCGTCGACCGCGTCGGTACCCAAAGTCCGCGCGTACGCCGAGGTTTCGATGTACGGGTCGCGGATCAGGGTGCCGTCGGGCTGGCGCTCGGCGAGCTCGACGACGATGCCGCGCTCGGTCTGGCAGTCGTGCTCGCGGACGATGACGTCCTGCGACACGTCCACCAGACGACGGGTCAGGTACCCGGAGTCGGCGGTACGCAACGCGGTGTCCGCCAAGCCCTTTCGGGCGCCGTGGGTGTTGATGAAGTACTCCAGCACGGTCAGGCCCTCGCGGAAGGACGACTTGACCGGACGCGGGATGAACTCACCCTTGGGGTTGGTCACCAGGCCCTTCATGCCGGCCAGCGTCCGGGTCTGGGTGAAGTTACCCGTGGCACCCGAGTCGACGATCGTGATGATCGGGTTGTCGCTGGGGTAGTGCTCCCGCAGCGCCTGACCGACCTCGTCGGTGGCTTCCTTCCAGATCTCCACCAGTGCCTCGTTACGCTCGCCGTGGTTCAAAGCGCCTCGCTGGAACTGCTTTTCGACCTTGTCGGCCCGCTCTTCGTACTGGTCGAGGATCTCCTGCTTGCGCGGCGGGACCAGTACGTCGGCCATCGAGACCGTGACACCGCTGCGGGTCGCCCAGTAGAAGCCGGCGTCCTTGAGCTTGTCCACGGTCTGCGCGACCACGATCATCGGGTAGCGCTCGGCGAGGTCGTTGATGATCGCGGCCTGCACTTTCTTGTGCATCTGCTTGTTCACGAACGGATAGGCCAGCGGCAGCAGCTCGTTGAACATCACCCGGCCCAGCGTGGTCTCGGCCATCCACGCATCCCCCGGCCGCCAGCCGTTGGTGCCGAACAGCTCGGCCTCGAGCTCGGCCGGCGGACGCAGCTGGGTCAGGCGCACCTTGATCTTGGCCCGCACCGACAGCACGCCCCGGTCGGCCGCCATGATGGCCTCGGCCGGCGAGGAGTACACGCCCACCTCCGGACGGTCCTTTTCGGCCGGCTGGTATTCGCCGGTGTCGCCGGGGGACTCGGTGGTCAGGTAGTACAGCCCGGTCACCATGTCGAGTCGCGGCATGGCCAGGGGGCGGCCGGACGCGGGCGACAGGATGTTGTTGGAAGACAGCATCAGGATGCGGGCCTCGGCCTGCGCCTCCGCGCTCAGCGGCAGGTGCACGGCCATCTGGTCACCGTCGAAGTCGGCGTTGAAAGCCTCACACACCAACGGGTGCAGCTGGATCGCCTTGCCTTCCACCAGCATCGGCTCGAAGGCCTGGATGCCCAGCCGGTGCAGGGTGGGTGCGCGGTTCAGCAGCACCGGGTGTTCGGCGATGACCTCTTCGAGGACGTCCCACACCTGCGGACGCTGACGCTCCACCATCCGCTTGGCGCTCTTGATGTTCTGCGCGTGGTTGAGGTCGACCAGCCGCTTCATCACGAACGGCTTGAACAGCTCGAGCGCCATCAGCTTGGGCAGGCCGCACTGGTGCAGCTTGAGCTGCGGGCCCACCACGATGACCGAACGGCCCGAGTAGTCGACGCGCTTACCGAGCAGGTTCTGGCGGAACCGGCCCTGCTTACCCTTGAGCAGATCGCTCAAAGACTTCAGCGGACGGTTGCCCGGCCCGGTGACCGGGCGGCCGCGGCGGCCGTTGTCGAACAGCGCGTCTACGGACTCCTGCAACATCCGCTTCTCGTTGTTGACGATGATCTCGGGCGCCCCGAGGTCGATCAGCCTCTTGAGCCGGTTGTTGCGGTTGATCACGCGGCGGTACAGGTCGTTGAGGTCGCTGGTGGCGAACCGGCCACCGTCGAGCTGCACCATCGGGCGCAGCTCCGGCGGGATCACCGGGACGGCGTCGAGCACCATGCCCATCGGAGAGTTGCCCGACTGCTGGAAGGCGGCGACCACCTTCAGCCGCTTGAGGGCGCGAAGCTTCTTCTGGCCCTTGCCGCTTCGGATGACCTCACGCAGCGAGTCGGCCTCGGCGTCGATGTCGAAACTCTGCATCAGCTTCTGGATCGACTCCGCACCCATGGCGCCGGTGAAGTACTCGCCGTAGCGGTCGACGAGCTCGCGGTAGAGGTTCTCGTCGACGATCAGCTGCTTGGGGGCCAGCTTGGTGAAGGTGCTCCAGATGTCCTCGAGCCGGTCCAGCTCGCGCTGGGCGCGGTCGCGGATCTGGCGCATCTCCCGCTCGCCGCTGTCCCGAACCTTGCGGCGCGCATCGGCTTTCGCGCCCTCGGCCTCCAGCTCGGCCAGGTCGGCCTCCAGCTTCTGCGCGCGGGCCTCCAACTCGGCGTCGCGCTGGTCCTCGACACCCTTGCGCTCCACCACCATCTCGGCCTCGAGCGTCGAGAGCTCGTTGTGCCGCATCTCGTCGTCGACCGCGGTAATCACGTAGGCCGCGAAGTAGATGATTTTCTCGAGGTCCTTCGGGGCCAGGTCGAGCAGGTAACCGAGCCGGCTCGGCACACCCTTGAAGTACCAGATGTGCGTGACGGGCGCGGCCAGCTCGATGTGACCCATCCGCTCGCGGCGCACCTTGGCGCGGGTCACCTCGACGCCGCAGCGCTCACAGATGATGCCCTTGAAGCGGACGCGCTTGTACTTGCCGCAGTAGCACTCCCAGTCGCGAGTCGGTCCAAAGATCTTCTCGCAGAACAGGCCGTCCTTCTCCGGCTTCAGCGTGCGGTAGTTGATCGTCTCCGGCTTCTTGACCTCGCCGTAAGACCATTGCCTGATGTCCTCCGCGGTGGCCAGGCCGATACGGAGTTCATCGAAGAAGTTGACGTCGAGCACGTAACTCCCTTTCCCCTTGCGGGTTTAGTTACCAATAAGACGCTGGCTGGGCTGGTCGCTAAGCCAGGTCCTCAACAGACGCAGATTCGTTGCGGGACAGGTTGATTCCCAAGTTCGCCGCGGCGCGCTCCAAGTCCTCGTCCTCGCCTTCGCGCAGCTCGATCGCCGCGCCGTCCGACGACAGCACCTCGACGTTGAGGCACAGCGACTGCAGCTCCTTGAGCAGTACCTTGAACGACTCGGGAATGCCCGGCTCCGGGATGTTCTCGCCCTTGACGATCGCCTCGTAGACCTTGACCCGGCCGACGGTGTCGTCGGACTTGATGGTCAACAGCTCCTGCAGCGTGTACGCGGCACCGTAGGCCTGCATGGCCCAGCACTCCATCTCGCCGAACCGCTGTCCACCGAACTGCGCCTTACCACCCAGCGGCTGCTGGGTGATCATCGAGTACGGGCCGGTGGAGCGGGCGTGGATCTTGTCATCAACCAGGTGATGCAGCTTCATGATGTACATGTAGCCGACGGTCACCGGGTACGGGAACGGCTCACCGCTGCGCCCGTCGAAGAGCACCGCCTTGCCGTCGCCGTCCACCATCACCTCGTCGTCCCGGTTGGGTAGCGTGGCCGACAGCAGCCCTTGCAACTCGGCCTCCCGCGCACCGTCGAACACCGGTGTCGACACGATGGCATTCGGCTCCGCGTGCAGCAGGTCCTCGGGCAGGTTGGCGGCCCAGTCCGGAACGCCCTTCGCGGTGTCGACCTTCCACCCGGACTTGGCGACCCAACCGAGGTGGGTCTCCAGAATCTGGCCGATGTTCATCCGCCGCGGCACACCGTGGGTGTTGAGGATGATGTCCACCGGCGTGCCGTCCGGGAGGAAGGGCATGTCCTCGGCAGGCAGGATCTTGCCGATCACGCCCTTGTTCCCGTGCCGGCCGGCCAGCTTGTCGCCGTCGGAGATCTTCCGCTTCTGGGCCACGTACACGCGGACCAACTCGTTGACACCGGCCGGCAGCTCGTCGTCGTCCTCGCGGGAGAACACGCGGATGCCGATGACCTTGCCGGACTCGCCGTGCGGCACCTTCAGGGAGGTGTCTCGCACCTCGCGGGCCTTCTCGCCGAAGATCGCGCGCAGCAGCCGCTCCTCCGGCGTCAGCTCGGTCTCACCCTTCGGGGTCACCTTGCCGACCAGGATGTCGCCGTCGCGGACCTCGGCACCGATGCGCACGATGCCGCGCTCGTCCAGGTCGGCCAGCACCTCGTCGGAGACGTTCGGGATGTCCCGGGTGATCTCCTCGGCGCCGAGCTTGGTGTCGCGGGCGTCGATCTCGTGCTCCTCGATGTGGATCGAGGTGAGCACGTCCTCCTCCACCAGGCGGTTGGAGAGGATGATCGCGTCCTCGTAGTTGTGACCCTCCCACGGCATGATCGCGACGAGCAGGTTCTTGCCCAGCGCCATCTCGCCGTTCTCGGTGCACGGACCGTCGGCGATGACCTGGCCGGCCTCGACCCGGTCGCCCGTGTCCACAATCGGCGACTGGTTGGCGCAGGTGCCGTGGTTGGAGCGGGCGAACTTGCGCATCCGGTAGGTGTGCCGGGTGCCGTCGTCTGCCATCACGGTGATGTAGTCGGCGGAAACCTCCTCGATCACCCCGGCCTTCTCGGCGACGACGACGTCGCCGGCGTCGATCGCCGCGCGCAGCTCCATGCCGGTGCCCACGAGCGGCGCCTCGCTGCGCACCAGCGGAACCGCCTGGCGCTGCATGTTGGCGCCCATCAGGGCACGGTTTGCGTCGTCGTGCTCGAGGAACGGGATCATCGCGGTGGCCACCGACACCATCTGGCGGGGCGAGACGTCCATGTAGTCCACCTCGGACGAGGGCACGTACTCCACCTCGCCCGCCTTGCGGCGCACCAGCACGCGGTGCTCGACGAACCGGCCCTGGCCGTCGATCGGCGAGTTGGCCTGCGCCACAACGTGGCGGTCCTCCTCGTCGGCCGTCAGGTAGTGGATCTCGTCGGTGACCACACCGTCGACCACCCTGCGGTAGGGCGTCTCGATGAAGCCGAACGGGTTGACGCGCGCGTACACCGACAGCGACCCGATCAGGCCGATGTTCGGACCCTCGGGGGTCTCGATCGGGCACATCCGGCCGTAGTGCGACGGGTGCACGTCGCGGACCTCCAGCCCGGCACGCTCACGCGACAGACCGCCCGGCCCCAGCGCCGACAGGCGGCGCTTGTGGGTGAGGCCCGAAAGCGGGTTGTTCTGGTCCATGAACTGCGACAGCTGGCTGGTGCCGAAGAACTCCTTGATCGCGGCCACCACCGGGCGGATGTTGATCAGGGTCTGCGGCGTGATCGCCTCGACGTCCTGCGTGGTCATCCGCTCGCGGACAACCCGCTCCATCCGCGAC
The DNA here is from genome assembly GCA_031292665.1 of Mycobacterium sp. GTDB lineage: Bacteria > Actinomycetota > Actinomycetes > Mycobacteriales > Mycobacteriaceae > Mycobacterium. The sequence continues at coordinate 28,687 of JARLGR010000113.1, read as the reverse complement.
ATGCCGACCCGGATCTGGTTTTGGATCAGCTCGCCGACCGTGCGCAGCCGTCGGTTGCCGAAGTGGTCGATGTCGTCGGTCTCCACCGGCACCTCGACGCCGCCGGGGACCGTCATCGTGGCCTGCCCCTCGTGCAGCCGGACCAGGTACTCGATGGTGGCGACGATGTCTCCCTCGGTCAGCGTCGTGGTGGTGATCGGGGTCGCCGAGCCTTTGGCGTTCAGGCCGAGCTTCTTGTTGACCTTGTACCGACCCACCCGGGCCAGGTCGTAGCGCTTCTCCTTGAAGAACAGGTTCTCCAGCAGGGTCTGCGCGGACTCCTTGGTCGGCGGCTCGCCCGGACGCAGCTTGCGGTAGATGTCCAGCAGCGCCTCGTCGGTGCCGGCGGTGTTGTCCTTCTCCAGCGTCGACATCATGATCTCGGAGAAGCCGAACCGCTCGGTGATCTGCTCGGCGGTCCAGCCGAACGCCTTGAGCAGCACGGTGACCGGCTGCCGGCGCTTGCGGTCGATGCGCACACCGACGGTGTCGCGCTTGTCGACGTCGAACTCCAGCCAGGCACCCCGGCTGGGGATCACCTTGACGCTGTGCAGCGTCTTCTCGGTGGACTTGTCGATGGTCTCGTCGAAGTACACGCCGGGCGAGCGCACCAGCTGGCTGACAACCACGCGCTCGGTCCCGTTGATGATGAAGGTGCCCTTCTCGGTCATCATCGGGAAGTCACCCATGAACACCGTCTGGCTCTTGATCTCACCGGTGTTGTTGTTGATGAACTCGGCCGTGACGAACAGCGGGGCCGCGTACGTCATGTCCTTGTCTTTGCACTCGTCGACCGGCGCCTTGACCTCGTCGAAGCGAGGGTCGGAGAACGACAGCGACATCGAGCCGGAGAAGTCCTCGATCGGCGACAGCTCGTCGAGCACTTCTTCGAGGCCGCCCTTGGGGTAAACGTCGCCGCGCTCCACCGCGCGCTCGCGCCAGCCGGGCGAGCCGATCAGCCATTCGAACGAGTCGATCTGCACGTCGAGCAGGCCCGGAACCTCGAGCGGTTCGCGGAGCTTGGCGAAGGAAACTCGATTGGGCGCTCCGGGCACGGAGCCGTTAGAGGAACTGTCTCCATTAGAGGAACGGGAATCTGCCAAGATGCATCCTTCCAGCACCTCGCGCGACTCACGAAAACCGGGTCCCCCGGCCTGTTCGCCGCTAAATTGTGTCGGTTAGGCCGGCGAACGATCTGTCCGGACCTCACGCGCGCAACGAAACAGCTAAGCCGCTAAAGGGGGCTCAGGCTTAGAACCACAGTGTCAGGTGGCGGGTGAGGTGGGCAGGAAGTAGCCAGCGCAACGTCCAACGATAGCGCAGGACCGCGCATTCCTCAACTACCCAACACATAACGGTCCAGGGAGCCCTCGGCGCTGGCTGGCATCTCGGCTTTCCCTGGACACATGCTGCCCAACAGACTGACCCGTTTACGCCCCGTCGTCAAGAGGACGGGGCCGCGGTGGGGACAAGTTATCGCGAAATTATCGGGCGGAACCGGCACAGGGGGCCTCTTGCGCGCGCAGCGGACCACCACCCCGCGAACCGTACTGTCGTGAGGCCGGAAACGGTGGCGCGCGTCAGCCGCCGAATTGGTCCGCCTGGTACCGGTGGGTGCCCTCGAGGTCGTCCAGGATCGCGGCCTGGGCCTCCTTCGGCAGTGTGTGCAGCATCTCGCGCACCCGGGCCTGGCGCCGGGCCACAGCCTTGCGCTCCGGCATGCCCGGCGTCGCGACGATCTGCGGCGGCACCCCCTCGATTTCCTCCACACCGCCGTCCTGGTGACCCGCATCGACCATGGCCTGCTCTTCGGCCATGGTCGCCTCGTCCTTCTCCTCGGACATGCCGATCGGCCCGATGCGGCGGCCGTTGAGGAACTGCCGCACGACCGGCTCGTCGCTGGTCAGCAGCACCTCGCGCGGGCCGAACATGACCAGCTTGCGACGGAACAGCATGCCCATGTTGTCCGGCACGGTGCGGGCGATGTTGATGTTGTGCGTCACGATCAGGATGGTCGCGTCGATCTGGGCGTTGATGTCCAGAATCAGCTGGCTCAGGTAGGCGGTACGGACCGGGTCCAGACCCGAGTCGGGCTCGTCGCACAAGATGATCTGCGGGTCGAGCACCAACGAGCGGGCCAAGCCGGCGCGCTTGCGCATACCGCCGGAGATCTCGCCGGGGAACTTCTTCTCGTCGCCGCCGAGGCCCACCAGCTCCAGCTTCTCCATGGCGATGTCGCGGATCTCGCCTTCCTTCTTCTTGGTGTGCTCTCGCAGCGGGAACGCGGTGTTGTCGAAGATGTTCATCGACCCGAACAGGGCGCCGTCCTGGAACATGACGCCGAACAGCGTGCGGATCTCGTAAAGCTGCTTGGCCGAGCATTCGATGATGTCGGTGCCGTCGATGACGATCGAGCCGCGTTCCGGCCGCAGCAGACCGATCAGGGACTTCAGAAACACCGACTTGCCGGTACCCGAGGGGCCAAGCAAAACGCTGACCTCCCCGGCGGGGACGGTCAGCGTCACGTCTTCAAAAATCCGCGAGGGTCCGAAGGACTTCGTTAATCCGTTGACCTCGATAGCGATGCCCATGGGAGACCCTTCCGTCCACACCTACGCCTGCCACCTGCCCTTTCGTGTGGCATGAGTCACTGTAGCGCACGCCGAGGGCACGGCAGCAGGGGTTGCGCAGCACCGCGGCCTGAAGGTGGCTCACCCGAGATCACCTCGGGCCCCGGCCGTGGATGCTTGTCAGCCCGCCGGCGCCCAGTTGCCGTGGAAGCCCATCGGTACCCGCTGCGGCAGGTGCACGATCGCCATCGGCTCGAGCGTCTGGGCGTCCAGCATGAGCAATTGGCCCTCGTCGCGGCCGCGGTGGTAGCCGTAGCCCATCAGGACGCCGTCGTCTTCGGCCCGCGCCGACGGGTTCGGCACGAAGCACATCTCACCGAGCTGCAGCTCGGGATCGAGTGGGGCGGTTGTGTGGGAATCGGTCGCGTAGTCGTGTTTGTACAGCGACGTCGACGAGTCGGATGCGTCGTCGCTGAGGTTTCCGGCGCCGACGGTGTAGCCGAAGCGGTGCTTGGTGCCCAGCAGGGATTCGTCGATCCGGGGAAATTCCTGTGGCCGGTCGTCGCGGCGCTCGGTGGTCACGGTGCCGGTCGACAGGTTGACGGTCCAACGGTCCAGCGTGGGCAGACTGTCGCCGGGCCCGCGCCGGTCACGGTCGAACATCCGCGGATAGCTCACGACGTCGAGTACGAGGACCTCATGCCCGTCCCGCATCTCGGAGTAGGCGTTGAGCGGGTGGTAGACGTAGCACGGTTCGATGTCGAACCACCGCACGTCCCGGTTGTTGCCCTCGCGCGGCATCACCCCTATGCGCGCCGGGTAGCCGGGGTTCCACGCGTAGGGCATCTGGTCGGAGTGTTTGGGGTTGCGATTCAACATCGCGTTGATGGGGCCCGGCACCCGGACGCGACCGATCAGCGACTGCACCACCAGCCGGGCCGGTAGATCCAGCCAGCGCGGCATCTTGGCCGGCAAGACCTGCGCCGCGTCGAACGTCACCGGCAGGTCGTAGATCACGACATATTTGTCGGTCAGCGAGAAGTCGTGCATCATCGGCGATCCCGACACCGCGATGTCGACCGTTCGGCGGGCCCGTCCCCGGGTGTCGATCACCGAGTACTGCACGGTCCGCCCGCGCGCGAACGAGTAAGAGAGCGCGTGTAATTCGCCAGTCCGCGGATCGCGGTGCGGATGGGCGGTGTAGCCGCCGTACAGGGTCCCGTCGAAGTCGCAGGTCCCGACGGTGTCCAGTTCCTCGGTGAGCTCGTAGTTGGCGACGCCGCCCTCGACGAGGGCCAGCGTCCGCCCGGCGTGGCTCAACACGCTCGTGTTGGCCCCCAGCGAGAGGATGCCGGCTCGCGGGTTGAGCCGGGCCGGCGCCGGTTCGCCGAGGGCGGCGGACACCGAGAGGCTGCGCACCCAGCGGTTGCGGTACCAGCGGGCCTTGCCGTCGCGCAGCGCCACGCCGTGCACCATGCCGTCGCCGCTGAACCAGTGGTAGGTCGCGGGATCGACCTCGGCGGCCGGGTTCGGACCATTGCGCAGGTAGCGCCCGTCGAGGTGTTCCGGGATGTGCCCGGTGACCGGGAGGTCGGTCGCGGTGACCTCGGCACGCACCGGCGCCAGGAACCCTTCGAGGTAGGGGTTGTGGGTCTCGACGGCCTGCGCTGAAGTCACGTTTTTTCAGCTCCTATAACATTGTTATTATGATGTTATCCCGACGGTACGCCGGGGATGAGGAAACGGCAATGATGGCATCTGGAATGGCTTCCGGGATGGTTCCGGAAACAGCTTCACCGACGCAACGCGGCGTGCGCGACGAGATGTTGTCCGCGGCGGTCGGTCTGCTGCACGAGCACGGTCCCGACGCACTGCAGACCCGCAGGGTGGCCGGTGCCGCGGGCACCTCGACGATGGCGGTCTACACCCATTTCGGCGGGATGCGGGGACTGATCGCCGAAGTTGCCGAGGAAGGCCTGCGGCAGTTCGACGCCGCACTGGCCGTGCCCGAGACCGCGGACCCGGTCGCCGATATCTTGACCATCGGTGCGGCATACCGGCGCTACGCCAGCAAGCACCCGCACATGTATCGGCTGATGTTCGGCAGCACGAGCGCACACGGCATCAACGCACCCACTGCCAACGTTTTGACATTGACCATCGACGATATTCACCAACGCCACCCCAGCTTCGCCCGCGTGGTGCGGGCGGTGCGCCGGTGCATGCTCGCGGGCCGGATCGGCTCCCGTTCCCCGGCCGAGGCGGAGGTTCAGGCCCCGGCAGATGAACAGGTTGTGGCCACCGCAGCCCAGTTCTGGACGCTGATCCATGGGTTCGTGATGCTCGAACTGGCCGGCTTTTACGGCCCCGACGGCGCGGCCGTCGCACCGGTGCTGACCGCGTTGACCACGAATCTGCTTGTGGCGCTGGGTGATACGCCCGAGCGAGTCGAGCGGTCGCTCGCCTCGGCGATGCCGGCGGGCTGAGCAGGCGAAACCCCCGGAACCGGCGGCTCCGGGGTCTTCGCGATCCGGCCTACTTGACGGTGACGGTGGCGCCGGCGGCCTCGAGCTTGGCCTTGGCGTCCGCGGCGGCCTCCTTGGCCACCTTCTCCAGCAGCGGCTTGGGCGCGCCGTCGACGAGGTCCTTGGCCTCCTTGAGGCCCAGGCCGGAGACGATCTCGCGGACCACCTTGATCACGCCGATCTTCTTGTCGCCGGCGGCCTCGAGGATCACGTCGAACTCCGACTGCTCCTCGGCGGCCTCGGCGGGCGCGCCACCGGCGGCCGGACCGGCCGCGGCGACGGCGACCGGAGCGGCCGCGGTGACCTCGAAGGTCTCCTCGAACTTCTTGACGAAGTCCGAGAGCTCCAGCAGGGTCATTTCCTTGAACGCGTCGAGCAGCTCGTCGCTGGACATCTTTGCCATGTGTGGTGGTCCTTCCTGATTTCGGGTTGGGGTTATTCGGCTTCGGCCGGTGACTCGGTGGGTTCCGGTGATGCCGGCTCGGCAGCGGGCTCCGCGGCCGGCTCGGGCGCCGGGGCCGCTGCGGCTGGTGCCGGTGCTTCGGTGGCTTTCTTTTCCTGCAGCGCGGCCGCGAGCCGGGCCAGCTGCGAGGCCGGGGCGGCGAACAAGCCGGCCGCCTTGGCGAGGTTGCCCTTCATCGCACCGGCCAGCTTGGCCAGCAACACCTCGCGGGACTCGAGGTCCGCGATGCGCTCGACCTCGGCGACCGTCAGCGCGCGGCCGTCCATGTAGCCGCCCTTGATGACCAGCGCCTTGTTGTCCTTGGCAAAGGTCTTGATCGCCTTGGCGGCGTCCACCGGCTCGCCGGTAACGAACGCGATGGCCGTCGGGCCCGCGAACAGCTCGTCGAGGCCCTCGATCCCCGCTTCCGACGCCGCCCGCTTGATGAGCGTGTTCTTGGCCACCGAGTAGGTCGCCGACCCGCTCAGCGACCGGCGCAGCTCGGCCAGGTTGGCCACCGTCAATCCGCGGTACTCGGTGATCAGGGTGGCGGTCGCCTCCCTGAACTGCTCCGCGATGTCTGCGACGGCGGTGGCCTTGTCAGCCCTGGCCATGCCTACCTCCTCGAGGTGAAAGTCGTGCGACGTGTCGTCTGCGATCCCCCGGAAACGACGAACGCCCCGGCGCAGGAAGCGGCCGGGGCGTGAACGACGCCGGCGTGCGCCGGCGTTAGTGCCTCGTCCTCCTGCGGGGGCCGCCGGGATGCTCCCGGGCCTTCGACCGATTTCTCGGTGACCGACGGTCTTCGGTGGATCGACAACCAGGGTAGCCTGGCCGGCGCCGTCAGCCAAAAACGGTCATGGCCGGGTGACCGCGACGGTGACCATGACGTAGTACTGGCAGCTTTGTCAGCATGATGCCGAGGCTGGGAGCGGCGATGGCCGTATCGAAGAAGGAATTCAGCGACTGCCCGATCGCGCCGCGCTGTCGGTGATCGATGGCCGCTGGAAGGGCACCATCCTGCGGCGCCTGTGCGACCGGCCGATGCGGACCGCCGAGTTGCGGCGCAGCATTCCGGGCATCACCGAGCGGATGCTCATTCGTCACCTGCACGAACTGGTCGACGACGGGATCATTGGGCGCCACGACGCCCGCACGGTGCCGCCGTGCGTTCACCATTCGATTTCGGAATACGGCATGACGCTGGCTCCGGTGCTGGAAAGCCTGTGCGGATGGGGCCGAAACCATATGCAGCGCAGCGCCGTTCGCGTCAAGCGGACGGCGGGCTGATTCCAGCGAGCCTGGCCGCGCCGACGAGACCGGCCTCGCCGCCGAGCTCGGCCGGCACCACGCGTAGGTCGGCCAGAAAGTCCAGCCCGGCGTAGTCGGCCAACGCCGTGCGCAGCGGGTCGAACAACAGGCGTCCGGATTTGGCGACGCCGCCGCCGACGACGACGAGGTCGAGGTCGCACACCGCGGCCACCGAGGCGATCATCGCCGCCAGCGCGGTCGCTCCCCTGGCGAACGCACGCGCCGCCACGGGATCCCCGCCCGCCGCGGCGGCGGCCAGGTCCCTGGCACCGGCGCCGGGCGGCGCGGACCACCCGCTTTCCCGCGCCCAGCGCACCATCGACGGGCCGGACGCAACCGTCTCCACGCAGCCGCGGCCACCGCAGGCGCAGGGCCGCCCGTCCTGGTCGACCACCACGTGACCCACGTGACCGGCATTGCCGGTGCGGCCCAGGTAGGGGACGCCGTCGAGCACCAGCCCGCCGCCCACCCCGGTGGAGACCACCATGCCCAGCAGGAAGCGCGCATCCCGGCCGTCGCTCCTTCCCGCTCCCAGCCAGTGCTCGCCGAGGGCCATGCACACGCCGTCGCCGCCCAGCCGCACCGGTACGCCCGGCACCTCGGCGGCCACCCGGTCTCGCAGCGGGAAGCCCCGCCAGGACCGGATGTTGATGGGGCTGACCGTTCCGCTGTGCAGGTGGATGGGGCCGGCCGACGCGACACCGACCGCCGCGATCGGGGCGATAGGCATCGCATTGGCCGCACGCACCGCGTCGGCGATCATCGCGGCGACCACGGACCACACCTGTTCGGCGGTCGCGTCGGGCGGGGTGGGGCGGGTGGCGGTGTAGACGAGCACACCACCGGGGTCGGCCAGAGCGGCGGCGATTTTGGTGCCGCCGATGTCCAGGCAGAGGGTGAGCATGTCGATCAGTGCCGGTGGGTGTTGTCGGGTTGGCGGGGGTCGCCGGGGTGCTCGTAGCCGGGGGCGAGCTCGACCAGCGCGGCGCAACGCGCGTCCAGCCACACCCGGAAGGCCCGTCGCCGCGCGGCGCCCCGCAGGTTCTCGACGATCGCCGAGCGAACCTCGCCCAGCGCCGGGCCGACGGGCGACGGAGACAGCCAGCCGTCCCGGTCGGGGCGCGCGGCGGCGAACCGCAGCGGGTTGCGGGCGTGGTAGTCGGCCACCTCGTCGTCGGTGACCCGGACGGAGGAGGTGACGTCGGCGAAAAGTGCCCGGGCGCGGGGGTGGGCCAGCGCGGCCGCGGCGATGCTGCCGATCTCCAGCCGGGCCGTCGCGTCCGGCATCAGCTCCTCCTCGCCCGGCGCGCCGCGAGCGGTGAGCCCGCGCGCGGCCGCTTCGGCGGCGATCACCCGCTCGGTCACGATCACCTGGGTGAGCCAGCGCCGCAGTTGCCGGACCTCGCTCGTCCCGCGCCCCGGCAGCGCCGCCGCGCCGCGACGGCTGCGCAGCCGCGCTTCGGCCGCGTCGAGGTCATCGACCGGGACGGGGCGGCCGGCGACGGTTGCCACCACGTCGGCTCTCATGTCACGGTCACCCGCACCGCCGGGGAGTAGACCAGCCGCCCTGCGCAGCCGACCCGGACCAGGGCCCACCAGTGGCCGGGATCCAGCCAGGCCGGTGCACAAACGTCGAAGGTGAGCTCGACGGTGCCGCGGGCGGGCAGCACCGCGCCGAGGGCCGCGGGGCCGATCCACTCCCAGGTGCCCCACGGGCTGATCAGGTGCGCCTCCAGCGCCAGGTCGGCCCCGGCGCTGGTGCCGACAGTGACGGTCAGCGACGCCGTGTCGCCGGCTGCCAGGGTGACCTTGGCGGGGCCGTCGACCAGGTGGATGAGCCCGCCGGGATCCACCGCTTTCCCTCCGACCGTCACCACGCAGACGTCCTCGACCACCTGCCGCCAGGCTGCCGGGACCTCGTCCCCGGTGACGCGGAGCTGGGCGCGGACCGGATACAGCCCCGGTCGCGTGCCGGCCGGGAGCGACACCACCACGTCGGCCTCCTGGTGGTCGCCGCTGGGCAGCGTGAACGGCCGCTCGCCGGGTCTGGCCGACCAGCCGTCGGGACACATCATCGCCACCGTGCCGTCCAACGCGGCATCGCTGCAGTCACTGGCGACGGTGAGGCGCAGCGTGACCTCGCCGCCGGGCTCGCCGGACACCGATGCGGGATGCAGATGCGCGACGGCCGGCAACCCACCCAGTGGCGCGGGGCCGCGGTTGTGCAGCCAGTAGCGCGCGAACAGCGGCTGTGCGGTCTCGGTTTCCGGGGCGAGTTCGACGGAATCGTCACTCGCTCTGGGCATTTCGAGCCGGCCCAGCACGGTGGCCACCTGCTGGCCGTGCAGGTCGACCGAACGCTTGCGGTGCAGGGGCCGTTCCAACAGGTCGGCGGGACGCAGCGCGCTTAGCTTGCCCAGCGCGGAGCCGACGGCGACGCGGGTGCCCGCACCGGTGGTTTCCACCAAACGCAGGGCGACCGCGCCGGGGTCGACCGGCCGGGCGCTGCCCGCCGCCAGCGGGTTCCCGGCCGCCTTGAGCGCTCCCAGGTGTACCGAGTCGGCCGGATCGACGTGCAGCAGTGACCCGGAGGCCGCAAGCGTGCCCGCTCGCGGCCCGGACGCGACGGCGAGCAGCGGGTGGGAGAACTGCGCGCTGCGGGCCGGGATTTCGGCGCGCCGCCAGTCACCCTCGCCGCAGGCCAGCGCGTAGTCGAAATCGTGTGTCCAGTGCTGGAGTTGGAAATTGGACCCGTCGGGCGCGGTGCGGCGCGGGTCGTCGATCCAGGTGCCCGACGGCCAGCCGGTGCACGACCGCATCAGCGAGGAGTGCAGGGTGCCCTCGAGGTCGACGGCGAAGCCGGGCACGCCGCGGTTGAGCAGCGCGATCGTGCGCGCCTCGAAGCGCTCCATTCCCGAGGGGGCGTCCTGGCTGACCAGGATCTCGGCGCCCCCGAGGCCGTCGGTCACCGACGCGATCTCGGTGCGCAGGCTGTTGTCGTCCCGGCCGGCGATCACCAGCACCGGAAGCGCCCGCGGCCGGCGCAGGTCGGCGCCGGGTACCCACGCGGCGGCCAACGGCGTCTCGGCGGGCACCCAGACCCGGGCGCCGCCCGTCGCGGCAAGCTGGCGGTCGAGTTCGGCGGTGTATGCCGGATCGGCCTGCGCGAGAACGGCTTTGGTGAAGTCGTTGCGCGAGGGCCCGCCGAGCGCGATCCGCACGTCCGGGAGGTTGGAGTCGACGTCGAGGTGGCCGTAGCGCGGCTTGTCGGCGCCGCTGCAGGTGGCCGTGACACCGGCGCGGACCAGCGCGACCATCAGTTCGCGCGCCAGCGGGCCGGACACGGTCTCGTCCGGCGACACCACCTCGGCCACCGAGACCGCCCGCACGCCATCGCCCACCCGCACGCGCACGGCCGACGACAACCCGAACCACCCGTGGGCCGGGTTGTCCAGCGTCCACAAATGCTCCGCGGCGTCCACCGAGCGGCCACCCTCGTGCAGCAACGCGAAACCGCGCCCGACGACGGCATCCCCCACCTCGCTCACCGGCATGGCGCCCGGCACGGGGCACGGCCAGCGCAGCCGGACCAGCAGGTCGGCGCCGGTGAACTCGTCGATGGTGGTGCGGCAGTCCACCCGGGCCACGCCGCGCCACAAGGTCAGGGTCTGGGTGTACTTCAGCAACGCGCCGATCTGGCCGTGCACCACCAGTCGCTCCCCGATCGGGCTGTGAAAGGCCTGCACCCGCGCCGGCGACTCCGACGAGCACACCACCGGCCCCTTGGGCAGTAGATGCCACGGGCCCTCGCCCTGCGTCGGGTGCGACGGGTACTCCTCGTAGACGGCGAGTTCGTTGCCCACCCGCCCGTCGGCGACCAGCCGGCGACCCTGGTGGGTCAGGGCGGCGACCCCGCCCCCGCGCGCCGGGTCGACCTGAATCCGGTAGTGCTCGTTGGCGATTCGCGTTCCGGGCGCCGGTGTCCAGCCGGTCGGTCCGGTCCCGTCGCCGACAGGCACCAGCCGGTAGGTCCGCCAGCCCAGCGACGGCACGTCGCGTGCGAGCCAGGTCACCGAGCGACCGCCGTGCTCGACAAGTGCCGGCAGCTCCTCGCCGCCGTCATCGAGCAGCCGCACCCCCACTCCGGTCGGCGGGTCGAGTCGGAGGGTGACGATGTCGGTGCGCCGGTGCGCCAACGGGTTCCACACGATCACGTCGCCGGCCCGAGTATCCAAGGCCGCGGACAGCACCGCCAGCGAGTTGTCGCGGGCCGCGCGGCCCAGCTCCCAAGCGTCGCGCCAGCCGGTCAGCAGGTCGAGGTAGACCTGGTCGGACTCCGAGCCGGTGATGGCGTCGTGGTGCGCCCCGTACGCCAGCTGCACCCACGCCTTGGCCAGCGCGGCCTGTGGGTAGCCGGCGCCGGTCATCAGCCCGGCGAAGACGGCGAAGCGCTCGCCCTCCAGGACGGCGTTCTCCGCGGCGCGGTTGGCCTGCTTGGTGTCGATGTAGGAGACGTCTTTGCCGGTGTAGATCGGGTTCATGTCGCGGGTTTGCGGCGACGGCACCTGCCCGCGGTCGGTGAGTTCCGCGCGCACCGCCGCAAAGAACTCCTTCGGCAACGCGCACACGAATCGCGGCCAGGTGTACCGCGAGCCCCAGTCCCGGTGGATCGCGGTGACCCACTTGTTCGGCGGCGTGTAGTCGGTGCCGACGGGCAGCAGCACGTTGCGCGTCAGGGCGACCGTCTTGAGCTGGCGGAACAGCTCGAAAGTCGCGTCCTCGGCCTCCGCCAGCGAGGTCGACGAATCCATCCACCAGCCCGCCGAATAGTGCGCGGGCATGTAGTGGGTCAGCAGGCCGCGGCCCGACGGCGAGATCCACTCGAATTCGCTGCAGAACTGCATGCGGTCCACGTCACCGCCCTGGGCCGGACCCCACTGGTGGTGCGGGCCGCGGGCCCAGGAACTGGATGTCAGGCCGGCGTCGGCGGCCATTCCCGGGAATTGGGGATCGTGCCCGAACACGTCCAGCTGCCACGCCGTGGCCGGGTCGGCGCCCAGGACGTCACGCTGAAAACCCATGCCGTGCACCATGTTCCGGATGGTCGTCTCCGGGCTGGTGAGGTTGGTGTTGGGCTCGTTGTACGTGCCGCCCATCACCTCGAGGCGGCCCTCGGCGATGAACCTGCGCAGGTCGGCGCGGTCCTCGGGCCGCGTGTCCCAGTAGGGCTTGAGGTAGTCCACTTCGGCGAGCACGAACTTGTAGTCGGCATCGCGGCGAGCCATTTCCAGATGCGCGTGCACCAGCTCGAAGCCGTTGGTCTGCCGTGCGCGCCCCGGCGGGTCCTCGGTCCATTCGCTGGTGTAGGCGCCCTGCGTGTTCCACCACACCGGGTCGTAGTGGAAGTGGCTGACCATGAACATCGTCCAGCCGGGCTCGGCCACTCCGAACTCGAAGCCGAACTCGGACCGCACCCCGGCCGCCGCGGCCTGGACCCGCGCGGCACGACGCTCGCCGACGACCGGGCGTTCCACCGCGACCGGAATCTCGACGGCCTCCCGGCCTGGATCGGCCACCGCCTCGCCGCGCAGACCGTCGCCGTCCACGCGCAGCAGCGTCGGCTGGGTGCAGCCGGTGACGGTGACGCGCGCCAGTTGCAGCGGCGCGTCCGGCGGTCCCACAAAAAGCTCCGCGGAAGCCGCCGAAACCACGTGCATCCCCGCACTTTACGGTCAAGGATCGACGAATGCCCGCCCTCGCCCCACCCGTGTCCGACGAACGCAACGCCCTGCGCGAATTTTTGGCGTTTCACCAGAGCGCATATTTCGCCGTCTCCTACGGTCTCACCGACGACCGGGCCCGGTCCACGCCGTCGGTCAGCGCGCTGTCGATCGGCGGGCTCGTCAAGCACGCCACCGGGCTGCAGCGCAGCTGGATGGGACGAGTCGCCGCGGCGCCGGACGCACCGCCGAAGGACACCCGACCGTTCGAGGAGATCGCCCGGGACTTCGCGGATCAGCACGTGATGCGGCCCGACGAGACGCTGGCCGCGCTGCTGCGGGCCTTCGAAGCCCAGAACGCGGAGTCGCTGCGGCTGGTGGACACCGCGGACCTCGACGCCGCGGTGCCCGTCCCGCAGGACATCCCGTGGTTCCCCAAGAACCAGAAGGCGTGGTCGGTGCGCTGGGTGATCCTGCACGTGATCAACGAGCTGGCCCGGCACGCCGGCCACGCCGACATCATCCGCGAATCCATCGACGGCGCCACCATGTACGAGCTGATCGCCGGGGTGGAGAACTGGGAGATGGAAGGGTGGGTCAAGCCTTGGGTCAAATCCTGAGCGCCAAATCATCGCCGAACGCGTAATCACCGCGAAATTGCGGCCGGATTTTCGCACTGAGTGCACGCTCGAGGGTCGTCCCGCCCGTGACCGCGGTCACAGTGAATTGGGACTCGACACCACCGATTTGGCAGACTGCTGGAATGACGTCTACCAAACACCGCCAGGTGGCCAAACTGGACCGGGTGCCGTTGCCGGTCGAAGCGGCCCGGGTAGCCGTCACCGGTTGGCAGGTCACCCGCACCACCGCTCGCATCGTCACCAAGCTGCCGGGCAAGGGGCCGTGGCAGCAGAAAGTGGTCAAGCAGCTGCCGCACACCTTCGCCGACCTCGGTCCCACCTACGTCAAGTTCGGGCAGATCATCGCGTCGAGCCCCGGAGCGTTCGGGGAGTCGCTGTCGCGCGAATTCCGCGGCCTGCTGGACCGGGTGCCGCCGGCCGACCCCCAAGAGGTCCACAAGCTCTTCGTCGAGGACCTCGGCCGGGACCCCGCCGAGCTGTTCGCCACGTGGGAGGAGACGCCATTCGCGTCGGCCTCCATCGCGCAGGTGCACAACGCCACGCTGCACACCGGCGAAGAGGTCGTCGTCAAGATCCAGCGGCCGGGCATCCGCCGCCGCGTGGCCGCCGACCTGCAGATCCTCAAGCGCTTCGCGCAGGCCGTCGAACTGGCCAAGCTGGGCCGCCGGTTGTCGGCACAGGACGTGGTCGCCGACTTCGCGGACAATCTCGCCGAGGAGCTCGACTTCCGCCTGGAGGCGCAGTCCATGGAGGCGTGGGTCTCGCACCTGCACGTCTCCCCCTTGGGCAAGACCATCCGCGTGCCGCAGGTGTACTGGGACTTCACCAGCGGGCGGGTGCTGACCATGGAGCGGGTGCAGGGCATCCGGATCGACGACGCGGCCGCCATCCGCAAGGCCGGATTCGACGGGGTCGAGCTGGTCAAGGCGCTGTTGTTCAGCCTCTTCGAGGGCGGTCTGCGGCACGGGCTGTTCCACGGCGACCTGCACGCGGGCAACCTCTACGTCGACGAGGCGGGCCGGATCGTGTTCTTCGACTTCGGGATCATGGGCCGCATCGACCCGCGCACCCGTTGGCTGCTGCGCGAGCTGGTGTACGCGCTGCTGGTCAAGAAGGACCACGCCGCCGCCGGCAAGATCGTCGTGCTGATGGGCGCCGTGGGCACCATGAAGCCCGAGGCCGAGGCCGCCAGGGACCTGGAGCGCTTCGCCGCCCCGTTGACCGTGCAGACGCTGGGGGACATGTCGTACGCGGACATCGGCCGGCAGCTGTCGGCGCTGGCCGATGCCTACGACGTCAAGCTGCCCCGCGAGCTGGTGCTGATCGGCAAGCAGTTCCTCTACGTCGAGCGGTACATGAAGTTGCTGGCGCCGAAGTGGCAGATGATGTCCGACCCGCAGCTGACGGGATACTTCGCCAACTTCATGGTCGAGGTAAGCCGCGAGCACCAGTCCGACATCGAGGTGTAGGGCAGTGTGATGAAGATTCGCACCGGCCATGCGGCAGTGGCCCATCCCGAGGGCGACCTCGAGCTCTACTACGAGGACATGGGCGACCTCGACGACCCGCCTGTGCTCCTCATCATGGGGCTGGGCGCGCAACTCCTGCTGTGGCGCACCGGCTTCTGCGAAAAGCTGGTGGCTCAGGGCCTGCGCGTGATCCGGTACGACAACCGCGACGTCGGCCTGTCCCACAAGACCGAGCCGCCCCGCTCCGGCCAGCCGCTTGTCCCGCGGCTGCTGCGCTTCTGGCTCGGCCTGCCGGGGCAGGCCCCCTACGGCCTCGAAGACATGGCCGACGATGCCGCCGCGCTGCTGGACCACCTCGGCATCGAGCGCGCCCACATCGTCGGGGCGTCGATGGGAGGCATGATCGCCCAGGTCTTCGCGGCCCGCTTCACCGAGCGGACGAAGTCGCTGGCGGTCATCTTCTCCAGCAACAATCGGCGGTTCCTGCCGCCGCCGGCCCCGCGCGCATTGCTGGCGATCCTCAAGGGGCCGCCGCCGAGTTCCCCGCGCGAGGTCATCATCGACAACGCCGTGCGCGTTACCAGCATCATCGGCAGTCCGCGGTACCGCACGACCGAGGAGCAGGTGCGCGCCGATGCGGCAGAGGGCTACGACCGCAGCTATTACCCGTGGGGCGTCGCCCGCCACTTCAGCGCGGTCCTGGGCAGCGGCAGCCTGGTGCGCTACAACCGTCGGACGGCCGCACCGACCGTGGTGATACACGGCCGGGCGGACAAGCTGATGCGCCCCTCCGGTGCCCGGGCCGTTGCGCGCGCCATCGACGGCGCTCGACTAGTCTTGTTTGACGGCATGGCCCATGACCTGCCTCAGCAACTCTGGGATCGCCTGATCGGCGTGCTGACTAGCAACTTCGCCGAAGCCGGCTGACGCCAGGGTCAGGCTGCTTTAGGGTTGCCCTGTGACGTTCACGAACGACCTCACAGGGTTGTACGGATCGCGCTGGGAGGATGTCTAAAGACATGGTGGAGCTCACACCGTATTACGAGGATTCACAAGCGGCATACGACATTTCGGACGACTTTTTCGGGCTTTTCCTCGACCCCACCTGGGTCTACACCTGCGCGTACTTCGAGCGCGACGACATGACGCTCGAAGAGGCGCAACTGGCGAAGTTGGACCTCGCCCTGGACAAGCTGAACCTGGAGCCGGGGATGACGCTGCTCGACGTGGGTTGCGGCTGGGGCGGGGCGCTGGTCCGCGCCGTCGAGAAGTACGACGTCAACGTGATCGGCGTGACCTTGTCGCGCAACCACTACGAGCGCAGCAAGGCCAGGCTGGCCGCGATTCCCACGACGCGCCATGCCGAGGCTCGGCTGCAGGGCTGGGAGGAGTTCGACGAGAAGGTCGACCGGATCGTGTCGTTCGAGGCGTTCGACGCGTTCCACAAGGAGCGCTATCGGTCGTTCTTCGACCGTTCTTACGACATCCTCCCGGACGACGGCCGGATGTTGTTGCACAGCCTGTTCACTTACGACCGCCGCTGGTTGCACCAGCAGGGTATCGCCCTGACGATGAGCGATATACGGTTCCTCAAATTCCTGCGCGACTCCATCTTTCCGGGCGGCGAATGCCCGTCGGAGCCCGATATCGTCGACAATGCGCAGGCCGCCGGTTTTTCGGTGGAGCAGATCCAGGTGCTGCAGCAGCACTACTCACGCACCCTGGACACGTGGGCGGCCAACTTGGCGGGCAACCGCGATCGCGCCATCGCCATCCAGTCCGAAGAGGTCTACGACAACTTCATGCACTACCTGACCGGGTGCGCCGAGCGTTTCCGTAGGGGGATGATCAACGTCGCCCAGTTCACCCTCACGAAGTGAGGCGAACGGCGTGGCCGAGAAGAAGGATCTGACGCCGCACTTCGACGATGTGCAGGCGCATTACGACCTGTCCGACGACTTCTTCCGGCTGTTCCTCGACTCCACCCAGACGTACAGCTGCGCCTACTTCGAGCGCGACGACATGACGCTGGAAGAGGCGCAGCTCGCCAAGATCGACCTGGCGCTGGGGAAGCTTGGACTGCGGCCGGGGATGACGCTGCTCGACGTCGGCTGCGGCTGGGGCGCGACCATGCGCCGCGCCATCGAAAACTACGACGTCAACGTCGTCGGGTTGACGTTGTCGAAGAACCAGGCGGCCCACGTCCAGAAGGCGTTCGACGCCATGGACTCGGGGCACCGCCCGCTTGCGGGGGAAGCCCGCGGCAAGCGGGTATTGCTGGCCGGCTGGGAACAGTTCGACGAGCCCGTCGACCGCATCGTGTCGATCGGCGCGTTCGAGCACTTCGGTCACGAGCGCTACGACGACTTCTTCGCGATGGCCCACAACCTCCTGCCCGCCGACGGCGTGATGCTGCTGCACACCATCACCGGGCTGACGGGACCGCAGTGCGTCGAGCGTGGCATCCCGCTCACCTTCGACATGGCCCGCTTCATCAAGTTCATCGTCACCGAGATCTTCCCGGGCGGCCGGTTGCCGTCGATCGAGATGGTGGGCGAGCGCTCGGCGAAAGCCGGGTTCACGGTGACCCGCCGGCAGTCGCTGCAGCCGCATTACGCCCGCACTCTGGACCTGTGGGCGCAGGCCCTGGAGGCGCACCGGGACGAGGCCATCGCCATCCAGTCCGACGAGGTCTACGAGCGGTACATGAAGTACCTGACCGGCTGCGCCGGGGCGTTCCGGACGGGCTACATCGACGTCAACCAGTTCACTCTGGAGAAATAGTGGTGGCGCGCGTCACACTGGGATCCGAACCAGTCGAGAAACCCCAGTGGCGCGCGACATCAAACATGGGGGATGGGGCCGGCCCCGTGTAGGGTGCCGGGGGACGGTATCGAGCCAAGGTGCCGATCCAGTCGGGAGGACATCATGGTCGAGAATCGAGTGGGGGCCACGCTCAAGCGGTCGAACCTCGACAATGTCCAGGCGCACTACGACCTGTCGAACGAGTTTTTCGCGCTGTTCGTGGATCCGACGCGCACCTATAGCTGCGCGTACTTCCCGCGCGAGGACATGACGCTGCACGAGGCGCAGCTCGCCAAACTCGACCTGACGCTGGACAAGCTGGGGCTGGAGCCGGGGATGACCCTGCTCGACGTCGGCTGCGGCTGGGGTTCGGTGATGAAGCGCGCCATCGAGCGCTACGACGTCAACGTGGTCGGGCTCACGCTGTCGAAGAACCAGCACGCGTACTGCCAGCAGGTCCTCGACCAGATCGACAGCGACCGCTCGCGGCAGGTCCTGCTGCGCGACTGGGCCGAGTACACCGAACCGGTGGACCGCATCGTCGTGATCGAGGCGTTGGAGCACTTCGGTTTTCACCGCTACGACGATTTCTTCAAATTCACCTACAACGCGATGCCCGACGACGGCGTGATGCTGCTGCACTCGATCACCGGGCTGCACGTCAAGCAGGTCATGGAGCGCGGCATCCCGTTGACGATGGAGATGGCGAAATTCATGAGGTTCATCGTCACCGACATCTTCCCGGGCGGCCGGCTGCCGATGATCGAGAAAGTCGAGGAGCACGCGACGAAGGTGGGGTTCAAGGTGGCCCGCATCCAGTCGCTGCAGTCGGACTTCGCCAGGACCCTCGACCTGTGGGCCGAGGCGCTGGAGGCACACAAGGACGAGGCCATCGCGATCCAGTCCGAAGAGGTCTACGAGATGTACATGAAGTACCTGACCGGGTGCGCCAAGGTGTTCCGGACCGGTTACGTCGACTGCAACCAGTTCACGTTGGAGAAGTGACCTTCGGTATCGTTGCACGTCAGATATCTCGACGACGCGTGCCTGCGTTTGAGCAGTGAATCCAGGAGAACAAGACGAGCATGGCTGAGCAACCGAGTGGTCCGACGAGGACGCGGACCCGCTTCGAAGACATTCAGGCGCACTACGACGTCTCCGACGACTTTTTCGCCCTGTTCCAGGACCCGACCCGGATCTACAGCTGCGCCTATTTCGAGCGCGACGACATGACCCTGGAAGAGGCCCAATACGCCAAGATCGACCTCAACCTGGACAAGCTCGACCTCAAGCCGGGCATGACCCTGCTGGACATCGGCTGCGGGTGGGGCACCACCATGAAGCGCGCCGTCGAGAAGTACGACGTCAACGTCATCGGCCTGACGCTGTCCAAAAACCAGCACGCCCGCTGTGAGCGGGTGCTGGGTGAGCTCGACACCAACCGGTCGCATGACGTGCGGCTGCACGGCTGGGAGGACTTCAGCGAGCCCGTCGACCGGATCGTGTCGATCGAAGCCTTCGAGCACTTCGGGCACGAGAACTACGACGACTACTTCAAACGGTGTTTCGACATCATGCCCGACGACGGCCGGATGACCGTCCAAAGCAGCGTCAGCTACCACCCCTACAACATGGCCGCCCGAGGTAAGAAACTGACCTTCGAGACGGTGCGCTTCATCAAGTTCATCATCACCGAGATCTTTCCCGGCGGCCGCCTGCCGTCTACCGAGATGATGGTCGAACACGGCGAGAAGGCGGGTTTCGTTGTGCCCGAACCACTTTCGCTGCGTCCGCACTACATCAAGACGCTGCGCATCTGGGGCGACACGTTGGAGTCCAACCGGGACAAGGCCATCGAGGTGACCTCCGAAGAGGTCTACGACCGGTACATGAAGTATCTGCGTGGCTGCGAACACTACTTCGCCGACGAGATGCTGGACTGCAGTTTGGTCACCTACCTCAAGCCGGGGGCGGCCGCCTAATTTTTTTCGGCGCGCTGTCGGAATCCTGGCTGCGCAGTTCGTCGAATAGGTAGAGAGTGGAGCGCAAGGCTTCGCTCACTATCCGGAGGTGACGACAGATGCAGTACTTCGCCCTATTGATCAGCCGGGAGCGCGAGCGCACACCCGACGAGCGGGCAGCCGAGATAGCGGCCTACCAGGCCTTCCACGCCAAAGCCGCCTCGGCGATCCGCGGTGGTGACGCCTTGGCGCCCGCGGCGACCGCGGTGCGCATCACCGGCGGTCCGGATGCGCCGATCATCACCGACGGCCCATTCCCCGAAGGTGCCGAAGTGGCGGGTGGCTACTACGTATTCGAGGCCGAAAACCTCGACGAGGCATTGGCTCTGGCCCGCGACATCCCGGCCGCCGAGCACGGCGCCGTAGAGCTATGGCCCCTGCTCAACCCGCTTGAGCCGTCCCGCGGCCTGACCGGCAACGACTGGATCGCTTTGCTGCTGGAACCACCGGCATCCGCCCACCCACCGTTCACCCCGGAGTGGGACGCGTTGGCGGCGCGCCACGGCGAGTTCTCGAGCGCCGCGGGCGATCACGTACTCGGCGGCGCCGCACTGCACGACCGATCGACGGCGACGACGGTGCGGGTGCGCGACGGCGAGATCGTCATCACCGACGGACCGTACGCGGAAGGCGCCGAAGTGGCCACCGGCGTCTACCTGCTGGGCGCCGCTGACCGTGACGAGGCCGTCAAGATCGCGTCGACGATCCCGGCTTCGGCCGTCGAGGTGCGACAACTGGCCGGGGTCTCCGCGCTATAAATGCGCAGCCTGGACGGCGTCTTCCGGCGGGAATGGGGGCCCGCCGTCGCCGCGCTCGCGCGGTGGTCCGGCGACCTCACCATCGCTGAAGACGCCGTCCAGGAAGCCTGCGCCGAGGCGCTTCGCACCTGGCAGCGCGACGGTGTTCCCGACAATCCCGGCGGGTGGCTGGTAGCCGTCGCCCGCAACCGCGCCCTGGACCGATTGCGCCGCGAGGCCGTCCGTCCGGGAAAGGAATCGGCGGCTGTTATGGACGAGGTCCGGGCACGCACCGACGGCACTGACCCGCATCCGGTTCGCGACGACGAGCTGCGGATGATGTTCACCTGCGCGCATCCGGCGCTCGACCGGCAGTCACAACTGGCGCTCACCCTGCGGTTGGTGTCCGGGTTGACCGTCACCGAGATCGCCCGTGCGCTGCTGCAGAGCGAAGCCGCCGTCGGCCAGCGAATCACCCGCGCCAAAAACAAGATTCGCCATGCGAACATCCCGCTGCGGGTGCCGCCCGCCGAGCTGCTGCCCGAGCGCACACCACACGTCCTGAGCTGCATCTACTCGGTGTTCACCGAGGGCTATTGGTCGACCGCGGGCCCGTCGGCGATCCGCGACGAACTGTGCGACGAAGGGGTTCGGCTGGCCGGAGAGCTGTGTGTGCTGATGCCCGACGAGCCGGAGGCACACGCCCTGGCGGCCCTCATACTGCTGCACGACTCGCGACGAGCGGCCCGCGTGGGGGAAACCGGGATGCTGCTGCCGCTCGAGGAACAGGACCGTCGCCGGTGGGACCGCGGCCGAATCGCCGGGGGGCTGGACCAATTGCGGCGGGCCCAGGGATCGACGGGCCCCTACCTGCCGCAGGCGGTGATCGCCGCTCTGCACGCGACGGCGCCATCCTGGGAGCTAACCGACTGGTCTACCATTTGCGCGGCCTACGACCGGCTGGTGCAGATGACCGGGTCGCCGGTGGCGCGCGCCAACCGCGCGCTGGCGATCGGTTTCCGCGACGGGCCCGACGCCGGCCTGGCCGCCCTGGAGGAAGTCGCGAACGATCCCCTGCTCGCGCGCTCGAATCTGGTCGTGACGGTGCGCGCCGACCTGCTTCGGCGCACGGGACGGCCCGCCGATGCCCTCGTATGGTACCGAAAAGCATTGGCGGGCAACACTTCCGAGCCGGGCGGCGCCTTCCTGCGGCGGCGCATCGCCGAGTGCGAGGGGCGGACGTAGACCCCCTGCACTCGACAGTGCCCGCTACGTGATCGGTGATTGCGCCGCCGTGCCGCCTTCCGTCTGGCCCGGGTGACGTCCCGGACGTTGCGGCAAGACGATGAGCAAGGCGACGATGATGACCGCGATGACCGCCGAAGCCAGTGGGCGGCTCAGCGCCAGGCCGCCGTCGACCACCGGCTTGTCGAGGAAGTCCCCCACCGTTGCGCCGAGCGGCCGGGTCAGGATGAATGCGACCCAGAACAAGACCACCCGCGACACGTTCGTCCAGAAATACAGGGCTACGACGACGAGAAGAGCCGCGGTGAAGACCAACGCGCCCCGTTCGTAACCGAATCCACGGGTGTCGGCGAGCCAATCGCCAAGCGCGGTTCCCAGCGTCTGCGAGAACGTGATGGTCGCCCAGTAGAACACTTCCACTTTCGGCGTCGATACGGTGCTCACCGACACCGTGCCCTGCGACCACCGCCACAGCCCCAACGTGGCCAAGAGGCAGCCGAGCAGCAGCAGCGATCCGCCCGTGTAGCCGATGCCCAGCGAGCGGTCCGCGAAGTCGGCCAACGCCGTGCCAAACGTCGTCGAGGCCACGATCGTCGCCCAGTACAGAGCCGCATGGAAACGCTTGGCGGAGATCTGCGCGGCAACCAGTGCGGCCAGCGTGACGCCGAAGAGCGCAACCCCGGCCACATAGCCCCAATTCAGCGTCATCGTGACGGTGTCGCCACCGGTTTCACCCAACGTCGTCGCCAGGATCTTGATGACCCAAAAACCCAGGGTGACCGCCGGAACCTTGGTCAAGCCCTGCCTCACGTCGTTCATGACGCCCCGATCTTCCGTTGGTCCCGAGTCCCTACCTATTGCGCGTGGTGCGCCTAACAGCGACAGCGCCGAGCAAAGCGACAGCGAACACCGCACCGGCCACCCCCGAGACCAGCAGCGGCAGCCGTCCGTCGGCGCCCCACAAGAGGCCGGCCCACAGCCCCGCTGCCAGCACCGCAAATCCGGTCAGACCCTGAAAGACGCCCTGGGCGCTGGACTGCAAGTCGGCCCCGACGATCGCCGAGATCCACGCCTTTCCGACGCCGTCGTAGCACGCGGTGAACAGCCCGTATGCGGCGATCAGGGCCCACGCGGTCGCGACGTTCGTGGTTATGCCCAGACCGAGATAGCCGATCGCGAAGAAGACCAGCCCGACCCCGTACACGACAGGGCGACCGAACCGGTCCGCAAGCGCTCCGGCCGGGAAACTCGCCAGCGCGTACACCAGGTTGTAGCCGACGTAGGCCAAGATGACGCCGACGACCGAGAAGCCGATCAGCTTGAGCCGCAACAAGAGCAGCGCGTCGGGGAAGTTCGCGACGCTGAAGAGAACCAGAAACGACGCCACCTCCCAGTAGCGGCGGGGCAACCGCCCGGTCCCGGCCAACATCGACGGCCGCGACCCGTGCGTCGCTTTCCGAGGTCGTTCGCGGACCCAGAAGACCAGCAGCACGCTGAGCACGGCGGGAACGACAGCCAGATAGAGCACCGGAGCGATCCGGTGATCGAACAGCTCGTATCCGGCAAGCCCGAGGAGCGGCCCGACGACCGCGCCCAGCGTGTCCATGGTCCGGTGAAACCCGTACGCCCGCCCGCGCTGGGCCGGCTCCACGCCCTCCACCAGCAACGCGTCGCGGGGCGCACCGCGGAGTCCCTTCCCCAACCGGTCGACGACCCGCCCGGCCAGCACCCCTGGCCACGCCCCGGCGGCAGCGACGATGAGCTTGCCCAACGCCGCCATCCCGTAGCCGGACGCGATCAGCGGGCGGCGGGCGAACCGGTCGCCCAACGGACCCGACACGAGCTTGGTGAACGATGCGGCGCCCTCCGCGGCGCCTTCCATCGCGCCCACGACCGACGGCGGAGCACCCAACACCGTCGTCAAGTAGATCGGCAGCAGCGGGTAGAGCAACTCGCTCGCCGCATCCTGCAGCAGCGACACCAGCGACAGCACCCACAGATTTCGGGTCAGCCAAGCCGGCCTGGTGCGCACAGTCACCGGAAGAATCTACTGCCGAAGCGGAATCTCCCGCGTGCTCCGTTCGCCCGCGCCTCACGGCGCCGGCTCACTACGCCTCTGGCCCGATGGTCGGCTCCGTTCGCCCGCGCCTCACGGCGCCGGCTCACTACGCCTCTGAGAAGTTCCGAGTGACGGACGGGTCAACCGGGATACCCGGCCCCGTCGTCGTCGACACGGTGATCTTCTTCAGGTAGCGACCCTTCGACGCGGACGGCTTGAGCCGCAGCACCTCGTCGAGCGCGGCGCCGTAGTTCTCGGCCAGCGCCTTCTCGTCGAAGGACGCCTTTCCGATGACGAAGTGCAGGTTGGCCTGCTTGTCCACGCGGATGTTGATCTTGCCGCCCTTGATATCGGCTACGGCCTTGGCGACGTCGGGGGTGACGGTGCCGGTCTTGGGGTTCGGCATCAGGCCGCGCGGGCCCAGCACGCGGGCGATGCGACCGACCTTGGCCATCTGGTCGGGAGTGGCGATCGCCGCGTCGAAGTCCAAAAACCCGCCCTGGATCTTCTCGATCAGGTCGTCGCTGCCAACGATGTCGGCGCCCGCGGCCTGCGCCTGTTCGGCCTTGTCACCCACCGCGAAGACCGCGACGCGGGCGGTCTTACCGGTGCCGTGCGGCAGGTTGACCGTGCCGCGGACCATCTGATCGGCCTTGCGCGGGTCGACACCGAGCCGGATCGCCACCTCGACGGTCGCGTCCTGTTTGGCCGACGACGTCTCCTTGGCAAGCTTGGCCGCCTCCAACGGAGTGTAGAGGTTGTCGCGGTCCACCTTCTCTGCGGCGGCGCGGTATGCCTTGCTGTTCTTGCTCACTTGATTCATCCAATCTGGTGTTGGGTCGTGGTTGGATTTGTCGGACTCCTCCTCAGGCCGTTGGCGGCCTGCATCGTCGTCCGACGGCGGGCCGAAGCTGGCCCTCCCACGTGTGGACGCGCTATTCGACGGTGATCCCCATCGACCGAGCGGTGCCGGCGATGATCTTGGCGGCCGCGTCGATGTCGTTGGCGTTGAGGTCGGTCTTTTTGGTCTCGGCGATCTCGCGAACCTGGTCCCAGGTGACCTTGGCGACCTTGGTCTTGTGCGGCTCCGCCGAACCCTTACCCACCCCTGCGGCCTTGAGCAGCAGCTTGGCGGCGGGCGGGGTCTTCAGCTGGAACGTGAAGCTGCGGTCGTCGTAGACCGTGATCTCCACGGGAATGACCTGGCCGCGCTGGTTCTCGGTGGCGGCGTTGTACGCCTTGCAGAACTCCATGATGTTGACGCCGTGCTGGCCGAGCGCGGGTCCCACGGGCGGGGCCGGGTTGGCCTGTCCCGCCACGATCTGCAGCTTGATCAGCCCGGCGACCTTCTTCTTCGGGGCCATGAGATGTCGATATTCCTTCCTGGTTTTGCAGCCGGTTCCGTCGGCTAGATCTTTGAGACTTGGCCGAATGTCAATTCCACCGGCGTTTCACGGCCGAAGATCGACACCAGCACCTTGAGCTTCTGCTGTTCGGCGTTGACCTCGTTGATCGTGGCCGGCAGCGTGGCAAACGGTCCGTCCATGACCGTCACCGATTCGCCGACCTCGTAGTCGACCTCGACGACCGGACGTTCCAGGCCACCCGCCTCGGTGGCGGCGGCGGTACTGGCCGCACCCTTGGCGGTCTTCTTCGCCGTCCCCCGCGGTAGCAGGAACTTCACCACGTCGTCGAGCGTGAGAGCCGACGGCCGCGAAGTCGCGCCGACAAATCCGGTGACCCCCGGGGTGTTGCGCACCGCGGCCCACGAGTCGTCGGTCAGGTCCATGCGCACCAGGATGTAGCCGGGCAGCACCTTGCGGTTGACCTGCTTGCGCTGGCCATTCTTGATCTCGGTGACCTCTTCGGTGGGCACCTCCACCTGGAAGATGTAGTCGCCGACGTCAAGATTTTGCACGCGGGTCTCGAGGTTGGCCTTGACCTTGTTCTCGTAACCCGCGTAGGAGTGGATCACGTACCAGTTGCCGGGCTTGCTGCGCAACTCCGCCTTGAGCGCGGCGGCCGGGTCGACCTCCTCGGCCGGCTCCGCGGGAGCGGTGCTCCCTGGGGCCTCCAAGGCCTCTGACGCCTCTGAGGCGTGCTCGTCGGCCTCTTTGAGGTCGACCGCTTCACCCGCGGACGTGTCGCCGTCGAAGGTAGTCACGGTTTTCAGTCCTCTCTGTACTCTCGAAGCTCAGCCGAACACCAACAGGACCAGCTTGGTCAGGCCGAAGTCTGCGAGGCCGACCACCGCCACCATGAAGGCCAGGAAGGCCAGGACCACTGAGGTGTAGGTGAGCATCTGTTTGCGATTCGGCCAGATCACCTTCCGCATCTCGGCAACCACCTGCTTGAGGTAGTTGTAGACGAACACGAGCGGATTGGCCGGACGGTCCCCGGGCCTCCTCGGTTTCTTGGCCGCCTTGGATGTCCTGGCCTTCTTGGACCCTCGGCCGGCCTCGTCCTCGGAGACCCCAACCTCGTCCGCGGACGCAGCGTCGACGTCTCCGGCCGCATCGCCTGCCCGCTGGCGGGACCGCTTGCCGGTCGGGCGCGCCGGCCGCGTCACCGACTCCGTCACCAAGGCCGTCCGGCCGCCGCTCCCGCGGCCCTCCTCGCTGTCGCCGCCGTCGCTTGCGGCGTCGTTGGCAGCGTTGCCTTCGTCGCTCACCGCATGCTCCTTTGTTTGCTAGTCTCCCGCGAGCCGTCCCACGTGTTGCGGGGCATCCTTCCAGTGTCCACCATGGCACGGCCCCGCCGTTAAGCAGGCCGTTCAGCAGGGGCGACAGGACTTGAACCTGCAACCTGCGGTTTTGGAGACCGCTGCTCTGCCAGTTGAGCTACGCCCCTTGGCGGTTGGCAGGCCAACCTGCGCTTACCTGCCGGGGCTTACATGACACGCGCGCTCTCCGTTCGGTGATCGCCGAACCGACGGACAGCGCGCTGTAATGGGAAAACCCCGAGGTCCGAGTGTACATCGGCGCGCAAGTCAGATACTAATTACGCGGTTCTGACGACCTGCCCGGTTTCTTTGTCCCATCTGAGCGCGATGGACTTGTCACCCTCGTGTCCCATCAGGGTGGTGTGAGCAGTCAAGAACACCTCGCCTTCCTCGTCGGAGCAGGTGTTCTTGGTGACGACGATGTCGGCGCCAAAACGCTCGTTCACCGATTCGATCTCCATACGGCCGAAGAGCTTGTCGCCGACTCGCATCGGTTTGTAGTAAACGAACTGCTGGTCAACCTGGACGATCTGCATGGTCTCCATGCCGAGGTCGACGTTCCGGAAGAAATCGTCCTGGACAAGTTTCGCGAAGATCGACACAAAGGTTATCGGTGCAACGAGGGTGTCGTAGCCCAGTTCGGCGGCCGCGACGTCGTCGAAGCAGGCGGGATCATCGCACTTGATCGCTCGCGCGAATCCGCGAAGTTGCTCGCGACCCACCTCGAAGTAACCCGGATACTGCCAGCTCATCCCGCGAATGTCGGTCTTGAGCGCCATGGATTATGCCAGTTTCGCCGACGCGATGGCCCTGCCGAAGATCTTCTTGCCGCCGGTAGTGGCCGTGAGCGCGATGGTCACCAACTTGCTCTCGGGATCGACGGACTTGACCTTGCCGCTGAAGACGAGCTCAGCGCCCTTGCCGTCGTTCGGTACCGGCACCACGGCGGTGAACCGCACGTTGTACTCGGTGACCGCCCCCGGGTCACCAACCCACGAGGTGACGAAACCTCCGCCGATGCCCATGGTCAACATCCCGTGCGCGATCGCGGTGTCCAGCCCCACGACCTTGGCGATCTCGTCGTCCCAGTGGATCGGGTTCAAGTCGCCCGAGACCCCGGCGTAGTTCACCAGGTCCTGGCGGGTCAGCGGATAGGTCTTCTCCGGAAGCAAGTCACCCACCTTGACCGAATCGAACTCACGCAGTGCCATCAGAAAATCCCTCTTCTCCGTCGTCACCGGCACGGCCCGCCAGGGTCGTGTAGGTCTCCTGAACAACCTCACCCGCTTCGTTGGTGATGATGTTCTTGGTTACGATGATCTGGGTTCCGTGCGCCTTACGTGTCGAGTCCACCCACACGTCGCAATAGAGCTTGTCGCCCGCCACGATCGGCTGCGTGAATTTCAGCACCTGGTCGACCTGGACTATTTGCGCATCCTGGAGTGCGATGTTGGCGCTCTGGAAGAACGCCGTCTGCGCCTTATAGCCGAACACACAGATAAACGTCAGCGGGGCCGGCAACCCTTTATATCCGAGCTGAGCGGCCGCGTCCTCCTCGAAGAAGAAGGTGTCGTCGTTTTGCACGGCGACCGCGTGCTCGCGGATCTTCTCCCGCTCTACCTCGTAATGGTCGGGATAGCGGTAATGCATCCCGACGATGTTTGCGGTCAACCCCACAGCTGTCGAACCTACCTAGTCGTCTCGGTTGAATGCGCGCGGCTGGCTACCGTGTCTCGCGGTGGGACTGGTGCTTGCCGCAATTCGGGCAGAACTTCTTCAGTTCCAACCGGTCGGGGTCGTTGCGGCGGTTCTTCTTCGTGATGTAGTTGCGGTGCTTGCACACCTCGCATGCCAAGGTGATCTTCGGCCGCACGTCGGTACTGGAAGCCATGTCCGTTTTCCCTCTTACAAGTCGCGTTGTTGTGTTGTAGCGATGGCCGGACTCGAACCGGCGACCTAACGATTATGAGTCGTTCGCTCTAACCGACTGAGCTACATCGCCTCTGACCACCCCGTGTTGGGGTCGGGGCCGCCAGCCTTCTCGGCGTCCGCCGAGCCCCCTAACGGAATCGAACCGTTGACCTTTTCCTTACCATGGAAACGCTCTACCGACTGAGCTAAGGGGGCCGTTCACCCGAAGCGACCAGTCGTGCCGCGGGCCTAAAAGAGGGTACAGCGCGGCCGGCAACGGCACCAAACCACGGGCTTCGAAAATCGGGGGCCCCGCGGTCGCCGCCCCTGATGATGGAATTTTCAGACGATCGATGGGGCAGGGCGGAAGGTAGGGTCACGCGCCGTCGCCGCTGTGCTTGGGTTCCCACGCACGGAGGTCGCTGAACTCGTCGTACTCGTCGTCCTGTCCGGCGTCCGAATCGGGCCCG
>JARLGR010000112.1 GCA_031292665.1 Mycobacterium sp. | reverse complement strand
ATCGATGCCGGCGATTCCAAGACCGAGGCACTGCGCTGCCTCAAACGCCGCCTGGCCCGTGTGGTGTTCCACCACCTCCACACCGACCACCACAACCGAATCCAGCCTTGCCAACCGGCAGCGGCTTGACATAGGAGAAACACGTGAGTCGTATCACGGCTGGTCAACTGCGGGATGCGGTCTTGGACGAGGATTCCTTCGTCCGCTGGGACAGTGAGCCGCTCGCGGTGCCGGTGAGCGCGTCCTACGCGCGGGAGCTGGCCGATGCCCGGGCCGCCACCGGCCTGGACGAGTCGGTGCTCACCGGCGAGGGCCGCATCTTCGGGCGCCGGGTCGCGGTAGTGGTCTGCGAGTTCGGCTTCCTCGGGGGCTCGATCGGGGTGGCGGCGGCGGAACGGATCACCGCCGCCGTGCAGCGCGCGACGGCCGAGCGGCTGCCGCTGCTGGCCTCGCCGAGCTCCGGGGGCACCCGTATGCAGGAGGGCACGGTCGCGTTCCTGCAGATGGTGAAGATCGCCGCGGCAGTCCGGCTCCACACGCAGGCGCACCTGCCGTATCTGGTCTACCTGCGAAACCCGACCACCGGCGGGGTGTTCGCGTCGTGGGGGTCGCTCGGCCATGTCACCGTCGCCGAGCCGGGCGCCCTGATCGGGTTCCTCGGCCCCCGGGTGTATCGGCGGCTGGACGGCGAACCCTTCCGCGAGGGGGGGCAGACCGCCGAGAATCTGCAGCGGCACGGCGTCATCGACGGCGTCGTCGCGTTCGACGAGCTGCGCCCGGTGCTGGACCGCGCGCTGACCGTCATCGCCGACGCCCCCGGGCCACTGCCGGCACCGCAGCCATCCGGGTCCATACCCGATGTGCCGGCGTGGGATTCGGTGGTGGCATCGCGGCGGCCCGACCGGCCCGGAGTCCGACATCTGCTGCGGAACGGCGCCACCGACCTCGTGCTGCTGTCGGGCACCGGGCAGGGCGAAGCGGCGGCCACGCTCCTGGCGCTGGCCAGGTTCGCCGGCCAACCGGTGGTCGTCCTCGGTCAGCAGCGGGTGAGCGGCGGGACCGTCGGGCCCGCGTCGCTGCGGGAGGCCCGGCGCGGCATGGCGTTGGCCGCAGAACTCCGCCTGCCGCTGGTCCTGGTGATCGACACCGCCGGTCCCGCGCTGTCGGCCGAAGCCGAGCAAGGTGGGCTGGCAGGCCAGATCGCCCAGTGCCTGGCCGAGCTGGTCACGCTGGACACTCCGACGGTGTCGGTTCTGCTGGGCCAGGGCAGCGGCGGACCTGCGCTGGCGATGGTGCCCGCCGACCGGGTACTGGCCGCGTTGCACGGCTGGCTGGCGCCGCTACCACCGGAGGGCGCCAGCGCGATCGTCTTCCGGGATACCGACCACGCCGCCGAACTGGCTGCTGCACAGGGCATTCGGTCGGCCGACCTGCTGGCGTCGGGGATCGTCGACGTCATCGTGCCGGAGCATCCCGATGCCGCCGACGAGCCGACCGAGTTCTCCCAGCGACTGTCGCGCGCCATCGCCGCCGAGGTGCACGCGTTGCGTGAAATACCATCGGACGAACGGCTGGCCGCCCGCTTACGGCGCTATCGACGCATCGGATTGCCGGGACCCGCTCGCGACACATAAACGACGCACACGACACGCCGCGGGCCGTGACCGCAGCTTATGTCTGGGCGGCGGTGCCCTCGGGCAACCCGAGATAGCGCTGGATCGTCGGGCCGAGCCACTCGACGATCTCGTCGCGACTCATCTCGATGACGGGCGGCAACCGCAACACAAAACGGCACAACGCCATACCCAGGATCTGGGTGGCGGTCAGCTCAGCCTGGCCGGCGAGCCCGCCCACGTCCACGGCCCCGCCGGCGGTCAGGGCATGAACCTCGGTATCACCGGCGTCTACATCTTCCGCGACTTGACGGCTGACCTCCCACCGCCATAGCCGACAATCAGGCAAAATGGCGCCATGGACACTGGAGCGACCTCACCGCGGGTCTTGGTTGTCGACGACGACTCGGACGTGCTCGCCTCGCTGGAGCGCGGCCTGCGCCTGTCCGGGTTCGAGGTCTCGACGGCGGTAGACGGCGCGGAGGCGCTGCGCAGGGCCACCGAGACGCGGCCGGACGCGATCGTGCTCGACATCAACATGCCCGTGCTGGACGGCGTCAGCGTCGTCACGGCGCTGCGGGCCATGGACAACGACGTCCCCGTCTGCGTGCTCAGCGCGCGTAGCTCGGTCGACGACCGGGTGGCAGGGCTGGAGGCCGGCGCCGACGATTACCTGGTCAAGCCGTTCGTGCTGGCCGAGCTCGTCGCGCGGGTGAAGGCGCTGCTGCGTCGCCGCGGCGCCACCGCCTCGTCCTCGTCAGAAACCATCACGGTCGGCCAGCTGGAAGTGGACATCCCCGGCCGGCGGGCCCGGGTCAACGGCGTCGACGTCGACCTGACCAAGCGGGAGTTCGACCTGCTCGCGGTGCTGGCCGAGCACAAGGCCGCGGTGCTGTCCCGCGCCCAGCTGCTGGAGCTGGTCTGGGGCTACGACTTCGCCGCCGACACCAACGTCGTCGACGTGTTCATCGGGTACCTGCGGCGCAAGCTGGAGGCCAATGGGGGACCCAGGCTGCTGCACACCGTCCGCGGAGTCGGATTCGTGCTGCGGATGCAGTGACCGGGTTGGCGCGAACGTGAATGTTTTGTCGCGGATCTTCGCTCGTACGCCTTCGCTGCGGACGCGGGTGGTGGTCGCGACGGCCATCGGCGCCGCGATTCCGGTGCTCATCGTCGGCACCGTGGTCTGGGTCGGGATCACCAACGACCGCAAAGAGCGGCTCGACCGCCGCCTCGACGAGGCCGCTGGCTTCGCGATCCCGTTCCTGCCGCGCGGCCTTGATGAGATACCCCGCTCGCCTAACGACAACGACGCCATCATGACCGTGCGCCGCGGCAACCAGGTGAAGTCCAACTCCGACGTCACGCTGCCCAAGCTGAACGTGGACTACGCCGACACCTACGTCGGCGGCGTGCGCTACCGGGTGCGCACGGTGGAGATTCCCGGGCCGGAGCCGTCGTCACTCGCGGTGGGCGCTACGTACGACGCCACCATCGCCGAGACCAACAACCTGCATCGCCGCGTCCTGCTGATCTGTGGGTTCGCTATCGGCGCGGCGGCCGTATTCGCCTGGCTGCTGGCCGCATTCGCGGTGCGGCCGTTCAAACAGCTCGCGCAGCAGACCCGTTCGATCGAAGCCGGAGACGAGGCGCCGCGGGTCGAAGTGCACGGAGCCACCGAAGCCGTCGAGATCGCCGAAGCGATGAGGGGCATGCTGCAGCGGATCTGGAACGAGCAGAACCGGACCAAGGAGGCGCTCGCGTCGGCGCGGGATTTCGCCGCCGTGTCGTCACACGAGCTGCGCACGCCTCTGACCGCGATGCGCACCAACCTCGAAGTGCTGTCCACCCTGGACATGCCCGACGAACAGCGCAAAGAAGTGCTCAGCGACGTCATCCGGACCCAATCGCGGATCGAGGCCACCCTGAGCGCCCTGGAGCGGCTGGCCCAGGGCGAACTATCGACGTCCGACGACCATGTGCCGGTCGACATCACCGAGCTGCTGGACCGCGCCGCGCACGACGCCATGCGCGTTTATCCCGACCTCGATGTCTCGCTGGTGCCGTCGCCGACCTGCATCATCGTCGGTTTACCCGCGGGGTTGCGCCTGGCTGTCGACAACGCCATCGCCAACGCCGTCAAACATGGCGGCGCCACCCGGGTCCAGCTCTCCGCCGTCAGCTCGCGGGCCGGGGCCGAAATAGCCATCGACGACAACGGCAGCGGGGTGCCCGAAGAGGAGCGCCGCGTCGTGTTCGAGCGGTTCTCGCGCGGGTCGACGGCGTCGCACTCCGGGTCAGGCCTCGGGCTGGCGTTGGTGGCCCAGCAAGCCCAGTTGCACGGCGGGACGGCGTCGCTGGAGACCAGCCCGCTAGGGGGTGCGCGGCTGGTGCTGCGCCTCCCCGGCCCCAGCTAGTGCTTCCGTGAGCTTTTGCACCAGGGCGTGAAGAGGGCCCTCGCCGCGTATTGCTCGTCCCTGAACCAGACCTGCGCGACGACCAGGTCGTACGTCGGATCGTCGGGAGTGTAATACAGCCTCGTGTCGGTGCGGCCCTTCACCAGCCATCCCGCCGGGCCGCCGCCATCCAGCGTGGCACGAGCGGAGCCCGGACCGAACGGCTCGAAGGGCAACTTGCGGGTCCTCTTGGTGGGCGACACCTTGGCCGTCGGAGCCTTTTTTGCCGGGGCACCTCTGGAGGCCGGAGCTTGCTTCTCAGGCCACAACTTCGCTGGCGGAGCCTTCTTGACGGGCCCCCCCTTGCCGGGCGGGGCCTTCCTGACGGGCCCCCCCTGCCCGGGCGGGGCCTTCCTGACGGGCCCCCCCTTGCCGGGCGGGGCCTTCCTGACGGGCCCCCCCTTGCCGGGCGGGGCCTTCCTGACGGGCCCACCCTGCCCGGGCGGAATTTTCCCCGTCGGCGACTCCTCGGCCACCGGGACCTTTTCCGTCCGGGACTCTCCGAGGCGCGGAGCCCTCTTCCGCAGCAGCCTTGCGAAGAAGGAAGTCTTTGGTGGGGAGTCTTTCGCGGCCGCCATGGTGGTCGTCGGCGCATCGTGTTCGGTGCTGGTCGTCGTGAAGTCTTCTTCGGCGGGAATCTCGATCGTCGGCAATTCGATCTCCGCCGGCGGCAACTCGTCTTCAACCGGAGTCGCGGTCGTGAAGAATTCCTCGGTGGCCGTAGCGTCCGTCGTCGGCCACCCCGGCTGACTCTGCGCCACCTTAGCCGCGGCGCGACGTTTCACGGGTCGGATGATCAGCATGAGCGTCAACACCAGGCCCACGACAAAGGCAAGGCCGAACAGCCACCAGTGCACGTGGATCATCGTCCCTCGCCCACCTCGTGGCCGCTCTTGTTCACGGAATCATGTTCGTCGGCGCCGCGTTTAATCGCAACGGAGGCGATCATGCAGGCAACGGCCGAGCCCACCACGAAAGCAAACAGGTAGCACAGCCACTGGATCAGAAAGTCCATGCTGTATCTCCTCAGCTCACAGCAAGTTCGACACGGCGGTTCTTGGCGCGACCGTCCGCGGTGTCATTGGGAGCGACCGGGCCGACGGAACCGAAACCCTTGACGGCAATCTGGTTGCCGGCTGCGCCATGGGCGGTGAGGAAGTCGGCGACCGTCTGGGCTCGTTGGGTGCTCAACGTGATGTTCATGGCCTCGTTGCCCGAATTGTCGTTGTATCCTTTAAGGGCCGCAAGCGCCGATGGGCAAGCCTTGAGTTTGTCAGCCACTTGGGTCAAGATCTGCTCGTCGGCCGGCGTCAAGGTGAATCCATCATTGCCAAATGCGATCGGCCCGCCGGTCATAGCGTTGAGCGCCGGTTGCAGATTGGCGCACCACGCGGGCGGCGGCGGTGGAGCAATGTTAACCGTAAGCTGGTCAACGACATCCAGATTCGACCAGATGCGCTTGGCATCACTGTCGATCGCATCCTTCTGCCCTTGCGATTCCGTAGCGCCCGTCAACCTGATGGTGTCCGCGTTGACCGTGAGAGTGAAATTGGCGATCGGCGCGCTGTCCTTGAAAACCGGTCCAGCGTTGAAGAAATCAAGCGCGACCACATTGGGGTTGAGCTGGATTTCGTCGATGATGTCCATGCCCGGAGGCAATGAGTTGTTGAGGGCCTTCATCAACGCCGCTTTCGCGGAGTCGTCGGGCAAGTCACCCGTGAGGGTAATGTTGTTGCCGTTGCGGACAATTGAGACCGACGCCAACAACAACTTCGGACCACCTGCTTTTCCCGGCGGCGACAGCGTCGGCAACGCGCCGGTCGGGCCGTTGACGGACCGCGGCCGGTCTAGCGCGCCGTCGCCGATTCCCGCTATCAGCAGAGGAATAACCACCAA
The DNA here is from genome assembly GCA_031292665.1 of Mycobacterium sp. Lineage (GTDB taxonomy): Bacteria > Actinomycetota > Actinomycetes > Mycobacteriales > Mycobacteriaceae > Mycobacterium. The sequence continues at coordinate 31,193 of JARLGR010000112.1, read as the reverse complement.
TCCAATCAGCCAATGCAGGCCTAGCGACCTTCGATAGAACTCCGGAGCTCCCCCCGAGTCGGCATTTGCGTCCGATTGGCGCAAACCGGCCCCTGAATTCACTGTCGCCCCCTCCCTCATTTAGTTTCCCTGCAGTTGTTCCCGCCCGGCAGGCGATATGCAGCCTACCGAGTCGATCCCGCCCCACCGCGTGAGTCGGGCACACTGGAGCAATGGGCAACGGCACAAAACCGACCGACAGCGAGACGCTGGCACACATCCGCGAGCTGGTCGCGGAGGAGAAAACGCTGCGGGACCAGCTTCAGCACGGCGACATCGACACGTCAGAGGAGCACGACCGCCTCCGCCGGCTAGAGGTCGAGCTCGACCAATGCTGGGACCTGCTGCGGCAGCGCCGGGCGCTAAGCGACAGCGGCGGTGACCCGCGCGAGGCGGAGGTCCGTCCACCCGACGAGGTCGAGGGCTACCTGAACTGAGCGGGCGCGCGGCCGACGTCGACGCCGTGATCGTCGGCGGCGGCCACAACGGCCTGGTGGCGGCCGGCTACCTGGCCCGCGCCGGCCTGCGGGTGCGACTGCTCGAGCGGTTGGCGCGCATCGGTGGGGCCGCCGTCTCGGTGGCGGCCTTCGACGGTGTCGAGGTCCGATTGTCGCGCTACTCGTATCTCGTCAGTCTGCTGCCGCCCCGCATCGTCGACGACCTGGGCGCGACGGTGCGGCTGGCCAGGCGGCCGTTTTCGTCGTACACCCCGCAGCCGGCCACGGGCGGCCGCCACGGCCTGCTGGTCGGGTCGCAGGGCGGGCCCAGCCGCGACCGTCTGGCCGACATCGGCGCGGCCGGGGACGAGGAGGGTTTCGCCGCGTTCTACCGGCGCTGCCGGCTGGTGACCCAACGGCTGTGGCCGACGCTGCTCGAACCGCTGCGCACCCGCGAGCAGGCCCGCCGACACGTCCTGGCAAGCACCGACCGGGACGCGTCCGCTGCGTGGCGGGCCATGATGGATGAACCGATCGGGCAGGCCATCACCGAGGCGGTCTGCGACGACCTGGTCCGCGGCGTGATGGCGACCGACGCACTGATCGGCACCTTCGCCCGCCTCGACGACCCGTCGCTGGCCCAGAACACCTGCTTCCTGTACCACGTCCTGGGCGGCGGCACCGGGAACTGGGACGTCCCCGTCGGTGGAATGGGCTCGGTGACCGCCGCCCTCGCCGCGGCGGCCGTCGGCTATGGGGCTCAACTCATCACCGACGCAGAGGTTTACGCCGTCGACCCGGACGGCATCGTGCGCTACCGCGCCGACGACCACGAGCATGTGATCCGGGGCCGATTCGTTCTGGCGGGGGTCACACCGACGGTCCTGGCCGGCCTGCTCGGCGAGACGCCGCCCCCACCACCGCAGGGCGCGCAGGTCAAGGTGAACATGGTGTTGCAGCGGCTGCCCCGATTGCGCGACGAGACCGTCACCCCCGAAGAGGCATTCGGCGGGACCTTCCACGTGAACGAAACGTGGACCCAACTGGACGAGGCGTATTCACAGGCAGCTTCCGGGCAGGTGCCCAATCCGTTGCCGTGCGAGGCCTACTGCCATTCGCTGACCGATTCGAGCATCCTCTCGGCCCTGCTCCGCGACGCGGGCGCGCACACGATGACGGTGTTCGGCTTGCACACCCCGCATTCACTGCTCGACGGTGCAGACCCCGACACGCTGCGCGAACAGCTCACCGAATCGGTCCTGGGGTCGCTCAATTCCGTTCTGGCCGAGCCCATTCAGGATCTGTTAGTGAGCGACGCGCACGGCCGGCCGTGCATCGAGACGACGACCACCTTCGACCTGCAGAGCACACTGGCGATGACGGGCGGCAACATCTTCCACGGCGCCCTGTCGTGGCCTTTCGCGGACGACGACGACCCGTTGGACACCCCGGCGCGGCAATGGGGAGTGGCCACGGCGCATCAGCGAATCCTGTTGTGCGGCTCGGGCGCTCGCCGCGGCGGGGCGGTCTCGGGGATCGGGGGGCACAACGCCGCGATGGCGGTGCTGGCGTCGGTGTAACTCAAGATTCTGGTGGCGACCCGCTGCGCCCGGCTTCGCCGCGCCAGCGATCGCCACTACCTCGCGTCGATCGCGGCGTAGTCGCGCTCGGTGTAGCCGGTGTAGATCTGGCGCGGACGGCCGATCTTGCTGTCGCCCTCGTCGTGCAGCTCGCGCCAGTGCGCGATCCAGCCGGGCAGCCGGCCCAGGGCGAACAAGACTGTGAACATCCGGGTCGGGAACCCGAGGGCCCGGTAGATCAGCCCGGTGTAGAAGTCGACGTTGGGGTAGAGCTTGCGCTCGATGAAGTAGTCGTCGGTCAGCGCCGCCTCTTCGAGCCCCTTGGCGATGTCCAGCAGGTTGTCGTCGCCGCCGAGCTTGGCCAGGATCTTGTCGGCCTGTTCCTTGACGATGCGTGCGCGGGGGTCGTAGTTCTTGTAGACGCGGTGCCCGAAGCCCATCAGCTTCACCCCGGCCTCGCGGTTCTTCACCTTGCGGACGAATTCGCCGACGTCGTCGCCGCTTCCGCGGATCTGCTCGAGCATTTCCAGCACCGCCTGGTTGGCGCCGCCGTGCAGCGGGCCCCAGAGCGCATTGATGCCGCCGGAGATCGAGGTGAACAGGTTGGCACGCGACGAACCCACCAACCGGACAGTCGACGTCGAGCAGTTCTGTTCGTGGTCGGCGTGCAGGATGAACAGCATGTCCAGCGCCCGCACGATCTCCGGGTCGGGCTGGTAGGGCTCGGCCGGCAGGCCGAACGTCATCCGCAGGAAGTTCTCCACCAGGCTCTGCGAATTGTCCGGGTAGAGGAACGGCTGTCCGACCGATTTCTTGTAGGCGTACGCGGCGATGGTGGGCAGCTTGGCCAGCAGCCGGATCGTGGACAGGTCGACCTGCTCGCCGTCCATCGGGTCCAGCGCGTCCGGGTAGTAGGAACTCAGCGCGTTCACCACGCTGGACAGCACGGGCATGGGGTGGGCGTTGGGCGGGAAGCCGTCGAAGAAGCGCTTGAGGTCCTCGTGCAGCATGGTATGCCGCTCGATCCGGTGGCTGAACTCGCCGAGCTGCGCCTTGTTCGGCAGCTCACCGTAGATCAGCAGGTAGCTGACCTCGATGAAGGTCGATTTCTCGGCGAGCTGCTCGATGGGGTAGCCGCGGTAACGCAGGATCCCCGCGTCACCGTCGATGTAGGTGATGGCGCTCTCGGTGGATGCGGTGTTGACGAAGCCGTTGTCGAACGTGGTGTATCCGGTCTTGGACAGCAGCGGGCCCAGCGCGATGCCGTCAGCTCCTTCGGTGGCGCGAACGATCTCCAGGTCGATCTCGCCCCCCGGGTACTTCAGAGTTGCGGTGTCGTCTTGGTCGGCCACGAGAACCCCTTTGCGCTCTGGCTGATATGGCGGCTGCCCTGATTCGGTACTCATAGCTGAAGGTAGTCGTTATGGGGGAGGAGCGCCTGCGCGGGGTCAGGTCCGCAGGTCGCAAAGCCGTTCGTCGGGTGGGCGCCGGTCGATTGCTAGGGCTGCAGGCGCTCGACGTGGGCGGCGATGACCCGAATCCGATTGTGCAGCCGGTTCTCCCGGCCCTGCCAGAATTCCACCTGCTCAGGGCCGATCAGATAGCCGCCCCAGCCCGGCGGCACCGGCACGCGTTCGGAGTCGGCGAAGCGCGCCGTGACCTCGGCCAGCTGGGCGAGCAGCGCCGCTCGCGACGCGATCGGCTGCGACTGATGTGATGCCCACGCACCCAGTTGGGAGCCCCGCGGCCGCTTGGACCAGTAGTCGTCGGTGACCTGCGGGTCGACCTTGCTGACCGGGCCGCGGATGTGAACCTGTCGCCCGAGCTGGTACCAGGGAAAAGTCACCGCGGCGTACGGCGCCGCCGCCAACTCGACGCCTTTGGCTGAGTCATAGTTGGTGAAGAAAGTGACTCCGGTCTCATCCACGCTCTTGCACAACACCGATCGGCTCCCCGGCCTGCCGTCCGCCACGGTAGCCAGCACCATGGCGTTGGGCTCGGCGACACCGGCGCGTTCGGCGTCGTCGATCCACTTGCGCAACAACGCGAGCCAACCATCGTCGAGCCAGTCCACGTCGAGATCCGGGCTGCCGTCCTTCTCGACTGACCCGTATTCCACGCGCATGCCCTGCAGGTGTTCTTTTCCTGGTCCTGCCATCGCGCCAACGCTACCGGGGGTTGCTACTGGCCGGTAGCGTCGGCCAGACGGTGGGGTGCAAGAATTTGCCTATGACTGTGGTTCCCGAAAACTTCGTGCCCGGCCTGGAGGGCGTGGTCGCCTTCACCACGGAAATCGCCGAACCGGACAAAGACGGCGGGGCCCTGCGCTACCGCGGCGTCGACATCCAGGATCTGGTGAATCAACAGGTCACGTTCGGCGACGTGTGGGCGCTGCTTGTCGACGGCAAGTTCGGCCACGGGCTGCCCCCCGCCGAGCCGTTTCCGCTGCCCATTCACACCGGCGATGTGCGCGTCGACGTGCAGGCGGGCCTGGCCATGCTGGCGCCCATTTGGGGCTACAAGCCCCTGCTGGACACCGACGACGTCACCGCCCGCAACCAGCTGGCGCGGGCGTCGGTGATGGCGCTGTCCTACGTCGCGCAGTCGGCACGCGGCATCTACCAGCCAGCGGTTCCGCAGCGGATCATCGACGAATGCCCCACGGTCACAGCGCGTTTCATGACGCGCTGGCAGGGCGAGCCGGACCCCAAGCACGTCGAGGCGATTGACGCCTACTGGGTGTCGGCCGCCGAGCACGGGATGAACGCCTCGACGTTCACCGCCCGGGTGATCGCCTCGACCGGGGCGGACGTGGCGGCGGCGCTCTCCGGGGCGATCGGGGCGATGAGCGGGCCGCTGCACGGCGGAGCGCCGGCCCGGGTCCTGCCGATGCTCGAAGAGGTAGAGCGAACCGGCGACGCACGCAGCCTGGTCAAGGGGATCCTCGACCGGGGGGAGAAGTTGATGGGATTCGGGCACCGCGTCTACCGTGCGGAAGACCCACGGGCGCGGGTGCTGCGCGCCGCCTCCGAGCGACTGGGCGCACCCCGCCACGAGGTCGCGGTCGCGCTCGAGCAGGCCGCCCTGGCCGAGCTGCGTGAGCGCCGCCCGGACCGAGCGATCGAAACCAACGTCGAGTTCTGGGCCGCCGTGATCCTGGACTTCGCCCGGGTGCCGGCCAACATGATGCCGGCGATGTTTACCTGTGGGCGCACCGCAGGGTGGTGCGCCCACATCCTCGAACAGAAACGACTCGGCAAGCTGGTCCGCCCTTCCGCCATCTACGTGGGACCGGGTCCGCGCAGCCCCGAGGCCGTCGAGGGCTGGGACCGGCTTCTCACCTCCGCCTGAATCGCCGCTGGCGCGCGAGCGTAACGCCACGGCGACCTTCGGCGCGCCGGATTTCGCCGTGGCGTGACGCTCGGGTGCGCTGGTCGGTGCCCGGCGATTGAATAGCGCCGCGATGAGTTTTCGTCGCACGCGCGGTCAATAACCATTGAGGCCACCACTGGTCGCTCGGACAACCGGTCCGCGAGGTCAGTTACGACGACATCGAAGCTGCGATGTCTTGCATGTGGCGCCGGCTACCGGTTGCCCAACCACGCCAGCAGCCGGCGTCGCAGCGGCGGCGCCGGTTCCGCGATGGCCGCGGCGGCGAGCATGTCGGCGGTGTTGGTGAACTTGTTGCGCGGCCGTCCGTCGCGGGCGCCCCGATCGACCTCCGCGGCGTCAATCGCCCGCCAGCCCGCGCAGTCGACGGCGTCCGGTTGGCGGGCGTGCACCAGCTTGGCAAGCGCGTCGGGCTTGCCTACCGGGTCGGTCAGCTTGCCGGAGTTGAAGTCGGCGACGAGCGCGTGAACGGTCTGCAAAGAGCAGGACTTGTTGGTACCGATGAACCCCGTGGGCCCTCGCTTGATCCACCCCGCCACGTACGCCGCGGGCACCGACCGGCCGGAGTCGGGGTCGACGACACGGCCGTCCCGGTTCGGGACGAGGGCCGCCGATTCGTCGAACGGAAGGTCGCGGATCCTCTTGCCGCGGTAGCCGATTGACGTCAGTACCAGGCCGGCGTCCAGCCGGCGCACCGCCTGGGTGCCAGTGACCGAGAACTCCACACCGGTGGCCCGGTGCTGCCCCAGCACGCGTTCGGGCGTGAGCCGGTAAGCCAGCCGGACTCGTGGACGCTTGCGGGGCCCCGAACCGTCACCGAGCCCGCTCAAGATCTCCAGTTTGTTCTTGGTGAGCGGGTCGGACACCGTCGCGAGATCGTGTTCCACCACCGCGTGGTCGTCGGGGTCAACCACGACCTCGGCGGAGCCCGTCAGCCCGATCAGTTCGGGCAGGGTGAACGCCGACTGGGCGGGCCCGCGCCGGGCGGCGATCACCACTTCGCGCACCGCGGAGTTGCGAAACGCCGCGAGCGCATGGTCGGAGATGTCGGTGCGGGCCAACTGGTCGGGGCCGGCGGTGAGCATCCGGGCCGCATCGAGAGCGACGTTGCCATTACCGATGACGACAACCCGTTCATGGCTGAGATCGACCCGCAGATCGGTGAATTCGGGATGCCCGTTGATCCACGCGACCAGCTCGGTGGCGGTCCCGGTGCCCGGCAGGCCCATGCCGTCGATGTCGAGCCGGCGGTCGTCCGGCGCACCGACTGCGTAGAGCACGGCGTGATGGTGGGCCAGCAGTTCTTGGTGACTCAGATGCCTGCCGATCTCGACGTTGAGGTAGAACCGGAAGCCGCGATGACGGGAGACCCGATCGAAGAGCTGCGTGACCCGCTTGGTGTTCTGGTGGTCGGGGGCCACCCCGGCGCGCACCAGCCCGAAGGGGGTGGGCAATTTCTCGAAGACGTTGACCCGCACGCCCCGTTGGGTGAGCAGTTCGTCAGCGGCGTACATCGCCGCCGGGCCGGACCCCACGATGGCCACGGTCAGCGGCTGCCGGTGCGCGCGCACCTCGGCGGCGGGAATCACCGGGGCCAGCTTCGACGTCGGCGGCAGCTTCACGTCGGCGGGCCGCTCCGGGTAGAAGGACGCGTTGATCTCGACGAACGGCAACTGCCTGGCGTCCAATCGGGTGTCGGGCGCGATGGCCCCGACCGGGCAGGCGCTCACGCAGGCACCGCAGTCCACGCAGGCCACCGGATCGATGTACAGCATCTCCGACATCGCGAAGCCCGGCTCGTCCGGTGTCGGGTGAATGCAGTTCACCGGGCACGCGAAGACACATGACCCGTCGTTGCAGCACGACTGGGTAATAACGTGCGGCATAGATACCGAACCCGTGCGGTCCTACGCGGCCGGCGCGGCCAGATGCTGGCGTTGCGGCTCGCTGCGGTAACGAGACGGTTCGCCGTCGATCTTGCAGAGCCGCCACATCAGCCGTGCGGAACGCGGTTCCATGAGCCCGGCGTCGTGGGCCAGCATCCGCACGTCGGCGAACATGTCCCTCAACCACTTTCGCGACTCCGCCGACCGGAAGAAGAGCTCCTTCTTCACCTCGCGCGGGATCTCGAACTCGTCCCAGAACGACTTGGGCGGCACCACAATGGCCTGGCACAGGGCCCGCATCGTCAGCGGCAGGTAGAGCGACGTCCAGAAGCGCTGACGCTTGGTCAGCTGCGGCAACCGTCGGCGCAAGAACTCGTGGGCGAACGAGATGTGCCGGGCCTCTTCGGCCACGTGAATGGCCATCACCCTCTCCATCACGGGGTGCAGCGACTTGCCTTCGCGCAGAACATTTTTCTGGGTGTGGTCGATCGGCTCCTCGCCGGCGAGCACCCCGATGAAAAACGCCACCGGCAACGGACCGGCCACCAGCGGAACCAGCGGCGAGAGCCAGCGCAGCAGCCGCGGCATCCCGGGTACGTCGGCGCCGACGCGGTTGACCATCTCCTGGAACATCATGGTGTGGTTGCACTCTTCGACCGATTCGTGCAAGCAGTAACGGTATTCGGGCGAGCCGTTGGGCACCCAGAAGGTGTAGTTCATCAGCCCGCGGATCAGGATCGATTCGAAGTGCAGTCCGACCTTGGCGACGTTGGCCTGGCGCCACATGCCGATCTTGATCTTGCGTTCTTCCGGCTGCGCCTGATACCAGGGATGGCGGCCCAGCGGGTCGGTAGCCGGAAGAATCCACCGCGGGTCGTTATCGGTGACGGCGAATTCCGTTGACTCCCAGTCGATGTCGGTGTACGGGTTGAAGTTTAGCCGCACCGACCCCTCAGACAGTGTGGCAAGCATGTTCACGTATTCGGCGTCGTCGCGAACCTCCATGTTGCGGCGCCACCGTCGAACCATTCGCGTCCTGGCCATTCCAAGCCTCCCCAACGAGGTTTAAATTCGGACGTGCTGTGTCTCGACAGTACCGCTGGTACCGGATATTTTCCAGACCGCCTCCGGCACTGTGGCGTGACCAGTGGTCAGCGATGCGGTGTGGCGTGGCTCACAGCGCGGGGAGCGACGCAACCGCCGTAACCGAGGCTTACGCGGCGCGGCGGGTGCCGGAAATCGGCCCGCCGCACGGCCGCCCCACCCGCGCTCACTACCCTGATGGGCATGGCCGACCAGCTTCAGATCCCCGCTGACATCAAACCCCGCGACGGCCGCTTCGGGTGCGGCCCGTCCAAAATCCGGCCCGAACAGTTGGAGGCGTTGACCACCACAGCGGCCCCCTTGTTCGGCACATCGCACCGACAGGCGCCCGTCAAGGATCTGGTGGGTCGGGTCCGGTCGGGTCTGGTCGAGCTGTTCTCCTTGCCGGATGGCTATGAGGTGATCCTTGGCAACGGGGGCGCGACGGCGTTCTGGGACGCCGCGGCGTTCGGGTTGATCGACAAGCGCTCGCTGCATCTGGCTTTCGGCGAGTTCAGCTCGAAGTTCGCCTCCGCGGTCGCGAAAAACCCGTTCGTCGGCGATCCCATCGTCATCAAGTCGGAGGCCGGCAGCGCACCCGAGCCGCAGAGCGATCCGTCGGTCGATGTGATCGCCTGGGCGCACAACGAGACCTCGACCGGGGTCGCGGTGCCGGTGCAGCGCCCCGCCGGTTCCGGTGGCGCTTTGATCGTCATCGACGCGACCTCCGGCGCGGGCGGTCTGCCGGTCCAGATCTCCGATGCCGATGCCTACTACTTCTCGCCGCAGAAGAACTTCGCCAGCGACGGCGGGCTGTGGCTGGCGATCATGAGCCCGGCCGCGCTGGCCCGGGTGGAGTCCATCGCCGCGTCCGGTCGCTGGAGTCCCGACTTCCTGTCGCTGCCGATCGCGGTGGAAAACAGCCTGAAGAACCAGACGTACAACACCCCGGCCGTGGGCACCCTGGCGCTGATGGCCGAGCAGATCGACTGGATCCTGGGCAACGGCGGACTGGACTGGGCGGTCAAGCGCACGGCGGACTCTTCGCAGCGCCTGTATTCCTGGGCGCAGGAGCGGTCCTACACGACGCCGTTCGTCACCGACCCCGCGCTGCGGTCTCAGGTGGTCGGGACTATCGACTTCGTCGACGACGTCGACGCCGCGGCCGTTGCGAAGATCCTGCGGGCCAACGGCATCGTCGACACCGAGCCATACCGCAAACTCGGCCGCAACCAGTTGCGGGTCGCGATGTTCCCGGCGGTCGATCCAGACGACATCAGCGCCCTCACCCAGTGCGTCGACTGGGTGGTCGAACGGCTTTAGCTCGTTGGTCATCAGCCGGGGACCGACCAGCGTGTCAGACCGGGTTGCGGCCGTCCGCTGCACTAGAGTGCGCACGTGACGGGTCCGTTGCCGACTTGCACGGAGCCTGGCGAGGAGAGGCCATGCGGAAACTCGGATTGGTTGGGCTCGACGCCGACGGCAAACACATCATCTGTCAGAGTGACGATCCAGCAGATCAGTTCAAGCTGCCGATCGACGATCAACTGAGCGCCGCTGTGCGCGGCGAACGGGTACCGCCCGAGCAACCGCAGCTCGACATCGAGGTCACGAACATGCTGAGCCCCAGAGATATCCAGGCCAAGATCCGCGCGGGAGCGTCCGTCGAACAGGTTGCCGCGGCGTCGGGCTCTGACATCTCGCGGATCCGCCGCTTCGCCCACCCGGTGTTGCTGGAACGTGCTCGCGCCGCGGAGCTGGCAACCGCCGCGCACCCCGTACTCGCCGACGGCCCCGCGGTGTTGACCCTGCTGGAAACCGTCAGCGCCGCCTTGGTGACGCGCGGCCTCGAGCCCGGCAACCTGAGCTGGGACGCCTGGCGCAACGAGGACAACCGCTGGACGGTGCAGCTGGCGTGGAAGGTCGGCCGGTCCGACAACATCGCACATTTCAACTACACGCCCGGCGCACACGGCGGGACGGTCACGGCCGTCGACGATACGGCCGGCGAGCTGATCGACCCGAACTTCGAACGTCCGCTGCGGCCGGTGGCACAGGTGGCCCGCCTCGACTTCGACGAGCCCGCCAAGCCGGCGGCCGAAATACCGCAAGAGCAGCAGCCGGTACACACCCGACGCGGTAAACCGGTCATACCGGCTTGGGAGGACGTACTGCTCGGGGTCCGCTCAGGCGGACAGCGCTAGCAGCGCCAGCCATCCCCCCGCCACACCGACTCCGGCGCCCAGGACGAACCAGCGGCGCACCGGGGCGTGCCGCCAGCCCCACAACGTCGGCGCCAGCCCCCCGGCCGCCACGACGTTGAGGCCGACCGCCAACAGCGGATGCACCCGGACCAGCCCGAGACTGAGCACCACCACGCCGGCTCCGATCACCGCGGCGACGAACGCGGCAACCGTCAAACCCGTTGCCCAGGGGACGGACTCGTCACTCACCGGCCGAGCCTAACTCGCTCGTAGAACGCCAACGCGGCTGCGGTCGCGACGTTCAGCGAGTCGGTGCCCCGCGACATCGGGATGCGCACCCGAACATCGCTCAACCGCAGCGTGGCCGCCATCAGCCCGGGTCCCTCGGCCCCCACCAGCACCGCGACGCGCTCGTCGCGCGCGGCCGCCATCGCCTCGGCGAGCGGGCAGGCTTGAGGGTCCGGAGTCATCGCCAACAGCCGAAATCCGCCCTGCTTGAGCATCACCAGGTCGGCGGGCCAATCGGTCGCCCGCGCATACGGCACCAGCAACGCGTGGCCCATGGACACCCGCACGGCGCGACGGTAGAGCGGGTCGGCGCAGCCACTCCCGAACACCACCGCGTCGACGCCGAGCCCCGCCGCGTTACGAAAGATCGAACCCAAGTTCTCGTGGTCATTGACGCCTTCCAGCACGGCGAGGGTGCGCTCACCGTCGACCACTTGCGCGACGCCGGATTCGGGCACCCTCCTGGCCGCCGCCAGCACACCGCGATTGAGGTGGAACCCGACCACTTGCGCCATGACGTCGGCGGACGTCCGGTAGAACGGCACTTCGACATCGGCCGGGACTCCGGCCAGATCGTCCTTGAGTTCGGTCAGCCGGCGATCGGTGCCGAGCACAGCGTGCGGGGTGAACCGCGACGCGAGCATGCGCTGCACCACCAGCACACCCTCGGCGATCACCAGCCCTTTGCCGGTCGGCAGATCGGGACGTCGATCGATGCTGTTTAAGTCGCGGAAGTCGTCGAGCCGTGAGTCGTCGGGATCGTCAATGTCCTGAACATCCAAGCCGGCGCTCACGGGCCTTCGTCGACCAAGGCCAACATCAGGTCGGCCGCGTTGCGCAGGGTGTCGCGCTGGTCGTTGTCCAGTGTGCCTAGCCGTTTGGCCAGCCATTCCTGGCGGGCGCGACGGGTGGCCTTGACCAGTTCGGCACCGGACTCGGACACCGCGACCAGCACCTGGCGGCCATCAACGGGGTGTGGGGTGCGGTCCACCAGACCCATCTCCGCCAATGAAGCGATCACCCTGGTCATCGAAGGCGGCCGGACCCGTTCCCGGATCGCCAGCGTGCCCGGCGTCATCGGCCCTTCATTTGCCAGGGTCGCCAGCGCCGACAGCTGAGACAACGACACCGGCGACGACGGGTTCCGGAACCGCAGTTGGCGGGCCAGCCGCATGACCGCCAACGACAAGTCGCTGGCCAGCCGCGCATCGCTGTCAGGCATGGCGAGAGGGTACACGGAACGCGATAACCCACGACAACGAACCGCCGACGATTTGTTGCGTTCGCCACGGGATTCCCGGACGCCGCAATACCCCGTGCCCGGGGCGCCCGCGGCGGCCGGGCTATGTTGATCGCGATGTCTGTCGAACCGGGCCCGCCCCCCGAGGCGCCGCCGCTACCGCCCGCGCTGCTTCGGGTGTGGCCGTTTATCGCGCTGGGCGCGCTGGGCTGGCTGGTCGCCGCGGCCGCCGCGTTCCTCGTGCCCGGCCTCGAGACCTGGCGTCCCGTGACGCTGGCCGGACTGGGCGTGGGGTTGCTCGGCACGAGCATATTCGTCTTGCAGCTTGCCGCTGCCCGCCGTGGCGCGCGCGGCGCTCAGACCGGGCTCGAGACATTTCTTCGGCGTCGTTAGTCTTCGAGCAGCAATTACGGACTTGGAGGAGCAATGCCAGCCCCGCTTCTGCGAGCGCAAGTGGACATCAACGCGCCGCTCTCGACGGTCTGGGCATTGATATCCGACCTTCGGCGAATGCCGGAGTGGAGCCCGCAGTGTCGATGGATGAAGCCCTTCGGCCCGCTGCGTCAAGGCACCCGCACCCTCAACCTCAATCGCCGCAACCGGATGTTCTGGCCCACCACTTCCACGGTCGTCGAGGTCGTCCCCGATAAGAAGCTCGCCTTCCGGGTCGACGCCAACCGCACCATATGGAGCTACGAGCTCGAGCCCTTCGGCGAAGGCACCCGGGTGATCGAGAGCCGTCACGCCGAGAACGGCGTGAGCGCGTTCTCGAACCTGTCGCAAAATGCGCTGTTCGGCGGGACCAACAATTTCGAAGACGAGTTGCTCGACGGCATGAACGCCTCGCTGGCGAAAATCAAGGCGGCCGCCGAAAGGGGCTAGTCCGAGCTTTCGCCCGGCTGGTCCTCCGGGGGCGTTTCCGGCTGGGACCCCGACGGCTCGGTCGGGGACTCCACCGCCTCCGCGTGCGGTTCGGTCGAAGACTCCGCCGGCTCCGTCTGCGATGCGGGCGGCGTCTCCGTGACGTCGAGTACGCCGTCGTCGAACGGCTCATACATGGGCGAGCCGGTGCCCGGGGCAGCCGGGGTGTCGGAATGCGCGCCGCAGCCGTACAGCTTGTGGACGACATGCCCGTCGGCCGACAATTCGTTGCCGCACACGCCGAAGATCCTGCCGAGCGAACCCGCCAGCGGCAGGAAGAAGCCGCAGTCGCGGCACATCCGCTTCGTGGAGCGCGCCATCGGAGAGTCCGGACCGTAGGCGCCGGTATACCAACGCTCACCTGCCTCCAAGCGGCCGAGGACGCTCATCACCCAGCGACGGCCCAGGCCCACTTCGGCGGCGGTCTCGTCGACCTGCGGATCACCGCTGGCCGTGTGTCCCGGCACCAACCGCGGGTCGTCGGCCGCCGGCGCGAGCAGATCCCCCGGTCCCAGGTCCCCCGGCCGCACCCGGTGCTCCCACGGCAGCCACTCGGGAGCCAGCAACGCCGTCGGTCCGGGGATCAGCACCACTTCGCTGACCGTGGCGCGGTCCGAACCGGGGTAGGCGGCGACCACCACGGCCCACTGCCAGCCGAGGTAACCGGGCAGATGCGCGAGAAATCGGTGGGTGGCCGCGTTCGGGTCTTCGTAGCTGACGCCCAGGTAGTCCCCGACCGCTTCCGGGTCGCTGAACTCCACGACGGCGACCCTGGCCTGGTCGACCGCACCGGTGAGCACCGCTGCCAGCCCCTCGGGCCAGTCGCCCACGGTGGCCACGGCGGATTCCTCGATGGGTCCCGTCACGCTGTCCCCTCTCTGCAATGCGACTCCAATACTAGGTTGACGAGCCACGCCCGGTTATCTGCATACGCACGGAGTTCACATAGGGGAGAATTGGACCGTGTCTGGGCGGCGGCGTGACGATCGGGGGCGGGTGGCCGCCAACCCGGGCCGCCGGCCCCGCAAGGGGTCAGCGGGCCAGCATCCGGGCATGGCCAATTACCCGGCCGATAGTGCGAACAACGCCGAGTCTCGCCGAACGCGCCGCCCGCCGTCCATGCCGAGCGCCAATCGCTACCTCCCGCCTCTCGGCCATCAGCCGGAACCGGAACGCAACAGCCCGCCCCCGCGCGGCCCGGCCCCCGGCGAACGGATCACCGTCACCCGCGCCGCGGCGCAGCGAAGCCGGGAAATGGGTTCGCGGATGTACTGGATGGTCCAGCGCGCCGCCACCGCCGACGGCGCGGACAAGTCCGGGCTGACGGCGCTGACGTGGCCCGTGGTGGCGAACTTCGCGGTGGATGCCGCGATGGCCGTCGCGCTGGCCAACACGCTGTTCTTCGCCGCGGCGAGCGGGGAAAGCAAGGGCCGGGTCGCGCTGTACCTGCTGATCACCATTGCGCCGTTCGCGGTGATCGCGCCCCTCATCGGGCCGGCGCTGGACAGGCTGCAGCACGGCCGCCGCGTGGCCCTGGCGGCGTCGTTCATGCTTCGCACGGCGTTGGCGCTCGTGCTGATCATGAATTACGACGGCGCCACGGGTAGCTACCCGTCGATGGTGCTCTATCCCTGCGCGCTGGCCATGATGGTGCTCTCGAAGTCGTTCAGTGTGCTGCGCAGCGCGGTGACCCCGCGGGTGATGCCGCCGACGATCGACCTGGTTCGCGTCAACTCCCGGCTGACCGTCTTCGGTCTGCTCGGCGGCACCATCGCCGGCGGCGCCGTCGCGGCCGGCGTGGAATTCGCGTGCACCCACCTGTTCAAGCTGCCGGGTGCCTTATTCGTCGTCATCGCGGTCACAGTTGCCGGCGCCTCTCTCTCCATGCGCATTCCGCGTTGGGTCGAGGTGACCGCGGGTGAGGTCCCGGCCACCTTGAGCTATCGCCGCGACACCGACGAGCCGCGGCGATGGGGGGACTGGCCCGAAGAGGTCAAGAAGGTCGGCGGAACACTTCGACAACCACTGGGCCGCAACATCATTACCTCACTGTGGGGCAATTGCACCATCAAGGTGATGGTGGGCTTCCTGTTCCTATACCCGGCGTTCGTCGCCAAGGCGCATCAGGCCAACGGCTGGGTTCAGCTGGGCATGCTCGGCATGATCGGCGCAGCGGCCGGCATCGGCAACTTCGCGGGCAACTTCACCAGCGCCCGCCTGCAACTGGGCAGGCCGGCCGTGCTGGTGGTGCGCTGCGCGGTGGCCGTATGCGCCGTCGCGGTGGCCGCCTCGGTGGCCGGCACCCTGATGATGGCCGTCATCGCCACCCTGGTCACGTCGGGATCCAGCGCGATCGCGAAGGCCTCGCTGGACGCCTCGCTGCAAAATGACCTACCCGAGGAATCACGGGCATCCGGCTTCGGCCGCTCCGAATCGACGCTGCAGCTGGCCTGGGTGCTGGGCGGCGCACTGGGCGTCCTGGTCTACACCGAATGGTGGATCGGCTTCACCGCGGTCACGGCCCTGCTCATCCTCGGGCTGGCGCAGACCCTGGTCAGCTTCCGCGGCGATTCGCTGATTCCAGGATTCGGCGGCAACCGGCCGGTCATGGTCGAACAGGAAGGCTCGCGCCGCGGCGCCGGCAGTCCGGCGGTGGTGCCGGAGTGAAACCCGCCGGGAAGCGGGGTGTGGCCGTGCTCCTCGCCGCCCTGATGACACTGCTCTGCGTCGGCGTGGGGGTCGGCACCTGGCTGCTGGTCCGCCACTCCGGTCCGCAGCGACCGGAGATCAGCGCCTATTCGCATGGCCATCTGACCCGCGTCGGGCCTTACCTGTACTGCAACGTGCTCAACCTTGATGACTGTCAGACACCGCAGACCCAGGGCGTGTTGCCGGTGAATGAGCGGTACCCGGTGCAGCTTTCGGTACCCGATGCCATCTACCGCGCGCCCTGGCGATTGCTGCAGGTATACGAGGACCCCACCAACACCACCAGCACGATGTTTCGGCCCGGCACCCGGTTCGCCGTCACCATTCCCTCGGTCGACCCGCAGCGCGGGCGGCTGACCGGGATCGTCGTGCAGTTGTTGACCCTGGTGGTCGACCCGTCCGGTGAACTACGCGAGGCGCCGCACGCGGAATGGTCGGTGCGACTGACCTTTTGAGCGGTCACCTGCCTAACGCCCTCGGGCGACGATCACGGGTGTGCGTACGGCGTGCACCACTGCCGTGCTGACGGATCCGAGTAGCATTCCGGCGAATCCGCCGCGCCCGCGGCTACCCACGACGACGAGCTGTGCGGATTCCGAGCGCTCTACGAGGTGTCGCGCGGGGCGATCGATGACGACCTCGCGATGAACGATGACGTCGGGGTAACGTTCCTGCCAGCCCGCCAAACGCTCCGCCAGCGTTTCCTCCGCCACCGATTGCAGCTCCGTCCACGGCGTAGGGGGCGGTGCTGCCCACTCCCGGCGCGGGATGTCGGGAAGCTCGGCGTCGGTCCAGGCGTGTAGGGCCACCAGTTCGGCGCCGCGCCACGAGGCCTCGTCGAAAGCAATGGCGGTTGCCAGTTGTGATGCCAGCGAGCCATCAACGCCGACAAGCACGCATCCCTCAACCAGTGCCGCGACTTCGTTGCGGATCACCGCGACCGGGCAGTGGGCGTGATGGACAAGTCCGGTGCTGACGGATCCCAGCAGCACCCGGTCCAAAGTTCCATGGCCGCGACTTCCCACCACAACCATGTCGGCTTTCGTCGACAATTCGACGAGCGCGGAAACAGGCGACTCGGAGATCACCTCGTTGTTGATTCGTGGCCGGCTGTCGCTATCGGTCTTGTCCTCGACGATCTTGACCGCGTCAGCGAGCACCCGGCGCGCCGTTGCCCCCAGCTCTTCGACGAATTCAGTCGGGGCGCAATCTCCCGTCCACTCGAGCACCCGCGATCCGCCCGGCGCCGCAGCTGCTGCGTAAACAAGGGTCAGCGCCACGCTGCGCATCGTCGCCTCACCTACGGCCCATTGCAGGGCGGCGTTCGAATCCGGCGATCCGTCGATACCGACGACGATTCCCGGATTCCCCGGCTCACTGTGCATTTCGCTGCCTCATTCCTCAAAAGTTGTGGTCGGGCACAGTGGACTTTAGAACTTTGGTGACGTGTGGTCAGGAGGCATTGGTCCCACACTTCGGGGACCAAACGGCCTTCCAGTTCGGCTCGCCATCAGAACTCGGCCGAAAACTTAGCCCCCACCCACCGTCGAAGGCGCGCCTAACCGACTAGGACACTCGCTCAGGCTCGACCGGCGGCCCGGGAGGGGTTCCTTCTCCGAAGGGCCTGCCTCCCAACGCTTCTCGATTGGACGGGGTGAGCCAGCCACTCAAATCCGGCCCCTTGGGCACGATGCCGGTGGGATTGATGTCCGCGTGCACGATGTAGTAATGCTGTTTGATTTGATCAAAATCGACGGTATCGCCAAACCCCGGTGTCTGGAAAAGGTCCCGCGCGTACGCCCACAACACGGGCATCTCGCTCAGTTTGCTTCGATTGCACTTGAAATGCGCGTGGTACACCGGGTCGAACCGGGCCAGCGTGGTGAACAGCCGCACGTCGGCCTCGGTTATGGTGTCGCCCGCCAGGTATCGCTGGTTCGTCAAGCGATCGCCGACCCAGTCCAACGCGGTGAACAGCCGGTCGTAGGCGGCCTCGTAGGCCGCCTGTGAGCCGGCGAAGCCGCAGCGGTACACACCGTTGTTGATCTCGGTGTAGACCCTTTGGTTCACCTCGTCGATCTCGGCCCGCAGCGGCTCGGGGTACAGCTGGGGTGCGCCGTCGCGGTGGTAGGCGGTCCACTCCGTCGAGAAATCGAGCGTCATCTGGGCGAAGTCGTTGGTCACCACCGCGCCGGTCGGCACATCGACGATCGCCGGCACGGTGATGCCTTTCGGGTAGCCGGGGTAGCGCTTGAAGTAGGCGTCTTGCAACCGCGGGATCTTGAGCACCGGGTCAACACCGCCGGGATCCAGATCGAATGTCCAGCTGCGCTCGTCGTGGGTGGGACCGCAAAACCCAATCGAAAGAACATCTTCCAAGCCCAGCAGCCGCCGGACGATGATGGCCCGGTTGGCCCACGGGCACGCCCGGGCAACGATGAGCCGATACCGCCCCGGCTCCACCGGGTAGCCGTCGCGTCCGCCGGCGGTGATCCGCGTGGTGATGTAGTTGGTGTCGCGGGTGAATTCGCCCGCGCCGGCAACATAGGTGGCCATGGCAACAATCCTCCCCTACGTGCTACGTCGACGGCGCCTACAGCTTCGCCGCCGCCGACTCCGGCACCGTCAGGAACCGCCGAGCCAGGTTGCTCTCGGTTGACTCGCCCGGCTCCCAGTGCGCGATCCACGGCCCGGTGCCCTCCGACTGGTCGACGATCCCGTCCTCAAGCCACGCGTAGCGACCCTGCAGCACATCGCGGGTAAGCGCAACATCGCTGCTGTCGGTGTTGGTCCACAACGCATCGAACAGCGCCTCAACCCGCAGCCTCGCTTGCTGACAGAACGCGTTGGCCAACTCGTAGGCCTGCCTACCGAGTTCGGGGTCGGCGGCGCGTTGCGCCTGGGCCTGCACGCACACCGCGGACATCGCGAACAGCTCGGCACCGACATCGACGATGCGCCCGAGGAATCCCTGCCGTTGTTCCAGTTTGGCCTGCCAGCGTGCCATGCCGTAGAACGTGTTGCGGGCCAGCTTGCGGGTGGAGCGCTCGATGAACCGCAGATGTGCCGCCAGCAGTCCGAATTCGCTGTACGCCCTGGGCCGCTGACCTTCACCGAAAGCCAACTGGGGCAACCACTTTGCGTAAAATCCGCTAGCTCCAACCGCCGCGGCCGCCTTCTGCCGCAAACCGGTGTCGGGCTTTGCGAGGTCACCGGCCGCAGATAGATGGGCGTCGACCGCCTCACGCGCGATGAGCAGCCGCATGATCTCGCTCGATCCCTCGAAGATGCGGTTGATCCGCAGATCCCGCAAAACCTGCTCGACCGGTACTGCCCGCTCACCGCGCGCGGCCAGCGACTCCGCGGTTTCGTAGCCCCGCCCGCCGCGGATCTGCAACAGCTCGTCGGCGATGACGCAGGCCATCTCGCTGGACCACAACTTGGCCAGCGCCGCCTCGATTCGGATGTCGTTGCGCCCCTCGTCGGCCATCTGCGCCGACAGCTCGAGAACCGCATCGAGCGCGTAGCTGGTCGCAGCGATGAACGCGATTTTGCTGGCCACCGCTTCGTGTTTGGCCAGTGGCTTGCCCCACTGCACACGCTCGCCCGACCATTCGCGCGCTATCTTCAGCGACCACTTGGCCGAACCCGTCGCGCTCGCGGGCACCGACAGCCGCCCGGCGTTGAGTGTGGTCAGCGCGATCCTGAGGCCGTCGCCTTCGCGGCCGATCAGGTTTTCGGCGGGAACCCGCACGCAGTGCAGTCGGGTCACACCGTTCTCGATGCCGCGCAGCCCCATGAAATTGTTGCGCCGCTCCACGGTGATGCCGGGCGAATCGGCCTCGACGACGAAGGCGCTGATTCCGCCCCGGTGTCCTTCGCTCCTCGGTACCTGGGCCATGACGACCAGCAACTCGGCGACCACCCCGTTGGTGGTCCACAACTTCACGCCGTCGAGTTCGTAGGCCTTGCCGTCTTCGACCGGTGTCGCCGTCGAGGCCAGTCGCGCCGGGTCGGAGCCGACGTCCGATTCGGTGAGCAGAAACGCAGATATCGCGCCGGCGGCACAGCGCGGCAAGAACTTCCGCTTCTGCTCTGGGGTGCCGGCAAGTTTGAGCGGCTCGGGAACCCCGATCGACTGATGGGCTGAAAGCAGTGCGGCGAGACTGGGGTGAACCGTCGCGATCATCATCAATGCCCGGTTGTACGCCACTTGCGACATGCCCAGGCCGCCGTACTCGGCAGGTATTTTCATGCCGAAACAGCCCAGCTCGGCCAAGCCCTTCACGTACTCGTCGGGAATCTTCGCGTCGCGTTCGATGACGCTGCCGTCGACGGTGTCGAGGAACGCCCGCAACTTGTCGAGGAACGCGCGGGTGCGCGTCTCGTCGGCGTCGGACGGTTTAGGGAATGGGTGAATGAGCTCTAAAGGAAAACGACCGAGAAACAACTCTTTGGCGAATGACGGCTTATCCCAACCGCTTTCGCGGGATTCCTCGGCGAGAGCCCTGGCTTGCTCCTCGGTGACCTGCGCTTGCTGTGCCATCGTAGCCTCCTTGCTCGACGACTGTGGCGAGGTGTGAATACCCCGTACCCGACTCTAGTTCACGCCGCGAGGTGGCAAGTGGGCTAGGCGTCGAGCTCCCGGGCCACTGCCTTGACCACCTCGGAGACCCGGCGGGCGGTCTTGCGGTCGGGGTAGCGACCCTTGCGCAACTCGGGCTGCAAGACGCTCTCCAGCAGCGTGATCATGTCCTCGACCATGCCGTGCAGTTCATCGGGACTGTGCTTGTGCTCGACGGATCCCTCGCGGCGGGGCTTGGTGAGGGTCGGCGGCGGCTCGATCAGCTTGAGGCTCAACGCTTGCGGTCCGCGCCGACCGGAAGCGATGCCGAATTCCACCCGCTGGCCCGCTTTGAGCTCCTCGACCCCGGCGGGCAACGCCGACGACCGGACGTAGACGTCTTCGCCGTCCTCCTGCGACAGGAAGCCAAACCCCTTGTCGGCGTCGTACCACTTAACCTTGCCGGTCGGCACTGGTCTCACCTGCTTGTCTGATGGATCTAGCATGGGCAACACAAGAAACGTCCCGCCTGGACAGGACGCAAAGTCGAATTCTGATCCTACTCGGATGCCTGCCTGACGAGCACCCCCCTTCAGGCGTTACTCGGTAGGCTGGCAGTACCGCTGGAGGAGATATGCGCCTGATCCTGAACGTCATCTGGCTAGTGTTCGGCGGCCTTTGGTTGGCCGCCGGCTACCTGGTGGCGGCGCTCGTCAGCTTCTTGCTCATCATCACGATTCCCTTCGGTTTTGCGTCGCTGCGCATCGCCGCGTACGCATTGTGGCCGTTCGGCCGCACGATCGTGGACAAGCCCGCCGCGGGAACCGGCGCGCTGATCGGGAATGTCATCTGGGTGCTGCTGTTCGGCTTATGGCTGGCGATTGGCCATTTGGTGAGCGCGGTTGCGATGGCCGCCACGATCGTCGGCATTCCGTTGGCGCTGGCGAACCTCAAGCTCATCCCGGTGTCGCTGATGCCGCTGGGCAAGCAGATCGTTCCCGTCGGGCCGAACACTTCGTTCGCGCCGGTGCCCGCATGACGCTGACCGCGCTGGGCCTCCCGACGGTGCCGAGCCGCAGCGGCGGCGCCGCCGGCCGTCACGTACCCGTCGAGGGACCGTTGGTGGACACCTACGGGCGGGTCGCCACCGATCTGCGGGTGTCGCTGACCGACCGCTGCAACCTGCGGTGCAGTTATTGCATGCCGGCCGAGGGACTGGACTGGCTGCCCGGCGAGCAACTCCTGCGGCCCGACGAGCTGACCAGGCTGATGCGGATCGCCGTCACCCGGCTCGGCGTCACCAGCGTGCGGTTCACCGGGGGTGAGCCGTTGCTGTCCCGCCACCTGGAAGAGGTGGTCGCGGCGGCGGCCCGTTTGCGGCCCCGCCCGGAGATCTCACTGACGACCAATGGGGTGGGGCTGGCGCGCCGGGCCGGCGCTCTGGCCGGGGCAGGCCTGGACCGGGTCAACGTGTCGATGGACACCGTGGACCGCAGGCATTTCGCGGCCATCACCCGCCGCGACCGGCTCGATGACGTGCTGGCCGGTTTGGCCGCCGCCAACGAGGCGGGCCTGACGCCGGTCAAGGTGAACGCCGTGCTCGACCCCACCACCGGGCGCGAGGACGTCGTCGGGCTGTTGCTGTTCTGCCTCGAGCACGGCTACCAGTTGCGGGTGATCGAGCAGATGCCGTTGGACGCGGGTCATAAATGGCGGCGGGACGCCGCGCTCAGCGCCGACGACGTGCTCTCGGCGCTGCGGCCGTACTTCCGGTTGCGGCCGGACCCGGCGCCGCGGGGCTCGGCTCCGGCCGAACTCTGGCTGGCCGACACGGGCCCGGACAGGCCCAGCGGAAGGTTCGGCGTCATCGCCTCGGTCTCGCACGCCTTCTGCGCGGCCTGTGATCGCACCAGGCTGACGGCCGACGGCCAGATCCGCAGCTGCCTGTTCGCCGCGCAGGAGACAGACCTTCGGGGCCTGCTGCGCGGCGGCGGAAGCGACGAGGCCATCGAGGCGGCATGGCGGGCAGCGATGTGGGGCAAGCCCGCGGGGCACGGCATCAACGACCCCAACTTCGTCCAGCCCGACCGACCGATGAGCGCGATCGGTGGCTGAGCCCGGGGGTCCGGTCGACGGGATCCAGGTGACGGTCCGCTACTTCGCCGCCGCGCGGGCGGCCGCCGGTGCCGATTCGGAAACCATCGTGCTGCGTCCGGACACCACCGTGGCGGAGCTGGTCGACAGGCTCGCCGCCCCGGGAAGTCGCCTCGCCACCGTGCTGAGCAGGTGCTCGTACCTGTGCGACGGCGTCGCCGTGCGGGACGAAACCGCCTCGTTACGGGCCGGCAACACCATCGACGTGCTGCCACCGTTCGCCGGTGGATGAAACTGTGACATATCTCACGTAACGGAACGATAACGGGGCGGACACGCTTCTATTTCGGGCGGTATGACCTGCGCAAACTCCCGGTGTTGCAGGGGTTTTCGGAGAAGGCCGTAAAGGAAACGCCGAGTTTCGTTGAAAGTGACGGGACCAACAGAAACCGCTAGCGTCTCCGAAGGCTCGCCAAGCAGACCGGGTTGGCGAACCTCCCCTACCTATCGCGCCGAGCTCCATCCAGTAGGCGGGGGAGCCCAGTTAGTGGATGGAGACGGGGGACCCACCGGTCCGCCGTGATCGGACTGGGGCCGCGTGCGGCCCCTTGGGGTGAAGCCGGCGTCGGCTCCCACGCGGAGTGCGGCGGCGGCCGGGTAGCCTCTCCCACCCGAACCCGACAGCTGACCTCGCAGGCGCGTTACGAGAGAGGAATCTTCACGGCCTATGAGTGGACGTCACCGTAAGCCCAGTTCTTCCAACATCAGCGTCGCCAAGCTCGCCGTGACCGGGGCGGTGCTGGGTGGCGGCAGCCTCGCCCTCGCCGGCCAGGCGGCCGCGGCCACCGACGGCGAATGGGACCAGGTAGCCCGCTGCGAATCCGGCGGCAACTGGGCCATCAACACCGGTAATGGTTATCAGGGCGGCCTGCAGTTCTCCCAGGGCACCTGGGCCTCGCACGGCGGCGGCCAGTACGCTCCGTCGGCCCAGTTGGCCACCAAGGACCAGCAGATCGCGGTCGCTGAACGCGTCTTGGCGCGCCAGGGACGTGGCGCCTGGCCCGTCTGCGGGCATGGGCTTTCCGGCCCGTCCGCGCGCGAGGTTCCCACTCCTGCCGGGCTGGGCGCGCCACTCGACGCGCCGGGCGTCAACGGCGACCCGGCACCGCTGGCGCCACCGCCGGCGGACGCGCCTCACCCGCCGCCGGCAGACCCGCCCGCACCGGTGCAGTTGGCCTCCAACGACGTACCGGCGCCCCCTGCGGATCTACCGCCTGCGCCGCCGGCTCCGCCGGCCGACGCTCTACCGCCCGCTCCTCCGGCCGACGCCGTGCCACCGGCACCGCCGGCCGACGCCGTGCCACCGGCACCGCCGGCCGACGCTCTACCGCCCGCTCCTCCTGCCGACGCTCTACCGCCCGCTCCTCCTGCCGACGCCGTGCCACCGGCACCGCCGGCCGACGCCGTGCCACCCGCCCCGGCGGACGCGCCCGTCATCGACACCGGATTCCAGGGTCCCACCCCGGCCGACGCGCCGGTGCCGGACGCCAATGGGGTGCCCGGCCAGCCGCAGCAAGCCACGAAGGTGGCCTACACCCGGCAACTCCTTGATGCAATCCACGGACTGGACATCCACGGCAACGACGCGCTGGACTCCCTGGCGCAGCCGGCTGTCCTCGACTAGCCCGTTTGACCGGCACCCCCGCACGCAGCTCTGCGTGCGGGGGTGCCGTCTGCGCTTCACGGTCGGCGAGTTGCTAAGCCGAACCCACCCATTCTTCCGTTCCGTCATCGAAGAACTGGTGCTTCCACACGGGTAGCCGCGCCTTGATGGTGTCGACCAGATGCGCGCAGGTGGTGAATGCGGCCAGGCGATGGTCGGCGGCCACGGCGGCCACCAGCGCCGCCTCTCCGATGTGCAGGACGCCGATGCGGTGGCTGGCCGCGATGGCGCGCACCCCGTCGGACTGGTCGGCTACGTCGGCCACCACCTCGGCCATGACCTGTTCGGCCGAGGGATGTGCCGAATATTCCAGGCGCACCACTCGCCGCCCGCCGTCGTGGTCGCGGATGATGCCGACGAAGCCCACGATCGCTCCGGCCGACTGATGGCTCACCAGCTCTTCATGCTCGGCCAAGACGATCGGTTGCTCGGTCATGGCGGCGCG
Source organism: Mycobacterium sp. (assembly GCA_031292665.1). Classification (GTDB taxonomy): domain Bacteria; phylum Actinomycetota; class Actinomycetes; order Mycobacteriales; family Mycobacteriaceae; genus Mycobacterium. Next base: position 6,590 of record JARLGR010000112.1, on the reverse strand, counting down.
CACGACGAGCGTCATCGTTCGTGATCTTTACCGGTGAGCTGGTCGAGCGCATGGTCAAGCACGTCGGCGAGGACTTCGAGGCCGTCGCGCACGCCGCCGGGCGAACCCGGCAGGTTGACGATCAGGGTGTTTCCGGCGACACCGCACACTCCGCGTGACAACACCGACGTCGGCACCTTCGGGAGCCCGGAGCGGCGGATGGCATCGGCAAGCCCGGGGATCATGTAGTCCAGCACCGCCACGGTCTGGTCGGGCGTGCTGTCGCTGGGTGAGATGCCGGTGCCCCCAGACGTGACGATCAGGTCGACTCCGGCGTCGACCGCGCGGCGCAGCGCGTCGCCGACCGGCTCACCGTCGGCGACCACCTCGGGCTCGACGGGCGAAAAGCCTCGTTCCCCAAGCCATTCGGCGATTATCGGGCCGCATCGGTCGTCATAGACGCCGGTCGAGGCGCGGGTGGAGGCAATGATCACTCGTGCGGACCGGGCACCCATCAGCGTGCCCAAGTTCCGGTTTTGCCGCCTTCCTTACGCAGCACCCGGATGTCGTCGATGCGCGCGGCCGGGTCCACCGCTTTGATCATGTCGTAGAGCGTCAGCCCGGCAACGCTGACGGCCGTCAGGGCCTCCATCTCCACCCCCGTGCGGTCGGTGCTGCGCACTGTCGCGGTGATCTCGATATCGGCGTCGCCGACGACGAAGTCGACGTCGACGCCGGTGAGCGCGAGCTGGTGGCACAGCGGGATCAGGTCGCTGGTGCGCTTCGCCGCGAGAATGCCCGCCACCCGTGCGGTGGCCAGGGCGTCACCCTTGGGCAGGCCGCCGGTCGAGATCAGCGCCACCACATCCGCCGAAGTGCGCAAGGAACCCGCGGCGACGGCGGTCCGCTTGGTGGCTCCCTTTTCGGTGACATCGACCATGTGCGCCGCCCCCTGCTCGTCCAGGTGCGACAGCGCGCCCGGGCGGGACTTCGTCGATGCCTGGGTAGCAGGGGGCCCGGGCGCCCCGGAAGCCCCAGCCATCCCGCGACTACCAGCTGTTGTCGGTAACCGGGTGCACGTAGGGCAGCTCGGCGGCGGGTAGCGGGAACACCAGATTCCCGAAGGGGGATAGGGCACCCGTCCGGTCGGTCGCCAGTTCGCTTACCGGATGATCGTCGGGCTCCGTCGCCGGCCAGCCGTTGTCGACGTACCTGGTTTTGCGGGCCTTGCCCTCAGCAATGTCAGCCACGGGGTCCATTCTGACAGGTCGCGCGTGAGCGCGTTGCGTAAGGGCGACAGTTAATCGGTGTCTCCTCGGGGTCCGGCGACTGCTTTACGCTGGTCAGCAATGACCGACAACACCCCGGACATCCCGCTGGGGTCCTGGCTGTCCGACTTGCCAGACGAGCGGCTGATCCGACTGCTCGAACTGCGGCCGGACCTCGCCCAGCCCCCACCGGGCAGCATCGCCGCGCTCGCCGCGCGCGCACAAGCCCGTCAGTCGGTCAAGGCTGCCACTGATGAGCTGGATTTCCTGCGGCTGGCGGTGCTCGATGCCCTGCTGGTGCTGCAGGCCGATGGCGCGCCGGTGCCCACGGCGAAGATGCTGGCACTGATCGGTGACCGCGCCGACGAGGCCGACGTGGTGGGCGCGCTGGACGACCTCAGGGAACGCGCCCTGGTCTGGGGCGAAGCCGCGCTCCGCGTCGCCCCCGACGCCGGGACGGCGCTGCCCTGGCATCCGGGCCAGGCCACCCTCGAGGACACCTCACGCACCGGCGACCAGATCGCCGACCTCATCGACGGCCTCGACCAGGCGCAGTTGGACGTGCTGGAGAAGTTGCTCGAAGGCTCGCCGATGGGCCGCACCCGCGACGCCGCGCCGGGCGCTCCGCCCGACCGGCCCGTGCCGCAGCTGCTGGGTCTCGGTCTGCTTCGACGCATCGACGCATCGACGGTGATCCTGCCCCGCCACGTCGGGCAGGTGCTGCGCGGCGAGCAGCCGGGTCCGATGCAGCTGACGGCACCGCACCCGGTGGTCTCGACCACCACCCCCGACGATGCCGACGCGGCCGCCGCCGGAGCGGTCATCGACCTGCTGCGCGACCTCGACGTGCTGCTCGAAACGCTCTCTGCCGCGCCGGTTTCCGAGCTGCGCAGCGGCGGCCTCGGAGTCCGTGACGTCAAGCGGCTGGCCAAAACAACCGGGATCGTCGAGCCGCGCCTCGGCCTGATCCTGGAGGTCGCGGCCGCGGCCGGATTGATCGCCAGCGGCACGCCGGATCCGGTCCCGGCCGGCGGCGACGGACCCTTTTGGGCGCCAACGGTGGCCGTCGACCGCTTCACCGCGATGTCCCCCGCGGAACGTTGGCACCTGCTGGCCGGCACCTGGCTCGACCTGCCCGGTCGGCCGGCGCTGATAGGCACTCGCGGACCCGACGCCAAACCCTATGGCGCCCTGTCTGATTCGCTGTACTCGACGGCCGCCCCACTGGATCGTCGGCTGATGCTCGGCATGCTCGCCGAGCTGCCGCCCGGCGCCGGTGTCGACGCCACCGAAGCGTCGGCGGCGCTGATCTGGCGGCGTCCGCGCTGGTCCAGGCGGCTGCAGCCCGAGCCTGTCGCGCATCTGCTGGCCGAGGCCCACGCGCTGGGACTGGTGGGTCGCGGCGCGATCAGCACGCCGGGCCGCGTCCTGCTCGACGAGGCTGCCGACGCCCAGCATGCCGTCGACGCGATGGCGCGGGCGATGCCCGAACCGATCAACCACTTCCTGGTGCAGGCCGACCTGACAATCGTCGTCCCCGGGCCGCTGCAACGCGAACTCGCCCAGCAACTGGCGACGGTGGCGACCGTGGAATCGGCCGGCGCGGCCATGGTGTACCGCGTCAGCGAGCGGTCGATCCGGCATGCCCTGGACATCGGCAAGACCCGGGACTGGATGCATCAGCTTTTCGCTAACCATTCGAAGACCCGGGTGCCGCAGGGACTTACGTACCTCATCGACGATGTAGCGCGCCGGCACGGTCAGCTTCGGATCGGCATGGCCGCCTCGTTCGTGCGGTGCGAGGACCCCACGCTGCTGGCACAGGCGGTGGCCGCCGCCGAGGAGCTGCAGCTGCGCGCCCTGGCGCCCACGGTCGCGGTGTCCCCGGCCCCGATCGCCGAGGTCCTCGGCGCGTTGCGGGCCGCAGGCTTCGCCCCGGCCGCCGAAGACTCCTCCGGTTCCGTCGTCGACGTCCGGCCGCGCGGCGCCAGGGTGCCCACGCCGCAGCAGCGCCGACCGTATCGCGCGGCGCCGCGCCCGAACACCGAGAGCCTGAACGCGCTGGTGGCGGTGCTACGCAAGGTGACCGCCGCGCCGTTCGGCAACATCCGCGTCGATCCGGCGGTCACCATGTCGCTGCTGCAACGCGCGGCCCGGGAACAAGACACGCTGGTGATCGGCTACCTCGACGCGGCCGGTGTGGCCACCCAGCGGGTGGTGGCACCGATCACCGTTCGCGGCGGCCAGCTTGTGGCCTTCGACTCGGCGTCCGGACGGCTGCGCGACTTCGCCATCCACCGCATCACGTCGGTGGTGTCGGCCGACGGCCGATAATGGACGGTATGACCCGCGCCGGCGACGATGCAGCGGGGCACCGCCCGCTTGCGGGGGACGAACTGATGAAAAGGAGCGGCGCCATTGACTGACGGACCGTTGATTGTGCAGTCCGATAAGACGGTGCTGCTCGAAGTTGACCACGAGCAGGCCGGTGCGGCGCGCGCCGCCATCGCGCCGTTCGCCGAGCTCGAACGCGCACCCGAACACGTGCACACCTACCGCATCACGCCGCTGGCGCTGTGGAACGCGCGCGCGGCCGGCCACGACGCCGAACAGGTGGTGGACGCGCTGGTCAGCCACTCGCGGTACGCGGTGCCGCAGCCGCTGCTGGTGGACATCGTCGACACCATGGCCCGCTACGGGCGGCTGCAGCTGGTCAAGCACCCGGCGCACGGCCTCACCCTGGTCAGCCTGGACCGCGCGGTGCTCGAGGAGGTGCTGCGCAACAAGAAGATCGCGCCCATGCTCGGCGCCCGGCTCGACCAGGACACGGTCGTCGTCCACCCCAGCGAGCGCGGCCGGGTCAAGCAGATGCTGCTCAAGGTCGGTTGGCCCGCCGAGGATCTCGCCGGCTACGTCGACGGGGAGGCGCACGCGATCAGCCTGCGGCAGGACGGCTGGCAACTGCGCGATTACCAGGAGATGGCCACGGACTCCTTCTGGGCCGGCGGCTCGGGGGTGGTGGTCCTCCCGTGCGGTGCCGGCAAGACGCTCGTCGGCGCCGCCGCGATGGCCAGGGCGAGCGCGACGACCCTGATCCTGGTCACCAACATCGTCGCCGCCCGGCAATGGAAACGTGAGCTGGTCGCGCGCACGTCGCTGACCGAAGACGAGATCGGGGAATACTCCGGGGAACGCAAGGAGATCCGCCCGGTGACCATCTCGACGTACCAGATGATCACGCGCCGCAGTAAGGGCGAGTACCGGCATCTGGAGCTCTTCGACAGCCGCGACTGGGGTCTGATCATCTATGACGAGGTGCATCTGTTGCCGGCGCCGGTGTTCCGGATGACCGCGGACCTGCAATCCAAGCGACGGCTGGGCCTGACCGCCACGCTGGTTCGCGAAGACGGCCGCGAGGGTGACGTGTTCTCCCTGATCGGCCCGAAGCGCTACGACGCGCCGTGGAAGGACATCGAGGCGCAGGGCTGGATCGCGCCGGCGGAGTGTGTCGAGGTGCGGGTCACCATGACCGACAGCGAACGGATGATCTACGCCACCGCCGAACCCGAAGAGCGCTACCGGGTTTGCTCGACGGCGCATTCGAAGATCGCCGTGGTCAAGTCGGTGTTGAGCCGGCACCCCGGCGAGCAGACGCTGGTGATCGGCGCCTACCTCGACCAGCTCGACGAGCTCGGCGCGGAGCTGAACGCTCCGGTGATCCAAGGCTCGACGCGGACCCGGGAACGCGAAGCACTGTTCGACGCCTTCCGCCGCGGTGAGGTGTCCACGTTGGTGGTGTCCAAGGTCGCCAACTTCTCCATCGATTTGCCGGAAGCCTCTGTTGCGGTGCAGGTTTCGGGCACATTCGGGTCACGTCAGGAGGAGGCGCAGCGGCTGGGCCGGCTGCTGCGGCCCAAGGCCGACGGCGGCGGCGCCATCTTCTATTCGGTGGTGGCGCGCGACAGCCTGGACGCCGAGTATGCCGCGCACCGGCAGCGCTTCCTCGCCGAGCAGGGCTACGGCTACATCATCCGCGACGCTGATGACCTGCTGGGACCGGCCATTTAGGGCGAGCAGACGCAAAAGCCCCCGACACGCCGAGCGTGCGGGGGCTTTTGCGTTCCCCCGCGAGCGGGTGGGGATACCCCCTCTGGGGGCGTGCCCCCACCTCGCGCTAGAGCGACAAGATGGTCGCCGAGGCCGTGCCCGGCGCGCCGTACACCTGCGCCAGGCCGACGCGCGGGTTGCCGGGTACCTGACGCTCGCCGGCCTCGCCGCGCAGCTGGCGCACCAGCTCGTGCATCTGCCGCAGCCCCGAGGCGCCGATCGGTTCGCCGTTGGCGATCAGTCCGCCGTCGGTGTTGACCGGCATCGGGCCATGGATCTCGGTGGCGCCGTCGGCCAGCAGCTTCTCCTGTTCGCCGTCGGCGCACAGGCCCGTCTCGGCCATGTGGATCACCTCGTTGCCGGCGTCGGTGTCCTGCAACTGCGCGACGTCGATGTCTTCGGGTCCGATGCCGGCGGCCTCGTACGCGGCCTTGGCCGCGTACACCGTCGGCGAGGCGTCCTCGTCCAGCGGGGCCGAGGTGGCGTGCACCTCGTACGCGCCGTAGCGTCGGGTCCGAATCTCGCAGGCCCGCACGTACACCGGCTTGTCGGTGAACTTGTGCGCCATGTCGGCGCGGCACATGATCACCGCGGCCGCGCCCTCGTCGGGCGCGCAGAACATGTACTGCGTCAGTGGGTAGTTCAGCACGGCCGAGTTGAGGATCTCGTCCTCCGAAAGGGCCTTGCGGCGGAACGCGTTCGGATTCAGCGCGCCGTTGCGGTAGTTCTTGGCGGCGACCTTGGCCAGCGTGGCCTGGGAGATGTTGTGGTCGTGCAGGTACTTGTTGGCCTTCATGCCGAAGAACTTGGTGGTGACGAACTGCCCGTTCTGGGCATACCACTGCGGCAGCGCCAATTTGGCGGGGTCGTCGGTGAACGCGCCGCGCGGGTGTTTGTCCAAGCCGATGGCAATGCCGATGTCGTACTTGCCCAACCGAATGGTGTCGGCGGTCTGCTGAATGGCGCTGGCCGCGGTGGCGCACGCATTGAACACGTTGGTGAAAGTGATACCGGTCAGGCCGACCAAGCGAGTTACCGCGTCGGGGTTGGACACCTCGTGGCTGCCGCCGAACCCGAATTGGATGTCCTTCCACCCCACGCCGGCGTCCTGCAGCGCCGTTTGGATGGCTTCGGCCCCCATCTGCATCGCGGTCTTCTCGAACCTGCCGAACGGATGCAGGCCGACGCCGATGATGGCGACATCGTTGGTCATCTCGGGCTCCTTACGCGACCGGT
>JARLGR010000003.1 GCA_031292665.1 Mycobacterium sp. | reverse complement strand
GGGCCGCCCGGGACGCTGCCGCCCCCGCCGCCCGGTCCGCCGCCACCGTTGGGACCGCCGGGGGTGCCACCGCCGCCACCCGGTGCCGTGGACGGCGCCACGCTGGACGAAGGAGTCGTAGTCGTCGTTGTCGTGCTGCTGGGCGCCTTGTTGCTATTGCCGCCGCCGCATCCGACGGTTAGGACGAGCATTGCTGCGCCGCCGAACAGTGCGAACGTCGTCCTGACCCCAGATCTCATCGCGCTCCCCAATCTCCACTTCCGTGCGGTCAACCTGCCCGTACCCTCCCGCACCCCGTTACAAACGGAGGTCGAAGGCGATCACTGGGCAGTCGGTGCCAGTGGGGCGGCGCGCAATGCGGTTGTCTCAGCGGTCGGGACCGGGTATGAGCTGACGCCGTCGTCGGCAAATTCGTGCGCGAGAACGAAACTTATTCGGCCAGGACGGCTCTAGTCCTCCTTGGTGATCAGCTTCCGCAGGGCAACGCGGTCGGGCTTGAGCAGCTCGTCGATGCGGGGGTGGTTCACCTCGGCGACGATGATCTCGCCCACCTCCTGATTGACCTCGCTGAAGATGCCGTGCGACTTCATCTTGGAGGTCTGATACAGGTTGTCCTCGGTGGGGGTGACGTAGTACACCGCGTCGGCCTTGAAGCGGTGAACGAGCCACAGGTGGATCAAGGTCATCAGCCGCTTTTGGCGCAGCTTCTCGGCGAACGTGTTCTGGTCGCGCACCGTGAGGATGCTGCGGCCGTGGCGGTCCAGGATGGGGTCGAAGAGGACGTTGGCCAGCTGCTCGCCGCCCTTGCCGTAGATCCCGAGGACGAGCACGTCCGAGCCGGCTCGGCGGGGCCGCAACTGCACGCGCAGCTTCTCATCGAGGTGGTAGTGCTCGCTCCACAGTGTCAGCCACTCCTCCAGCAGCTTCTTCGGCACCTCGGTCTGTACGAGGTGCTGTTGCTGTGTCGAACCCTTGCCCATCGCTTTGGTGGTGGCCGTGCGTCCCGAGGAGGCGGCCAGTGCGGCGTCGCTGCGTGGGCCACCCACCAGGGTTTGCGGTGTCCGGTAGGGAGACTCGACGAGTCGCATCTTGCGCTGCAAGCGGGCCAGCGCCAGCATGCCGTCCTGCCGCAGGGCCGTGGCGAACTCCTCGGCGGCCACACCGTCGATCTGGTGTCCGCCGTAGGTGATGAAGTTGAAGACGAAGCCCATCTTGCCGAGTTCCTCGGGGAAGCGCCGCATCTCCTCGTCGGTCATGCCGGTGGTGTCCCAGTTGAACGACGGCGAGAGGTTGTAGGCCAGCATCTGGTCGGGGAACTGGGCGTGGATGGCCTCGGCGAACTGCCGGGCGTCGGCAAGATCCGCGGTCTTGGTCTCCATCCAGAGGATGTCGGCGAACGGCGCCGCGGCGAGCGACTTGGCGATCGCGTAGGGAATGCCGCCGCGGATCTGGTAGTAGCCTTCCGGCGTCTTCGCCAGCTCGCAGTCCCACCCGGGATTGACGCCCGATTCCTTCGCCTTCTCGCGGGCGTCGTACAGAGAAGCACGCCCGGCGAACCGTCGCCATTCCTCGGGGCTCATGCCGACCGGCTCATCCTCGCTCTCGCCGAATGCGAGCATCTCGGCAACGGCCTCGCCGTAGGTCATCAGCCCGGCGTCGTCTTCCCAGGCGGCCACGAACCGCGACTCGACCTGGTCGAAGAGGTCGTCGATGGATTGCTTCCCGTTCTCCCGCCAGGTATTGACGGCGTCAGAGATGACGCCCTGGATGCCCTGGCGCTCAAGCCACGCGGCGGCGGCGGCGTACTCCGCATCGGACAGCGCGTAGAGGAGGTGACCGTTGAGTTCCTTGACGCCCAACTCGTAGAAGCGCCGAACCAGCGCCAGGAAGCAGGCCTTGTAGGAAGGAATGTTGAGGTTGGTGACGCCGAGGAGGAACGGCTGGTCGCGCTCGTCGCCCCGGCTGTCGATGAGGTTGGCCGCCTCGGCGTCGGTGCGCGCGACGATGATGCCGGGCACCCGCATGACGTCCAGCTGGAACCGGGCGGCGTTGAGGCGCTTGATCTGTTCGTCGGAAGGCACCAGAACCTTGCCGCCCTGATGACCGCACTTCTTGGTGCCCGGGCGCTGATCCTCGATGTGATATCCGGGCACACCTACCTCGACGAAGCGGCGGACCAGGTTGCGCACGTGCGGGTCACCGCCGTGCCCGGTGTCGGCGTCGGCGATGATGAACGGCCGGTAGTCATACGCCGGGGTGGTGGCGCGTTGCTGTTCGCTCATGTGCAGGCGCTGGTAATGCTGGTTGCGGTCGGCGGTGAGCAGGGCGCGCACCAGCACCGCGGCGTCGTCGGGCACCTGGCTGAGCGGGTAGCTGGCGAGGTCGGGGCCAGGGTCCTCGGTGGTGGAGCCCTTCGCCGAGGTCGCCCAACCGCCGAGGTAGATGCCCTCGATGCCCATCCGCTTCATGCTGACGGCCTGCCCGGGCGAGTACGGGCCGAAGGTCGTGATGCTCTTCTTCGCCGCGAACAGCTCGCGCAGCCGCTCGTAGAACGCGGCCGCCGCGTCGCGCGCCACGGTGTAGTCGGTGGGGATGGTGCCGCGTTGCTCTACCACCTGGCGGGCCGTGTAGAGGCGGGTGATGCCGCCGAACCGTGACCCGTTGAAGTACCGCTTCGTGGCAGCGACGTCGTCTTCGAACGAGGTCCGGACCTCGGTGTCCGTGTCGATGATGGCCATTGGCTTACGCTCCTCTTCACCACGATTCCGCTGATCGTGAGTCTATCCCCGCCGACGACGGTTCAATCAGGGGTCAAAAGACCCGAGCCGAAACCGTTGCCAGACCGTACTCGAGTGGGCTCAGCCCTTGCCTTTGGCTCGCTCCCGCAACCAATCCCGTTGCCGACGGACGAACGCCGCGTCGACGACGTTCCCGTGGCCCGGCACATAGACGCCGTCGGGTCCGCCGATTGCCAGCACCCGATCAAGCGTCGCCGGCCAGGCCGCCACGTCGGAGTCGGCGTCGATCGCCGGGCCGGCGGACTCCTCGACGAGGTCACCGGTGAACACCACGACCCGGCCGTCACCCCCTACCGCGGGCGCCACCACCACTAAGTCCGACGAGGTGTGGCCACGTCCCGGGTGGGCGATCGTGACGGCGCGGTCGCCCAGGTCGACGACGGCGTCGTAGGTGCCGTGCCGCGGAGGGCGCAAGGCCGCGATCGCGCGGTCGACCTCCGCGGCGTCCGCGCCGTAGCTCAGGGCGTCGGCGCGAAGCTGGTCGGTCCCCGACGACAGGTATTCGACGACCTCCGGTGCGGAGTACACGTCGGCGTCGGCGAACACCGACGAACCCAGGACATGGTCGAAGTGCTTGTGCGTCAGCACAACTTGCGTGACTGCGCGTCCCGCGATCCGGCGGACGTCGGTGTCGATCGCGGCCGCTTCGACGAGCGTCGTGCCGGTGTCGACGACCAGCGCCCCGGCAGGCCCCCACACCAGCCCGACCGTGACGTCGCAGAACGGCAGGCGACAGCGATGCACGCGCTCGGCCAGCCGTTCCCACGCGAAATGCACAACGTGAAAGCTAGCCGCCTTTCCGGCTGTGCGACCATCGGCGGGTGCGCGCAGTCGTCATCACCAAGCACGGCGACCCGTCGGTCTTGCGGGTCCAGCAGCGGCCGGACCCGCCGCCGCCGGGTCCGGGGCAACTGCAGGTCACCGTCCACGCCGCGGGGGTGAACTTCGCCGATCACATGGCCCGCGTCGGCCTGTACCCTGACGCGCCGAAACCGCCGGCGGTGGTGGGCTACGAAGTCGCGGGGACCGTGGCGGCCGTCGGCGCCGGCGTCGATCCGACGCGGGTCGGCGAACGAGTGCTGGCCGGCACGCGATTCGGCGGCTACGCGGAGATCGTGAACGTCGCGGCCGCCGATTCCGTGCCGCTCCCGGACGCCCTGAGCTTCGAACAGGGCGCCGCGGTCCCCGTCAACTACGCGACCGCGTGGGCCGCGCTGCACGGCTACGGATCGCTGCGCGCCGGCGAGCGGGTGCTGGTGCACGCCGCGGCCGGTGGCGTGGGGATCGCGGCTATCCAGTTCGCCAAAGCCGCCGGCGCCGAGGTGCACGGCACCGCGTCGCCCGGCAAGCACCCGAAACTGGCGGAGCTGGGCGTGGACCGCGCCATCGACTACCGGCGCGACGGATGGTGGAAGGGGCTGGGCCCCTACGACATGGTGCTCGACGCGCTCGGCGGCACGTCGCTGCGCCGGTCCTACGGCCTGCTCCGGCCCGGCGGAAGGCTTGTGGCGTACGGGATTTCGAATCTGCAGCAGGGCGAGAAGCGGTCGCTGCGCACGGCGGCGCCGCACGCGTTGGCGATGCTGCGCGGCTTCAACCTGATCGACCAACTCTCGGACTCGAAGGCCGTGATCGGAATCAACATGCTCCGGCTGTGGGACGACCGGGGCACGCTCCGGCCATGGATCGCGCCGCTGACCGACGCCCTGCGCGACGGGACCATCTCCCCCGTCGTTCATGCGGCGGTGCCGTTCGCCGAAGCGCCCGAGGCGCACCGGATCCTGGCCGCGCGGGAAAACATCGGCAAGGTCGTGCTGGTGCCGTAAGCCGACTGGCAGTCACATCGTTTCGCTCGCCGTCGCAACGGCTATGTTTCCTTCCATGGCTGTCACCGAGTCCCGCGAAGTCGTCATCGAGGCGGCACCCGCCGAGGTCATGGACGTGCTGTTCGACCTAGAGTCGTTGCCCGAGTGGTCCTCGGTGCACCACACGGTCGACATCCTCGAGCGGGACGACCAGGGCCGGCCCAGCAAATCCCGGCAGGTGGTCAAACTCATCGGCTTCAGCGAGGAGCAGGTGCTCTGTTACACGGTCCACGACGACGGTGTGAGCTGGACGCTGGAAAGCGGCAACCAGCAGCGCGCGCAGGAAGGTCGGTACACCCTGACCCCGGACGGCGATTCCACTCGCGTCCGTTTCGACCTCACCGTCGATCTCGTGATGCCGGTCCCCGGATTTCTGGTCAGGCGGGGCGCCAGGAGTCTGATGGACACGGCGACCAAGGGCTTGCGCAAACGCGTGCTGGAAGTGAAAAAGGCGGCGGGCTAGCGGGCGCGGGAAACGTCTTTCATCTCGCCCCAACTTCGGCGACACTCTCCCTATGGAATTCACGGTGGCACGCACACGCCAGCCGACCCGTCAGCGAACCAGGGTCGCCGTCGCGGCGCTCGCCCTGGCGCTGGTATCCGGCTGCGGCGGCAACGGCGGCAGCCGAATGACGGCACCGCTCACACCCAAAGTGACGACGCTCGGTCGGACCATCGCGCAGGCGCCGGGCGACGGCCCGCTGACGATCAGCAGCCCCGCGTTCGGCGACGGTGCGCCGATCCCCGCGCAGTACACCTGCAAGGGCGCCAACATCGCGCCGCCGCTGACGTGGTCGGCGCCCCTGGGCGCGGCACTGGTCGTCGACGACCCGGACGCCCCCCGCGGCCCCTACGTCCACTGGATCGTGGTGGGAATCCCGCCCGGCCCCGGCAGCACCGCGGACGGCCAGACCCCCGCCGGGGCGAGCAGCCTGCCGAACTCGGCGGGCCAGGCCGGCTACAGCGGACCCTGCCCGCCCGCCGCCTCTGGGGTACATCATTACCGGTTCACCCTCTACCAGCTGCCGGCCACGTTCCAGCTGCCACCGGGACTTGCCGGACCCCAAGCGGCGCAGGCGATCGCGCGCGCCACGGCGGGACAGGCCCAGTTCACCGGGACGTTCGGCGACTGACGGGTCAGGCCTTGTCGTCGAGCGCCTGATAGGCGGCGTTATAGCCGGGAATGAAGGTAATGCCCGGGCCGCCATGGCACCCCGCGCCGCCGAGGTAGAGGCCACCGATCGGAATCGGAAGGTCCAGGAAACCTTTGGGACCGGGGCGATTTGGGCCCATCAGGTCCGGATGCAGCAAGCCGTGGCAGAAGTCGCCGGCGGGTGCGCCGAACATGGTGTTCATGTGGTACGGCGCGAACGTGATGTGCCGGATCACGATGTCCTTGAAGTTGGGCGCGAACCGCGTGATCTTGTCGATAACACGCTCCGCCATCTCATTTTTCAGATGCCCGTGCTGGTCGCGGCTGTTTTCGACGGGGAACGCGTAGGCATACGCGCTCGCGGCGTGTTTGCCCGGCGGCGCGAGGGTGGGATCGTGCACGGAGGGGATCTGCATACCCATCGACGGGTTGTCGGGAACGATGCCCCGCCGGCAGGTCTCCCATTGCAGTTGTTGCTCTTCCGGGGAGCCGAAGATGCCGACCGACTGCTGCATGCCCGCCTCGTTCAACAATTCGTAAGGCGGCGCGAATTCGGGCAGCCCGTCGAGGGCGAAGTGCATCTGCACGAACGAAGCGCGGTGGTCGCGACCGGACAGGCGCGAGGCCAGTTCCGCGGGAACGTTTTCCCCCGCGACCATCTCGGTGAGCGTGACGTCCGGTGCCAGGTTGGATACCACGATCGGCGCGCTGAGCGTCGACCCGTCGCGTAGTCGCACACCCTTCACCGCACCGCGCTCGACGAGGATTTCCTCGACTTTGGTGCGGAATCGCAGCTCGCCGCCATGCGAGACGAAGAGCCCGCGCAGGTGGTCGGTGAGCGCGCCGATGCCGCCTTTGAGTTTGGTCATCATCGCGGAGCCCTCCTCGGGCACGGCGAGAGCAAACGCCAAGCAGGTGGCGCTGCCCGGTGTGTAGGGTCCGCGGTAGGTCGAGTTGACCGCCAGGAACGCGAGCATCCCGCGCATGACCGCATGCTTCTTCTTGTCGGGCAGGAAGCGGTCGATCACATCCATCGCCGACCCGAACAGCATCTCGTGAATGGCGCGGCGTTCGGCCTCATTGGTTGCGCAGGCGTACATCTCGTCGAGGGTCTTGGGTGGCTTACGAACGTCGAAGCGCCCCAGCGCCCGCGCTGGTCCCTGGCTCCAGACGATCAGTTCGGCCATCCCGGTCACGGCTTCGATGCCGTGCTGTTCGCTGAGGTGGGTCATCAGCTGCATGGGGTCGCGGTAGAAGACCATCGGTTCTTCACCGTGCTCCCCGATGTTGGTCGACATCACCTCCGGTTCCACCGTGGGCAGTGTGTCGAGTCCGAGGTCCTTCGTGATGGCGCTGGCGGTCGGGAACTGCACCGACCCCGCGATCTCGTAGCGGAAACCGTCGATCAATTCGACCGTTGCCGCCATGCCGCCGGCGTAGGTGTTGGACTCCAGGCACACGGTGCGCAGTCCCGCGCGTTGCAGGATCGCCGCAGCGGTCAGCCCGTTGTGCCCGGCGCCCACGACGATCGCGTCGTAGTCCGTCATCCCGTCTCCTCCCTCGGATCGGTGGTGCAACCATATGTCAGTACTGACATGATGGGAAGGTGCCGATAGTGCTTCGTTACGATCGGCGGGAGATGACCGTGCCCGTTCGCAAGCCGACCAACCGCCACGAATTGCGCCGACGCTCGACGCATGAGGCGCTGCGCCAAGCGGCCCTGAAGTGCTTTGCGCGCAAAGGCTTTGCGAACGTCACCGTGACGGAGCTGGCCCGCGAGGCCGGCGTCACGGAACGCACCTTCTTCCGGCACTTCCCGACCAAGGAGGCGGTGCTCTTCCAGGACTACGAGACGCAGCTGGAATGGCTCGCCGAGGCGCTCGCGCAGCGCCCGCCGTCGGAGTCGCTCTTCGATGCCGTGCTCGCCAGCGTCGCCGCCTTCCCCCACGACCTGGAAGTCGTGCGACAGGCCGCAACCGCGCGCGCCGAGTTGATCAGCGCGGACCGCATCGCAAGCCATCTGCGGGTGGTGCAGGCGTCGTTCGCGCGGGTGCTCACCGACTTCGTCAGGAACCGCAACCCCGACGTGGCGAACATCGACCTCGCCGCCGAGGTTGCCGGCTCCGCGCTGGCCGCCGCCCTTGTTGTGGCGGTGGAGAATTGGGGCCGCGGCGGCTGCACCGGCGATCTCGGCGAACTGGTGGCCGCGAGCCTGAACCTGGTCCGCTCGGGGTTGGCGGGCCTGGCCTGACGTCGCCATGCGCCCAGCCGTCGAGCGTGCGCTGACGGTGGCGACGCGCCGAGGAACTTCGCCATCAGCGCACGGTCAATGCGCCGTCAGATGACTTGCGCGCTGGTCACGGCCGCTTCGACGAAGCGACGCAGCACGGCGTTGCGAGGCCGCGGGAGGAATGCCAGGGCGACTGGGCTGTCCGGTTCGCCACGCAGCGCGAGGAAGCGCACGCCCGGGTGAATGTTGCGCCTGACGGCGACGTCGGGGATCACCCCGATACCGCGATCGGCGGCGACGGATTCGATCCACTCGTCGAAATTCGTCGTCTCGACAACCGTTTCGGGTCCCGCGCCCGCGGGCCACGACCACGGTCCGGTGGTGCAGCTGGCGGTGTTGACGACCAACGGCCACCGCGGCACCTCGGCCCAGTCCAACTCCGATCTCTCCGCCAGAGGTGAGTGGACGGAACAGACGGCCACTCGTGACTCATTGAACAAGTGCACTACCCGTACGGCTTTGGACGTGACGTGCCCACGCACCACGGCGACGTCGACCTTCCCCTGCTGCACGGCAGCGATCCTCGTCGGCGAGGGCGTGGGACGCGTTCGGGAAGTCCGTCCGGCCGCAGACATCGTCGCCGACATGGTCAGCGAGGCCACGCGGATTCTAAACCGCGCGCGGAGCTCAGTACAGGGGTGACCAGACCGACGTGCGCAGCAGCCGGCTGGTCCATTGATCGCGCAAGTCCAGGGCGTCGTATATCCAGGTGCCTGGGGCCCGGTACTCGGCCGGGATATGGGTCCGCAGCAGGTCGAGCAGCGCCTCCGGCTTGCTGATGCGCTGCATCAGAATCACCTCACGGCGTACGTGACTGCCCAGCGCGGGCTGGAATGCGGCGTGCATCGACAGCATCGACGATGGTTGCTCGAGGCTCCTGGCGTACACCTCGCCGCACCTGACGATGTATTCCTCGAACTTGTCCTCGTAGGGCCACATGGTGTCTTCCATGTAGAGGCTCATGTCGTGCTCTCGGCCGTCGACCGGCACCTCATCGAAATCCAGATCCAGCGGTGGCGACCACGGGAGCGGTACCAGCAGTTTGGCGTTGACCCCGTGGCGGAGCGCCTCCACCCCCCGCATCCACTCCTGGAGGTCGCCCTTTTGGGCCCGTGCGGTCAGGCGTTCCCACGCCGCTCCGTCGCGCACCGCGGTAACGGTGATCACGGTGTAGGCGGGGCCGCTGCCGTGCGCCTGGTTCGTGTACCACAACAACCGCGCCTCGTCGCCCTCGGCGAGCGTGGGCATCCAGCCGTGTCGGAATGCGGCCTCGAACTCGTCTTCGTGGCGCCCGCGCACCTTGTGCACCTCGTGCATGAACAGCACGCCGAGACCTCCTATTTGGGGCGCCCCGCCATGAACGCCCTATGTCCCAGGCACAGTAACGCCGACTGTTTCCCGATTTCAATCGCGTTGCACATCTGCAGACTGAAGCGCGGCGGTCGGCCTAGACAACGGAGTTCGACGTCTGGTTACCTCGACTCGGTAATGGTCTTCTCCGGGCAGGAGTTCACGGATGGCCCGACTCGACGTGCCGGACGGCCCCGGCGGCGAAGCCGCCATGATCTGGACGCTACGGCCGCAGCTTGGTGGCATGGTCGAGCGGATGATCCGCGGCGCTTACCAGCAAAGCATCCTGCCGCCGGACGAGCGGGAGCTGGCCAGGATGCGAATCGCCCAGATCAACGACTGCGCCGCATGTTCGGGATTTCGTGCCCAGTCGGTACTGGATGCCGGGGTGCCCTCTGAGCTTTACGAGAACGTCGCCGCATACGCCAGCTACCCCGGATACACGCCGCGCCAGCGGCTGGCCATCGAGTACGCCGAACGGTTCGCGACCGACCACGAGTCGATGGACGACGCTTTCTTCGAGCGGCTGCGGCAGCTGTTCTCCGACGAGGAGATCCTGGATCTGACGCTGTGCGTCGCCGTCTTTCTCGGCCTTGGGCGTTCCCTGACGGTGCTGGGTGTGGATCAGTCCTGCGCAATCGATTTGTGAGCAGGCGGCGGGAGGACGGCATGGATATCGCTTCGGTCGACGAATTGCTGACCACGACGCGGGCGGTGCGCAAACGCCTTGACCTCGACCGGCCGGTCGGTCGCGACGTGATCCTCGAGTGCATCGGGTTGGCGATGCAGGCGCCGACGGCCAGCAACGCGCAGGACTGGCGCTGGCTGGTCGTCACCGACGCCGGCAAGCGCGCCGCCATCGCCGACATCTACCGCAGCATCGGCGCCCAATACCTGGCGCAGGCCGCCGAAGGCGCCTCGGACCCGCAGACCCGGCGCGTCTACGAGGGCGCATTGGGCTTGACCGAGACGTTGGCCCGCGTTCCCGTGCACGTCATTCCCTGCCTGCAGCGTCGCTTCGACGGCAGCAACCTGCTGGTGGCAGCGTCGGCGTGGGCATCGATCATCCCCGCCGGGTGGAGCTTCCTGCTCGCCCTGCGGTCGCGCGGGCTGGGATCGGTCTGGACGACAATGCATCTGGCTCAGGAACGCGAGGTGGCCGAGCTGCTCGGCATCCCACCGACGGTCACCCAGGCCGCGCTGTTCCCGGTGGCTTACACGATCGGCACCGACTTCCGTCCGGCCGCGCGGCCGCCCGCGGAGACCGTCACGTTCTGGGACAGCTGGGGCGAAGGCTGATGCAGTCCTACACCGTGCGATTCCATGTCGATGCGCCGCCGAGGAAAGTGTGGCGGGTGCTTCATCCGCCGGCGCCGCCGAATGCACCACGGCCGCGGGTCCTCACGTACCCCACGGGCAGCATGGAGATCCTGAACGAGGGTGACGAAGCGGGTGAGGGCCTGGTACGCACCTGCGTTTACAAAGTGCCCAGGTACCTGCTCTCTGGGGGCAGGGCCCGGTCATGGGAGACGGTGACCGAAGCCGAGATCAACAAGCTGTCGCGGTACGTGGCGGTCGGGGCGCCGCTGTGGTCCCGCGCCGAGGGCTACCACGAACTCGAAGAGCAGCCCGACGGGACGACCGTACTCACCTTCCACGAGACTTACCACGCCTACAATCCGCTGCTGCGGTTCTTCCTCGAACGCCCGGTGCACGCAAAAATCTCGCGCGACAACCTCGCGACGTATGAGCACGCGCTGAGGTATGCCGGCAGGGTGCGGCGACTGACCTAAAGGTTCCTTCCCCTGCCAGCCAGAGCATTCGCCCGGAATATCCGATGAGCAGCCCCTGACGCCTTCGCACCAGGTTTACCGGAATGTGCACCGGGGCTGCTCAGGCCGGTACGCTGGGGTGCTATGTGGTCCACGCCAGCATCCGTCGCCGCACGGCTTGCCGTCGCGGGGCTGATTGTCGCGGGCTGGGCCGCGTCGGCGGGTGTTGCCGGCGCGGATCCGGAGCCGACGCCGTCACCGTCACCGACGGCCTCTCCGTCGCCGGCGGCCTCGCCGGCACCGGCGGCGTCACCGTCCGATTCACCATCGGCTTCACCGGCGCCCGCAGCGTCGCCGTCGCCGGGTGCGCCCAAGGCGGTCATGGACAAAGACGGCATCTACGCGGTCGGGACCGACATCGCGCCAGGCATCTATACCACGGCGGGACCAGTCGGCACCGGCACGTGCTACTGGAAGCGGACGGGTAACCCCGACGGCGCCCTCATCGACAACTCCTTGAGCAAGAAGTCGCAGGTCGTGCAGATCGAGCCGACGGACAAAGCGTTCAAGACATCGGGATGCCAGCCCTGGCAGCTGACTCCCGACGCGAGCCCACCTCCTACTGCACCGCCGCCAGGCGTGCAAGGCACCCTGGGCATTCTCAATGGCCTGCTGGGTGGGAACGGACAGCAAGCCCCCCATTCCTGATGCGCTGACGCCGTGGCCAGCGCGCAACACGTTGTGGTGATCGGTGCCGGCGTCAGCGGCTTGACGTCGGCGGTGTGCCTGGCCGAAGCGGGCTGGCCGGTGCGGGTGTGGGCCGCCGCATTGCCGCAGCAGACGACCTCGGCGGTGGCCGGTGCGGTATGGGCGCCCCCGCGTCCGGGGTCGACTCGGACGCTCGAGTGGAGCGAACACTCACTGCACGTTTTCCGCGAACTGGCCGTCGACCCCGACAGCGGGGTGCGCTTGGCGCCGGCGTTGACCGTCGGGGACTCGAACGCGGCCGGGGCGATGTCGGCCGCTGAGACCTGGGCCGGGCTGATCCCCTACCTGCGCCCCGCCGACCCCGCCGACCTGCCCGATGGCTTCGAAGTGGGGCTCCGCTCCACCTTGCCCATGATCGACATGCCGCACTACCTCGACTACCTGACGCGGCGGCTGAATGTGGCCGGCTGCGACGTCGAGCCACGCTCGGTGCGGTCGCTGGCGGAGGCCGCCGACGCCGCCCCGATCGTGGTCAACTGTGCCGGCGTGGGCGCGGGTGCGCTGACCGGCGACGCCACGGTGCGGCCGCTGTTCGGGCAGCACGTCGTCCTGAGCAACCCCGGCCTGCGGCAACTGTTCGTGGAAATGCATGACGACCCGGAATGGGTCTGCTACTTCCCGCACCCCCAGCGCGTGGTCTGCGGGGGCATCAGCATCCCCGACCGCTGGGACACCACCCCGGATCCGGAGATCAGCGAGCGAATCCTGCAGAGATGCCGGCGGATCGAGCCGCGGCTAAGTGACGCCGAGGTGATCGAGACGATCACCGGACTGCGGCCCGGCCGTCCGTCGGTGCGCGTGGAGGCGCAGCCGCTCGGCCGGGCTCGGTGCGTCCACAACTACGGCCACGGCGGCAATGGCGTGACATTGTCCTGGGGGTGCGCGCGCGACGTCTTGCGCCTGGTGTCAGGGAGCCTGGCTAGCGTGTGCGGCGGCTGACGCTACCAACCACCAGTGAGAGCACCCAGCTCACGATCGACAGCACGATCGCGGCCCAGATCGCCGTCCACCAGAAGTGGTCGATTTGCAGGCCCCAGTGGGTGGTGTGGTCGGTGATCCAGGCCGTGATCCACAGCATCAGCGCGTTGACGACGATGTGAAACAGGCCCAGCGTCACGATATAGAGCGGGATGGACAGGAGCTGGACAACGGGTTTGACGAAGGCGTTGACCAAACCGAAGACCACCGCGACGACGAAGATGATGCCGGCCCGCTCGAGCTTCGTGTCGCCGCCCACGAAGCTAATCCCGTGCACGAAGAGGGTGACCAGCCACAGTGCCAATCCCGTCAGTGCCGCCCGAAGCAGAAAAGGACCCATGTCGAAGATCCTGCCACCGGGACTAGGTCTGATGACAGCGACCCGCTTCGCCCGGTCCCCCGCGCTCGCGATCGCTATCAGGTCAACGCGTAGAAGCGTTGCGCGTTGCGCCCGCCGATTTTTTCGCGGGCCTCCTCGCTGATGTCCGTGCGGGTGCGCAAGTGCTTGGTGCTTTCCGGCCATTCGCCGTCCCAGTGCGGGTAATCGCTGGCGAACATGATGAAGTCGGCGCCGAGCACGTCGATCACGCCGGGCAGGATCGGCTCCTCCGGCTCGCACGTCACCCAGATGTTGCCCGCGGCCAGATACTCGTGCGGATCGCGGCGCCACCCGCGCTCGACCCAATCCCCCCGCTTCTCGTAATGCTCGTGCAGCCGATCGATGAAGAACGGGACCCAGCCCGCGCCCGCCTCGAGGAAGGCGACTCGCAACTGCGGATGCCGCTCGAAGACCCCGCCGGAGACGAGCGCGGTCATCGCGGTCATCTGGTCGAACGGAAAGCTGATGCAGTGCACCTGGATGTAATTGGTGAAGCGGTCGACGCCGATCTTCGGCAGGTGCACGCCCGGGGCGCCGTGAATGCCGAGCGGCATCCCAAGGTCGACGGCGGCCGCGTAGAACGGGTCGAGGTCGGGGTGGTCAAGGTTCCGGGTCTTGAGCGCCGGCGGAACCAGCGTCGCGACCAGGCCGAGCTCTTTGGCTTCGGTCATGACGTCGATGGCCGCCCGGCCGTGCTCGATGGGTGTGACGGCGACGCCTTTCAGCCGGCCGCCCGACGGGGCGCAGTAGTCGGCGATCCACTGGTTGTAGAGGCGGGCGAATCCGGCGGCGAACTCGGGGTCCTCGAGGGTGGGCGCGCACAGCCCGAGGCTGGGATACAGCACCATCGTGTCGATGTGATCGCGGTCGGCGTCCGTGAGCACGCCTTCGGTCGACCGGCAGTGGATGTCGGGCGCCTTGCTGATCCCGTGCTGCGGCGGACAGCCCGCACCCGGGCCCCGATCCTCGGGGTAGTTGCGCCCCTCGAACGTCAACCGGCTGCCGTCGGCGGCGGGTTTGACGTATTGCGGCCAGCGCTTCATCGCTTCGGTCGCTAGCGAGGGGTTCTCGGCGACGTGTCCGTCGGCGTCGATGATCCGCATATGTCCGGAACTTACTCTCGCGCCGGCGCGCCCGGTACTGCACGATGCTGACGTGACCACACAACGGTTGACCACCGATCAGCGCAACTCCTTTATCGCGGCGTCGTTGGGCTGGACGATGGACGCCTTCGACTATTTCATCGTGGTGCTGGTCTACGCCGACATCGCGAAGACGTTCCACCACAGCAAGGCCGAGGTCGCGTTCGTCACGACGGCGACCCTGGCGATGCGCCCCGTCGGCGCGCTGCTGTTCGGGCTGTGGGCCGACCGGGTCGGTCGGCGGCTCCCCCTGATGGTCGACGTGACGTTCTACTCCGTCGTCGGCTTCCTGTGCGCGTTCGCGCCGAACTTCACCGTGCTGGTGATCCTGCGGGTGCTGTACGGCATCGGCATGGGCGGTGAGTGGGGACTGGGCGCGGCGCTGGCGATGGAGAAGGTTCCCGTGGAGCGACGCGGGTTTTTCTCCGGGCTGCTGCAGGAGGGGTACGCGTTCGGGTATCTGCTGGCGAGCGTGGCTGCGCTGGTGGTGATGGACTGGCTGCATCTGTCGTGGCGCTGGTTGTTCGGCCTGAGCATCATCCCGGCCCTCGTCAGCCTGATCATCCGGTACCGGGTGGAGGAATCCGAGGTGTGGGAGGCCGCGCAAGACCAGATGCGGCTCACCAGCACCAGGATCCGCGACGTGCTGCGCGATGGGGCGATAGTTCGCCGGTTTTTTTATCTCGTGCTGTTGATGACTGCGTTCAACTGGATGAGCCACGGCACGCAGGACGTCTACCCGACCTTCCTGACGGCGACCGCCAACCATGGCGCCGGCCTGCCCAGCGCGACCGTCAAGTTGATCGTGGTGTTCTACAACGTCGGCGCCATCATCGGGGGGCTGGTTTTCGGCACGCTGTCTCAGCGCTTCGGCCGGCGCTACACCATCATCTTCTGCGCCCTGCTGGCGCTGCCGATCGTGCCGCTTTTCGCCTACTCGCGCACCGCGGCGATGCTGTGCCTCGGTTCGTTCCTGATGCAGCTGTTCGTACAGGGCGCGTGGGGTGTGATCCCCGCTCATCTGACCGAGATGTCGCCCGACGCCATCCGTGGCCTCTACCCCGGCGTGACCTACCAGCTCGGAAACCTGTTGGCGGCGTTCAACTTACCCATCCAGGAACACCTGGCCGAGACGCACGGCTACCCCTTCGCATTGGTGGCGACGATCGTGCCGGTGCTGATCGCCGTCGTGGTGCTGACGTTGATCGGCAAGGACGCCACGGGGATTCGCTTCGGCACGACGGAAAGCGCCTTCCTGCCCACCGAAGCGAGATGAACCCCTTGGGGCAAGTCTTACATGACTACGCCGAGATTGCCGCTGTGGCTGTGATTTGGATGCCGATCACCACCACGGCGGCAATCTCGCTGATACGGCTCGGTGTTACTCGGGTTTGGTCAGCACACGCCGCAGCAGGTGCATGGCCACCGCCGTCGAGCGCTCACGGATGTCCGACCGGTTCCCGGGCAGCCGCAGCGTCCGGGTGTCTTTTCGGCCGTCCGCCAGCGCTACGGTGAAACACACTGTGCCGACGGGCTTTTCCGGGGTTCCTCCGCCCGGGCCGGCGATCCCGGTGATCGCGACGGCCGTGTCGGCGTCGAAGCGCTGCAGCGCGCCGGCCGCCATGGCTTCGGCCACGGGCTCGGACACCGCGCCGTGTTTCTCGATCAGGGCCGCGTCGACGCCGAGCAGGTTCGCTTTCGCCTCATTGGAATAGGCCACCACGCCGCCCATCACGTACTCGGACGAGCCGGCGCGGTCGGTCAGCCGGCCCGCCAATAGCCCCGCGGTGCAGGACTCCGCCGTCGCTATCCGGCGGCCGGCCAGTAACCGTGCGACCTGCTCGTCGACGGTGGAGCCGTCTTCGGAAAAGATCTGCTGCCCATGCTTTTCGCGCAGGAAATGGCTTAGCCGGGCATAGGCGTCGGCGGCGTGCGGTTCGTAGCGCGTGACCATTTCTACCTCGCCGCGCCGCAGGCAGGTGGTGATCTCGAGGTCGGTGAAGCCGGGGATGGCCTTCTCGGCTTCACGCAGGCTCTCGGCCAGCCCCGACTCGGGCAGGCCGAACATGCGAATCATCTGCTGCTGGTACATGGTTCGGCCCGCGATCGCCTGCTGCGCCGCCGAGGTTTCGATCGCCCTATGCCACATGGGCTGCAGCTCGCGCGGCGGTCCCGGAAGCACGATCACGGTCGGCTTCCCGGGCACCACCACACCCGGGGCGGTGCCCACCGGGTCGAGCACCTCAGCGCCTTTCGGGATCATCGCCTGTTTTCGGTTGGCGGCGCGCACCGCGTCGAAGTTCTTCTCGTCGAAGTGCGCCATCAGTTTCTTGAGGATGTTCGCGATTTTGTTCTCAGTCTGCTTGTCCAGCACCAGTTCCCGGCCACAGAAGCGCGCCACCACCTCGACGGTCATGTCGTCGGCCGTCGGTCCCAGCCCGCCGCTGGTGACGATCAGGTCCACCCCCTCGTCGGCCAGGAAACGCAGCTGGGCCTCGATGTCGGCCGGGCGGTCGCCGCAGATGGTGATGTGGGCCAGTTCGACGCCCAGCTCGAGGAGGCGATCGGCGATCCAGGGGCCGTTTCGGTCTTGGACGCGTCCGGTGAGGACTTCGGTTCCGGTGACGACGATGCCTGCGCGTGCGCTCACCGGGATGAGATTACTGGCACTTGCGTCCCGGGTTGTCGGTAGCGCGGTAGGGCCGGCAGGTATCAGGTTCCGGGCGACCCGTTGGTTGCAGATGACTATCGCGCCTTAGCGGCAGGGCCGTCCAGGTTGGCCGGGCTGCCCAGGCTGCCCGGGTTGGCCTGGGGTTCCGCCGGGGCCAGGCGCACCGCCCGCACCGCTCGCGCCGCCGTCGCCGCCTCGACCGCCGTCGCCCCCTCTACCGCCGTCGCCGCCGGCACCGCCCGCGCCCCCGGCTCCGCCGCCTCGCCCTCCGGCCCCGCCTGCACCTCCTGCACCTCCGGCACCGCCGGTCCCGCCCGGGGCCCGGGCCCCGCTCGCGCGGCCAGGTTCACCGTCCTCGCCGCCGCCGGGGAAAGCGTCGTCCGTCATCCCCTTACCAACTTTCTTTTGCGCAGGCCCGCATCGTCCGTAGGAACAATCTCCTCGCACCTGTCGCCAGGATCATCCCTCCTAGCGGCCACATTTGCCAGCACCGGACGCCGACTGCCACCCGCCCCGACCAGACAATGTGCCGATGACCTAGGTCGAGGTACTGCAGGCCGACGTGACCAAAATCGAAGTCGACGCGATCACCAACGCCGCGAATACCCGCACGCCGGCGGCTTAGTTGTGTATTAGCTGCGGCAATCTCGAAAGCCTGGGGGTCCGCAACCGCAACGTGAATCGACCCAGAAGGCGCCGATCGGGCTTGGGGCGCGCTACGTGATCCACGCCGCGACGATGGAGCTTGGCGGCCCGACCTCGGCCGAGATCATCACCCGGGCCACCCGGTGCACTCTGCGAAAGGCCGACGAGCTCGGTTGCCGCTCGCTGGCACTGGTCGCGTTCGGCGCCGGGGTCGGCGGATTCCCACTCGACCACGCCGTGCGGTGCAGAGTTAACCGTCGGACAGGTAACGC
>JARLGR010000111.1 GCA_031292665.1 Mycobacterium sp. | reverse complement strand
GGAAGCCGCGGGGTTGCGATGGCTCTCCAGCGTCGACGGCGGCGTGCCCAGCGCGCAGATCTTGGCGGTTGACGCGACGAGCCTGACGCTGCGGCGGCTGGATTCGGTCACTCCAAGCGCGGAATCGGCATGTGCGTTTGGCGGCCAACTCGCCGTCACCCACGACGCGGGCGCCCCGGCGTTCGGCGCCGGTCCCGGCGGGTGGGACTCGCCCGGATTTTTCGGGCCGTTATCGCAGCCCCTGCCGATGTCGCTGACGCGGCACCGGCGCTGGGGCGAGTTCTACGCCGAGGAGCGGCTGGCGCCGATGGCCGAGCTTGCGGCGGCGAACCTCGATGCTTCCACCCGCGTCGCGATCGACTCTGTCATGACACGATGCCGCGCCGGCGACTTCGACGACGACGACCCCCCGGCCCGGCTGCACGGCGATCTGTGGAGCGGCAACGTGATGTGGACGCGCGACGGGGTGGTGCTGATCGATCCCGCGGCCCACGCCGGGCACCGCGAGACCGACCTGGCGATGCTGGCGCTTTTCGGCTGCCCGCACTACGACGCCGTCCTCGCCGGTTACGAGAGGGTGCGGTGCTTGAAACCGGGCTGGCGCAACCGCGTCGGCCTGCACCAGCTCTACCCGCTGCTGGCGCATGTCGTGCTGTTCGGCGCCGGCTACGCCCGCCAGACACACGCCGCCGCCCGCTCTGCGCTGGCCGCCTAGGCTTAGGCGATGACGATCGACGTGTGGATGCAGCATCCGACTCTGCGGTTCCTGCGCAGTGACATGCTGGCCTCGCTGCGGCGCTGGACCGGCGGGTCCGTTCCGGACACGGAAATCCCGATCGAGATGACGGTTGCGTCGATGGACGCCGCCGGGGTGAACCTGGGCCTGCTCAGCGCGTGGCGCGGTCCGGCCGGCCAAGATATGATCTCGAATGACGAAGTCGCCCAATGGATTATCTCGTATCCGGACCGGTTCGCCGGCCTGGCCACCGTCGACCTGGACCGCCCGATGGAAGCGGTCCGAGAATTGCGGCGACGGGTCAGCGAAGGCTTCGTCGGTCTGCGGGTGGTGCCGTGGCTGTGGGATGCGCCGCCCACCGATCGCCGCTATTACCCGCTGTTCGCCGAGTGTGTGGAGTCCGGGGTTCCGTTCTGCACCCAGGTCGGCCATACCGGCCCGCTGCGGCCCTCGGAGACCGGACGCCCGATCCCGTACATCGACCAGGTGGCCCTCGACTTCCCGGAGCTGGTGATCGTGTGCGGGCACGTCGGCTACCCGTGGACCGAGGAGATGATCGCCGTCACGCGCAAGCACGAAAACGTCTACATCGACACCTCGGCCTACACCATCAAACGGCTGCCAGAGGAACTAGTCAGGTATATGAAAACCCGTACCGGACAACGCAAAGTGCTATTCGGCACCAACTACCCGATGATCGCCCCCGCGCACGCGCTGACGGGCCTGGACGAACTCGGGCTCAGCGACGACGGGCGTCATGACTTCCTGCGCGGCAACGCCGAACGCGTTTTCAGACTGGAGGCAAGAAGATGAACGGTGCCCAGGCCCTGATCAACACCCTGGTCGACGGCGGCGTCGACGTGTGCTTCGCCAACCCGGGCACGTCGGAGATGCACTTCGTGGCCGCACTGGACACCGTTCCGCGGATGCGGGGCGTGCTGACGCTCTTCGAAGGTGTGGCCACCGGCGCGGCCGACGGGTATGCCCGCATCGCCGATCGGCCGGCCGCGGTGCTGCTGCACCTGGGTCCCGGCTTGGGCAACGGGCTGGCCAACCTGCACAACGCGCGCCGCGCCCGGGTGCCGATGGTGGTAGTCGTCGGCGACCACGCCACCTATCACAAAAAGTACGACGCCCCTTTGGAATCCGACATCGACGCCCTGGCCGGCAGCGTTTCGGGATGGATGCGCAGAACGGCCGACACCGCCGCTGTCGGGGCCGACGCCGCCGAAGCGATCGCCGCCAGCCGGTCCGGCTCGTGCATTTCGACGCTGATTTTGCCCGCCGACGTGTCCTGGACCGACGGGGGGCAACCCGCCTCGACGGCCCCCGCGCAGCCCGCCGGTGCCGATCCGACGCTGGCGCCCGGGGTGCGGGAAGTTCTGCGATCCGGCGAGCCCACGGTGATTCTGGTCGGCGGGGACGCCACCCGCGGGCCGGGGCTGACGGCCGCCACGCGGATCGCCCAGGCAAGCGGGGCCCGGTTGCTGTGCGAGACATTCCCGACGCGGCTGGAGCGCGGGGCGGGCATTCCCGCCATCGACCGGCTCGCGTACTTCGCCGAGGCCGCCACGGCCCAGCTGGACGGCGCCAAGCATCTGGTGCTGGCCGGCGCCAAGTCGCCGGTGTCGTTCTTCGCCTACCCCGGCATGCCCAGCGACCTGGTGCCGGCCGGCTGCGAGGTGCACGTGCTCGCCGAGCACAGCGGTGCGGCGGCTGCGCTGGGCGCGCTGGCCGACGAGGTGGCGCCCGGGACGAAGGCGCCGGTGGCGGCGGCCTCGCGCCCACAGCTGCCGACGGGTGCGCTGACGTCCCCGTCGGTGGCGCAGGCGATTGGTGCGCTGATGCCGGAAGGGGCGATCGTCGTCGACGAGTCCAACACGTCCGGCCTGTTGCTGCCGCAGGCCACCGCCGGGGCGCCGGCCCATGACTGGCTGACGCTGACGGGCGGGGCGATCGGTTACGGCATCCCGGCCGCGGTGGGCGCCGCGGTGGCCGCCCCGGACCGCCCGGTGCTCTGCCTGGAATCCGACGGCTCGGCGATGTACACGATCTCGGGGCTATGGACCCAGGCGCGGGAGGACCTCAACGTGACCACCGTACTCTACGACAACAGCGCCTACGACATCTTGCGGGTCGAGTTGCAGCGCGTCGGCGCCGGGTCGGCGCCCGGCCCCAAGGCGCTGGATCTGCTCGATTTATCCCGGCCGACAATGGATTTCGTGAAGATTGCCGAGGGGATGGGGGTTCCGGCGCGTCGCGTCACCACCGCCGAGGAGTTCGCCGACGCCCTGCGCTGGGGGTTCGGCGAGGCGGGGCCGCACCTGATCGACGCCATGGTGCCGTCACTGTTCGGCTAGGTCCGGAAGGTGGTTGAGCAGCCAGTCCGCCATCGTGTTGAGCACATCGACGCCGGCCTCAAACGAGTTGGCCTGCGCCGCCAACGCCACACCGACATGCCCGGAGGCGGCCGGGACCATCCCGAACTGCCGGACCAGATAGTCACCGCGCAGTCCCGGGCCCCAACCGCCCTTGGCGGCAAAGCCTTTGGCGGCCAGACCCCAGCGCTG
>JARLGR010000110.1 GCA_031292665.1 Mycobacterium sp. | reverse complement strand
CGCCTCGCGTCGGTCGGCGAGCACGAACAGCATGCGCGACGCCGTGTACAGGCCCGAGTTCAGGCAGGACAGCACCGCGGTGAGCACGACGGCATTCATGACCTGATCCGCGCCGGGCAGCCCGATGTGCTTGAGCGCGGCAACATATGGCGAGGCACCCACTTCCACGGAATTCCACGGCAGGATGACGACGAGCAAGAAGACCGAGCCGACGAAGAAGATCCCGACGCGCGCGACGACCGACCTCGTCGCCCGCTGGACAGCAAGCTCCGGGTCGCGACTTTCGGCGGCGGCGACGGTGACGATCTCGGCGCCCACCATGGAGAAGATCACCACCACGATGGCGGCGAAGACCGCCCCGACGCCCTTGGGGAAGAACCCGCCGTGCGAGGTCAGGTTGGCGAAGCCCGGGTGGTGGCCCGGCACGAGAACGAACACCGTGCCGACGACGATGAAGAGCACGATCGTCGCGACTTTGATTCCGGCGAACCAGAATTCGAATTCACCGAAGGACGTCACCGAGAACAGATTGGTGGCGGTCATCAGCACCATCAGGCACAGCGACAGCAGCCACAGCGGCGCGTGGAACCAGTAGTTGAGGACCTTGCCGCCGGCGACGGCCTCGAAGCCGACCACGATGACCCAGAAGTACCAATACAGCCAGGCGACCGAAAACCCCGCCCAGCCCCCTAAAGCCCGCGCCGCGTAGTCGGCGAACGACCCGGTCGACGGGTTGGCGGCGGCCATCTCGCCCAGCATCCGCATCACCAGGACGATCAGCAGCCCGCAGAGGGCGTACGTGAGGAACGCGGCGGGCCCGGTGTTCCTGATCACCACGCCGGACCCGACGAACAACCCGGCGCCGATGACGCCGCCAATCGCGATCATGCTCAGCTGGCGCTGCGACAGTCCCTGCCGCAGTTGAGGAGTGCTCGCCATGCCGCTCGCCTTCCCGGGTGATGCCGGTCATTATCGCCCGAGTCGCGGTCCAGCGGCGAGTCTGCGGTCATGGCGCCGAGCCTGCGCCTCGGGCGCGAAAGGCGGCGGAAGTAACGCCCTCGGCGCAGGTTCGGCACTTCAGGTGTGCGTCCCGAGTCAGCTCACAGGTGCAGGTCGCGATCGCGGATGAGCGCCGTGGCCACCACGCTGATGGCGGCCGTGGCGACCAGGTACGCGCACGCCACCCACGGCGTCCCGCCGGCGGCCGCAATCAGCGCCGTGAGGATCATCGGGGTGACCCCCGAGGCGTAGATCCCCGAAAACTGGTAGACGAACGACAAACCGGTGTAGCGAGTGCCGGTGGGATACAGCGCCGAATACAGCGTGCCCTGCGCGCCGTAGAACAAGGCGTGCACCACCCCGAACACCACGATCATCGCCAACCCGAACCAGATGAGATTCTTGTTGCCGAACAAGGCGAATGCGGGGAAGGTCGCCAGGCCGTAGCACGTCACGCCTGCCAGGTATACCCGCCGCGGGCCGAGGCGATCGGTGAGTGCTCCCGACACCGGCAGCAGCACCGCCATCAGCAGCGCAGCGATCGTCACGACGACCAGAACCGACACCCTGTTGAAACCCAACGCGCCGGTGGCATAGCT
Organism: Mycobacterium sp.; assembly: GCA_031292665.1. Taxonomy (GTDB): domain Bacteria; phylum Actinomycetota; class Actinomycetes; order Mycobacteriales; family Mycobacteriaceae; genus Mycobacterium. The sequence continues at coordinate 69,630 of JARLGR010000110.1, read as the reverse complement.
GATCGCGAAGACGCCCCACGTGTTGAATGCCGAACCCTCGGCCCAGCGTGATAACAGTCCCAGCAGGGTGTTGCGCCTGGCCCGCGGTTCGCGGAGGATTTCGCGGATGGGCGCGGTGGAGGTGGCCTCGAGGTCTGCCAACTCCCGGAAGGCCGGGGTTTCTTCCACCTTGAGCCGCACCACCAGGCCGATCACGACCAGTACCAGGCTCAGCAGGAACCCGATGCGCCAGCCGTAGGCGAGGAAGCGAGCCGGGCCAAGCGAAATCTGTAAATACGCGAATACGCCTGTGCCCAAGGCCAATCCGAGCGCGAGACCGATCTGTGGGATCGCCCCGAAGCGGCCGCGCCGGTTCTGGGGGCTATGTTCGACGGCGAGCAGCACCGCGCCGGCCCACTCGCCGCCCAGCGCGAAACCCTGCAGGACGCGCAGCGTCAACAACAGCACCGGCGCCCAGGCGCCGATCTGCGCGGCGGTCGGCAACACGCCGATCAGCGCCGTGGCGACGCCCATGATCAGCATCGTCAGGGCCAGGCTGCGCTTGCGGCCGATCCGGTCCCCGATATGGCCGAACACCAGCCCGCCGATCGGGCGCATGATGAACCCGACGGCGAACGTCGCGAAGGCCAGCAGCGTGCCGACGAATGAGCTTTCGTTGGGGAAGAAGACCCGGTTGAACACGAGTCCCGCCGCGGTGGCGTAGAGGAAGAAGTCGTACCACTCGACGGTGGTGCCGAGCAGGCTGGCAGCGACGACGACGCGCAGGCGCCGACGGGTCCCTTCCGGCGACGCCTCCGCGGCGTCGGGCAACGTTGCGGTCATGACCGGTCAGTGCGCGGAGGCTATCGCGAACGGCGTCGCCGGCGCCGGATGCGACTGACGGTTGGGGTGTCGCCACAAACCCATCCGCTCCAGCAACGGCAGCACGCCCTCGCCGAACCAGTAGGCCTCTTCCAGGTGCGGATACCCCGACAGGATGAAGTGGGTGATGCCCAGTTGGGCGTATTCGGCCAACCGTTCGGCCACCTCCGCGTGCGACCCGACCAGCGCGGTGCCGGCCCCACCGCGCACCAGGCCAACCCCGGCCCACAGGTTGGGTCCGACCAGCAGTCGGGAGCTGTCCCCGCCGTGCAAGTCCAGCATGCGGCGCTGGCCCTCGGACTCGCTGCGCGCCAGGCTGGCCTGCACCCGCTCGACGTCCGCGGGGTCGACCGCCGCCAACAGTCGGTCCGCCTCGGCCCACGCCTGCGCGGAGGTGTCCCGGCTGATGACGTGAATCCGCAGGCCATACCGCAGGATTCGGCCGGCGTCCACCGCCAGCCCCCGCATCCAGTCCAGCTTCTGCGCAACCGCATTCGGCGGCTCACCCCAGGTGAGGTAGACATCGGAGTATTTCGCCGCGACGGGTCCGGCGGGTCCTGACGATCCGCCGAAGAACACCGCCGGTATCGGGTCGGGCGGGTTGTTCAGCTGGGCGCCCTCGACGCGAATGTGGTCCCCGGCAAAGTTCACCGGCCCTTTCGAAGCCCACAGTTGCCGCACCACATGCAAGAACTCGGCGGTGCGGGCATACCGCGCCTCCTTGTCGAGGAAATCCCCGTAGGCCCGTTGCTCATGTGGTTCCCCGCCGGTGACCACGTTGAGCAGCAGCCGTCCACCCGAGTGGCGCTGGAAGGTGCCGGCCATCTGGGCGGCCAGGGTCGGGCTGAGCAGCCCGGGCCGGAAGGCGACCAGGAACTTCAGCGTCTCGGTGCCCTCGATCAGCATCGCCGTCGTCAACCAGGCGTCCTCACACCACAGTCCTGTTGGGGTGAGCACCGCCTCGAACCCGTTGTCCTCGGCGGCCGCGCAAATCTGGTGCAGATACCGCAGCGTCGCGGGCCGGTCGCCGGACATCGGCGTGCCGTGCCCGCCGGCGACCAGGTTCCGCGAATCGCCGTAGGTCGGCAGAAACCAGTGAAATGCCAGGCTCATTCACAATCCTCCCCATTCGGCGCGAAAGTTTCATGCTGCGCAACCTCGGGCGCGCGCGCGAGGGTTGTGAGCGCGCAGATTCGATCCCCTCTTCGTAGGACGTCACCGCTTTGTGAACGAGAGGTCACACGAGGTCACGCAATGCTTCCAATTCGGCGTGGCTCGGCCGGTAAAGCCCGGTCAGGGCGGCATTATTGCGATCATGCCTGACCTCACCCGCCGGGCGGTGCTGCGGATGGGCGCCGGTGCCGGCCTGGGAGCCGCCGGCATGTTCGCGTTGAGCGGCTTGCTGGATCCGATCAAGCCGCAGGCGGCGCCGGCGGCACAGGGTCCCGCCCCGTTCGAGCCCCCGACCGCGGGCACCACCGTGCCGACGAAGCTCACCGGCTCGTTCGTGTCGGCGGCCCGCGGGGGCATCAAGACCAACTACGTCATTGCCGTGCCGCCCGGCCAAACCGGGATGCTGCGTCCCGTGATCGCGCTGCACGGCATGGACGGCGACGCCAACCAGATGCTCGACATGGGCGTACCGGAGGGCCTGGCCCGACTGGTCAAGGCGGGCAAGCCGCCGTTCGCGGTGGTCGGTGTCGACGGCGGCAACACCTATTGGCACAAAAGGGCTTCCGGCGAGGACTCCGGCGCGATGGTGCTCGAAGAGTTGCTACCGATGCTGTCCACCATGGGTTTCGACACCTCACGGGTGGGCTTCATGGGGTGGTCGATGGGCGGATACGGGGCGCTGCACCTGGGTGCCAAGCTGGGGCCGTCGCGCACCGCCGGCATCTGCGCCATCAGCCCCGCGCTATTCACCTCGTTCGCCGACACCACCCCCGGGGCGTTCGACAGCTCCGACGACTGGGTGCAGAACAGCGTGCTGGGTGTGTCGGGGCTGAATTCGATTCCACTGCGGGTGGACTGCGGGCTCTTCGACCGCTTCTACCCCGCCACAAGACAATTCGTCGGCCAACTGAAGACTCCGCCGGCAGGCAGCTTCTCCCTGGGCGGGCACGATACCGTCTACTGGCGCGTACAACTGCCCGGCGAGCTGGCCTGGATGGCGACCTAGCCCACGCAGATGACAATCAGGCAGGAAGAAGTCCCCAGCGCCCCGCGCCGAGTGGAGCGGCGGACGTCCCGCAAGGGATTCCGGCCCGATATCGAAGGGCTGCGGGCCATCGCGGTGATCGCGGTCGTGCTCTACCACGCGGGCATCCCGGGCATCACGGGCGGCTACGTCGGCGTCGACGTCTTCTTCGTCATCTCCGGCTTTCTCATCACCGGGCTGCTGTGGCGGGAGGCCAGCACCACCAATACCGTTGCGCTCGGCCGCTTTTACGGTGCGCGGGCGCGCCGCCTGCTGCCGGCCGCGGCCACCGTCGGCGTCATCACCGCCATCGTGGCCGCCGTCGTCCTTCCGCCGTTGGAGGCGCGGAGCGTCTTCGTCGACGGCATCGCCAGTGCGTTGTATGTCGGCAACTATCGGTTCGCCATGCAGGGCACCGACTACCTGGCTTCCGGCATGCCGTCGCCGTTCCAGCACTACTGGTCGCTGGGCGTGGAGGAGCAGTTCTATCTGGTGTGGCCGATGCTGATCATCGGCACCGCGTGGCTGCTCGGGCGGATCCGTCGAAGTGGCGCAGCGTCGGGGGTGACGCCGTATGCGGCGGTCCTCGGACTGGTGGGGGCGGCGTCGCTGGCGGCCGCCGTGCTGTGCACGCGCACGTCGCCGCCGTGGGCGTTCTTCTCGCTGCCCACCCGGGCCTGGGAACTGGCCGTCGGCGGCCTGGTGGCGCTGTCGATCCGGCAGTGGCGCCGGCTGCCGCTCCTTCCCGCGGCAATCGCCGGATGGGGCGGCCTGGGCCTGATCCTGCTGACGTGCACGCAACTCGGCCCCGGCACCCCCTACCCCGGCACCGCGGCGCTGTTGCCGGTGCTGGGCACCGCGCTGGTGATCGGCGGCGGTTGCGTGACCAAGGGTCTGGGGGTGGGTCGGGTGCTGTGCCGGCCCGCGATGCGCGCTATCGGCCGCGTGTCGTACTCGTGGTACCTGTGGCACTGGCCCGTGCTGCTGCTGATGCCGCCCTTGCTGGGCGTGCCGGCGGGCCTGCCGGGCAGGCTGGCCGCGGCCCTCGTCTCGGCCGGGCTCGCGGTGATCACCTTGCACCTGGTCGAGAACCCGGGCCGGTTCGCCGCCGTACTGCGCCGGTCGGCGGGGGCCAGCCTGGCCGTGGCCGCCGCGGCCAGCGCGGCTACCGGGTGCGCGTGCGTGCTGCTACTCAACGTCATACCGGCGCCGGCGGGGCATGGCGCCGCCGCCCCACGGGCCAACATCGCCGCGCTACCGGCGACAAGCGCCCCCGCGGTCAGTCCCCACGAGGCGGCCGTGCGACAGGCCTTCGCGCAGGTGCGCGAGGCGGTGGCCGCGTCCGCGGGCCTGCGCGCCGTCCCGTCCAACCTGGACCCGCCGCTCGCAACGGCGCCGGCCGACAAGCCGGCCGTCTTCGTCAACGGCTGCGTGCGGTCGTGGCGCGAGGTCGGCCAAAACGAGTGCGCGTCGGGTGACACCACGTCCCCGACGACGGTGGCGCTGGTCGGCGACTCGCATGCCGCCATGTGGCAGCCCGCGTTCCAGCGGGTCGCCGAGCAGCGGCACTGGCGGCTCGAGACGCTGGCCAAGGTGACCTGCCCGCTGCAGGACCTGCGCATCACCAGCCCGTACCTGAGCCGCGAGTACACCGAATGCGAACAGTGGCGCGGCGAGGTCATGGCCCGCATACAGGCCGAACGCCCCCGACTGGTCGTGCTGGACATGAGCCGGCGCTACGGCGCCGACTTCGGCTTCACGTCTTACGACCCGGCGTGGCTCGACACCTTGGGCCGCACCGTGGCGGCACTTCGGGCCACCGGCGCGACCGTCCTGGTGCTGGGGCCGGCCGCCGACCCTCGTGCGCCCGTGCCGGCGTGCCTGTCCGCCCACCTCGACGACGCAGGAGCCTGCGCGCCGACGCGATCGACCGGTTTCGACAGCGGCGGAATCACCGCGGAACAGGCCGCCACGGTCGCCGGCGGCGGGCACTACGCCGATCTCACCGACCTCTTCTGCGCCGCCGACCGCTGCCCGGTGATCGTCGGCACCACGCTGGTGTTCCGGGACGACAACCACGTGACAACCGAGTACGCGCAGCTGCTGGCACCCGTCATGGGCGCGCTGGCCGACCGCGCCGACATCTAGCGCGAAATGAACCATTTTCGCGTGACCGAACGTCATACTGATGAAAGGTTTTTGGGAGGTTGGGGATGAGTCCTCTGCTGCTGGTCTGCATCGCAGTCACCGCTCCGGTCGCCGGAATGGGCCTGATGCAGTTGCAAACGCGTCTGGAGCGTTGGGACTACGAGCGACACGCGGAAGACTGAGCGCGAACACCGCTCACGTCGACAACTGCGTGCGGATGAGCGGTGCGATCATGTCCGCCATGTATTGATGCCCCGCGTCGGTCGGGTGCACGCCGTCCGCGCCGATGAGGTCGGGCTGGTCGACGAACCAGCGTTCGGCGATCGGGTCGACGAACGCCGCTCCCGCGGCTGCGGCCGCGGCGCCGAGCACGTCGCGGATCTGGAACATGGCCGGCGGCACGTCGGCGGTCGGCCACGGCGGCCCGATCACCAGGAACTTCGCCGACGGCGCCAGCCGGCGGGCGAGATCGAAAGTGCTGCGGGCCCTTTCGGCCAGCATCCCGGGATCGACGCCCTGGTCGTTGCGGGAGCCGAAGAACACCACCAGCGCATCGTCGGGCTTGACCCCGTGCGCGGCCAGATCCTCGAAAACACTGCCGCGGTCCCCGCGCACGACGTAGCCGGCTCTGCCCTCGGCCCCCACATCCGATGCGATGCGCTCGCCTCCCTGAGCCAGGATCTGCCAGGCGCGAGCGGGCCACGACCGCGGGCCCTCGCCACCCTCATCGGTTCCGGTGGTGTAGGAATCGCTGACGACGGCAACGTGGTTGAGGCGATAGTCCTGGGTCAGTATCTCGTAGGCCCGCGCCCGCCCCGGGTAGCCGACGAGGCCGGCCACCAGAGCCAGCCCGACGACGAAGGTGGCCAGGCGACTCACTAAATCCTCCCCCTGTGAACGGCCTTCTGAACTACAGCGTCGTGTGCCGCAACCAGATCAACGCGAGGGCCGGCAAGCCCGGATACCAGCCCGAATAATTGTCACACCGCGCGGGCCGAAACCGCTTCCCGCGCACGGTCGATCTGATGAACCTTGGTGCTCACCGACTCGTCGGGACCCACTCTCGCCTGCACGGGCCTGAGGTCGACCATCCTGCGCATCCAGCGGCGCGCGGGCTCTTCGACGAAGTGGTACAGCAGGACCGAAAGGGCCACGGCGATCGCGAGCAGGCCGATGACGTTCCATCTCCACGGATTGTCCTGCGGGACGAGTTCGAATTGTTCGACGGCCCAGCCCCAGGCCGTGTGCACCAGCTCATGAACCATGTACAGGCAAAACGAGATCTCGCCGCCGTAAACCAGCAACCGCGTCGACAGCAATCTCGGCAGACTCCCCGCGCCCACCGCCAGCGCCATCACCAGCGGAACGAACAGCAGGTCGACCACCCCGCCGCTGTCCACGACTCCGCTGATCGGATGGTTATCCAAGAAGTAGAGGACGCCCACGATGACGACGCCGAGCAGCGCCGAGAGATACCCCGCGACGCGGCGGGCGCGGTCGGTCATCCGCAGCCTGCGCGCCGCGGCGCAGGCCAGCGCCCCGGCGGTGAACTGTGTCACGATGCGCGGCAGCCAGCTCCACGGCGTGTAGAACAGACCGCTGGACAACAACAGCGCCACCGGCGGCAACGACGCCGCGAAGGCCAGCCACATCAGGCCGCGGGCCCGCGTGGCGTGCTGCATCCGGAAGATCACCAGAACGAGCACACCGAACAGCAGGTAGGCCAGCCACTCGGCGCTGATCGACCACGCCGGACCGTCCCAGCTGGAGTCGTCGAAGTACGGCTGGAACCAGAGCTGCACCAGCAGGATCTGGCGCACGTAGCTGATCGCGGTCAGTCGGCCCGCGTCCGGCGACGGCACATGCCCGACGTGCAGGGTGAAGATCACCCACAGGGCCGCGAGGTGCAGGGTGACCAGGTACACCGGCCACACCCTGGCCAGCCTCAGCCACAGGAAGTGCAGGGTGGCGCGCGTCGACCAGGCCCGGCCCATGCGGTCGAGGTAGTTGTACGCCAGCACGAACCCGCTGAGGATGAAGAACAGGTCGACGCCCTGGGCGCCGCAGTTGAGCACCGGCGCGAGAGCGTCCCGGAAATCAGGCGACGCATCGGCCAGCATCGGCCGGAAGTGAAACAAGACCACCCAGAGCGCGGCGATGATGCGGAGTCCGGTCAGGGCCCTGATCTCTCCGTTGCGCACGCTGCTCTTTCCGCCTGGACTGTGCTGTTTCGGTCGTCGTGGTGATCGGACTGGCCGGCCGACGTTGCGATTACCAGCCCCCGCCTCGCAACCGGCAGCGTTGGCAGCCTAACAGCGCGATCGGTCCGACGGGGTGAGGGGTTTCGGCGTGGCCGCGCAGCCCAAGGCGACCCGAAGCGCCCGAACTTTGCCCGGTTGCGCGCGGGCGCACCCAAGTTCGCCTCTTAGCAAAGAGTTAGTTCCGGTTGTCGGTCCCCTTAGGTTTGCGGCTTAGCGTTGACCACAACGCCGCGCAGGAGGTTGCTTATGACCAGCACGATCACCACCGTCGATTGCGGTGGCGCGCGGATTCGGGCGCACTGTCGCCACCTGGCAACGGTGGTCACGATCCAGGGCGAGATCGATGCCGTCAACGTCGAGCGGCTCGCCCAGTACCTACGCCGTTTCCTGCTGGACGAGAGCCCGGTGGTGCTCGACATGAGTGACGTCAGCGGCTTCACCGTTGCTGGTCTGTCGCTGTTGTTGACTTTCGACGACGACTGCGCCACCGCCGGATTGGAGTGGACGTTGGTCCCGGGCCGAGCGGTCACGGAGTTGCTGAGTGACGCCGCTGCCGAGGAAACGTTCCCGGTTGCGCGGTCGGTGCACGAGGCGCTCCGCAACCTGGCCGACGCCATCGTCAGCCGCCGTCAGCTGGTGCTCCCGCTTATCAAGAAAACGGCCTAAACCGTCCGGGTGCGCCCCCGAGAGCGCCTTAGCCGGGCTATTCCCACCACCGCCAGCACCCCGGCGGTCGTTATCAGCAGCATGGTCAGCAGCAACTGCTGAGGGTCGTACACCAACGACCAAGTCGGCGGCTGCCCGTCAGCGACGGGCGCGACCCGCACCGTGTGGCGCGCGTGCAGCCAGCTCACCCCAGCGCCGGCCAGCGCGGCGCAGCCCAAAGCGAGTTCGACAACTGCCCGGATGATCACGGCGCCGAGCCCGGGCCGTCGTCATGATCGGCGTCGGCGCCGAAATCGGATCCGGCCGGCTCCACCCGCTCCTGCACCAGTGGAGTCAGTGCCTCCCGAAGACCACGGTGACGGCGCGCCCAGGCCTGGGCGGTGCGCCCCCCGGTGAGCTTGAGCCCGATGCTGCTCCGGCCCCGCGGCACCCCGGCCAGTTCGCCGAGCGCCCGCGCCGACTGCCACTTCGCCAGCTCCTTGCCGGACGCCTCGTGGTTCTCGGCCTCCGGAAAGACCTTGACGATCTCCCGGACCAGGATCGTTTCGGTGCCCTCGCGCAAGGCGTCCTCGGTCAACTCGACCGACACGTGGATCCGCGCCGCCTTGACCTGCAACGCCACGAACGCCGACACCATCACCAGAAAGACCGCCGGGACCAACAACCCGACCTCGGCACCGCTCCATACCTCGATCAGAACCATCGATACCGCGGACACCGGGCCCAAGAGCACCCAGTACCAGCTGGCGCCGGGCTCGTAGAACAACCGCTTCGGCTCGGTATCCCTCGGTGATGTCACAGCACGCCCCATCTTCACGAAAGCCAAGCCGCGGCGGCCGCGGCCCAGTAGGTGAGCACGATATCGGCCCCGGCGCGGCGGATGCTCGTCAGTGACTCCAACGCCGCGGCGCGCTCGTCGACCCAGTTGTTGGCGGCCGCGGCGCAGATCATCGCGTACTCCCCCGACACCTGGTAGGCGGCGACCGGGACCGGCGAGACGTCCGCCGCGGCCGCCACCACGTCGAGGTACGACATCGCGGGTTTGACCATCACCATGTCCGCGCCCTCGTCGAGATCCAGCGCGATCTCGCGCAGCGCCTCGCGGGCGTTGCCCGGCTCCTGCTGATAGGTGCGCCGGTCTCCGGACAGGCTGGAGCTCACCGCCTCGCGGAATGGGCCGTAGAACGCCGAGGCGAACTTGGCGGCGTAGGCCAGGATCGCCACATCGGTGCAGCCCGCGGCGTCCAGGCCGTCGCGAATGGCGCCCACCTGGCCATCCATCATCCCGCTCGGACCGACCACGTGTGCACCCGATTCCGCTTGCGCCACAGCCAGTTTCACGTAACGTGTCAGCGTGGCGTCGTTGTCGACCCGGCCCCGGTCGTCGAGGACGCCGCAGTGCCCGTGGTCGGTGAACTCGTCCAGGCAGGTGTCGGCCATCAACACGGTGGCCTCGCCGAGATCCTTGGCCAGGTCGCGCAGGGCGACGTTGAGGATGCCGTCGGGGTCGGTGCCCGCCGAACCGGTCGGGTCCTTGTCCTCGTCGCGGGGAACCCCGAACAGCATCACCCCGCCCACCCCGGCCGCGACGGCGTCGGCCGCCGCGCTGCGGAGCGAATCCCGGGTGTGCTGCACGACGCCCGGCATCGATGAGATCGGCCGCGGTTCGTCGATGCCGTCGGCGACGAACATCGGCAGGACCAAATGCCTTGGCTCCAAGGACGTTTGCGCCACCAACCGACGTAACGCGGGGGTGGAGCGGAGCCGGCGCGGTCGCTGCCGGGGATAACCGCTAACGCTCATCGTGGCGACCTGGGGGCACCACCCGCTTGCGGGGGACTACGCCCGGCTCCCCCGCGCTTGCGATCGCCACTAGCGCCGTTGAGTGGCGACCCGCCACGCCCGGCTCCGCCGCGCTTGCGATCGCCACTAGCGCCGTTGAGTGGCGACCCGCCACGCCCGGCTCCGCCGCGCTTGCGATCGCCACTAGCGCCTGCGGCTCTTCTTACGCGGCGGCGGCAGCGCGCCCTCGGCGCGCAACCGCGCGGCATGCTCGGCGAGGGCGTCCACCAGCGGACCGACGGCGGCGGTATCCGGCTGGACGTCGACCCGCAGCCCGAACTCGGCCGCGGTCTCGGCGGTCTTGGGCCCGATGCACGCGATGATGGTCCGCGCATGCGGCTTACCCGCGATGCCGACCAGGTTCCGCACCGTCGAGCTGGACGTGAAGCACACCGCGTCGAAGCCGCCCGTCTTGATCATCTCGCGGGTGGTCGCCGGCGGCGGCGCGGCGCGCACGGTCCGGTAGGCGGTGACGTCCTCGATCTCCCAGCCGAGTTCCCGCAGGCCCTCGGCAAGGGTCTCGGTGGCGATGTCGGCGCGCGGCAGCAGGACACGGTTCACCGGGTCGAAAATGCTGTCATACGGCGGGAAGTTGTCGAGCAGGCCCAGCGAGGACTGCTCGCCGGCCGGCACCAGCTCGGGGCTGATCCCGAACGCGCGGACCCGGTCGGCCGTCTGCTCACCGACACAGGCGATCTTCACCCCGGAGAACGCGCGGGCGTCCAGGCCGAACTCGCCGAATTTCTCCCACACCGCGCGAACCGCGTTGGTGGAGGTGAACACCACCCACTGGAAACGCCCGTCGACCAGGCCCTTGACGGCCCGCTCCATCTGGGCGGGGCTGCGCGGCGGCTCGACGGCGATGGTCGGCACCTCGATCGGCAGCGCACCGTATGCCGTCAGCCGCTCGCTCATCTCGCCGGCCTGGTCCTTGGTGCGGGGCACCAACACGGTCCAGCCATACAGTGCGCGGCTCTCCCACCAGTTGAGCTTGGAACGGCTGGCCACCGTCCTGCCGATCGTCACCACCAGCGGCCCGGTCAGCGGGCCGGCGGGGTCCGCACCGGCCAGCACGGCCGGGTCGGTCAGGCCCTGCAGCGTGGTTTCGACCGATCGCTGCTGACAGGTGGTGCCCTGGGCCGTCACCACGCAGGGGGTGGCCTCGGCCAGCTCGTGCTCGATGAGGGCGCGCGCCGCGTCCGCCAGGTGCGACGCGGTGGCCTGCAGGATCAGCGGGCCGGGCGCCGCGGCCAGCGCGTCCCAGTCGGTGTCGTCGGGGTCGGCGCGCACGTCGGTGACGGTGTGGGACGAGCCCAGCGGAAGTCCCGCGTAGGTGGGCACCGCGCTGGTGGGGGCCAGGCCGGGCACGATCTCGATGTGCAGGTGGCTCCGCGCGACGGTGTTGACCTCGGTGATGACCGAGTCGACCGTCAGCGGGTCGCCGGCCACCAGCCGCACCACGTCGGCGCCGGCACGGGCCTCGGCGACCAGCGTTTTGGCGACCTCGGCGGGCTCACCCAGCGCGGGACGGACGTCGGGGCCGCCGGTTATCACCGCGGACGAGGCCGCGCCCTGGTGGGTGGCGTCGGTGGCACCCTCGACGGGCCCATCCGTGTTCGGGGGAGCCGGGGCGGCCGGCGCCGGGCCGGAAACCGGTGGCAGGTCCCTGCCGATCAACGCCAGCACCGGTTCGGGCACGTCGGGATCGGTGAACACCAGGGCGGCGTTGGCCAGCACCCTGGCGGCCCGCGTGGTCAACAACCCTGGGTCGCCAGGACCGGAACCCACGTACGTGATGTGGCCCGGTCTCGGCTTACGCCCTCGCATGGCTGATTGGCGAGTCATTGTCGCTCCCACGTCCTTTTCTCAATTTCCTCGCGCGGGTTCGTCTTTCCGCGCTGCCCGCATCAGCTCCCGGGCGCCAAGCTCGAACAACTCTGCGGCCACCGAGAGCCCGAGCTCTCGTGCCCGACCGGGAGGGCCGATGCCGGACGCGCGGATCACGTCGGACCCGTCCAGCGCCGCCACGCAACCGCGCAGCGACAGCTCTTCGAAGACGCGGCCGTCGTCATCGATGGACTCGACCACTTCGGCGATCGCGCCCACCGGTGCAGAGCAACCGGCCTCCAGTTCGGCCAACAGGGCTCGCTCCGCGGTGACCGCCGCGCGCGTGTCGGCGTCGTCCAACTCCGCCAGCACCGCCGCCAGCCGGGTGTCGCCGGTGCGGCATTCGACGGCGAGCGCGCCCTGAGCCGGTGCTGGCAACATCTGCACCGGCTCTAGCGTCTCGGTGACGTCGTCGAGACGACCGAGCCGGGCGAGGCCGGCGCGGGCCACCACGACCGCGTCAAGATCACCACTGCTTACCCTGTTCAACCTGGTATCTAGGTTGCCTCGTAGGGGGCGGATTTCCAAACCGAGACCCAATGCTCTAAGCTGGGCGGCCCGCCGGGGGGACGACGTGCCCACCAGCGACCCCGCCGGCAACTCCCCCAGCACCAGCCCGTCGCGGGCCACCACCGCGTCGCGGGGGTCATTGCGGGTGGGTATCGCCGCGATCGTGAACCTCCGGTCGTCGGCGGTCGGCAAATCCTTGTGCGAGTGCACGGCGGCGTCGACCCGGCCGTCCTCAATGGCCTCGCGCAGCGCGGTGGTGAAGACACCCACGCCCAGGGTCCCAATGGGGGCCGACGATCGGTCGCCGGCGGTGGTGATGGTGACCAATTCCGCGGGGTGGCCGTTGGCGATCAGGGCGTCCCTGACGACGCCGGCCTGGGTGGTGGCCAGCAAACTGCCCCGGGTTCCTATCCGGATCACGTGCGCCAATCGACTACTCGGTGCCGGGCTGGGCGACACCCGCGTCGAATCCGCTTGCCGCCATGGGCAATTCGCCCGCGGCAAGCGCATCGACGGCGGTCTGGTCGAGTTCGAAGAGCTCCCGCAGCGCCTCGGCGTAGCTGTCACCACCGGGGGCACTGGCGAGCTGTTTGATCCGTACGGTGGGCGCGTGCAGCAGCTTGTCCACCACCCGGCGCACGGTGCGGGCCACCTCTTCGCGCTCGGCGCCGGCCAGCCCGGGCAGCCGGTTGTCCAGGCGCAGCAACTCCGCGTCGACCACATCTGCGGCCCGCTGGCGCAACGCCGTCACCGTCGGAGTGACCTCGGCCATCCGCTGGCCCGCCAGGTAGGTGGCGACCTCGGCCGCCACGATGTGGCGGGCGGCGTCGACGTCGGCCGCCGTGGCATGGGCCGACGGTTCGTTTTGCACGCGGTCCACGTCGACGACCCACACGCCGGGCAGACCGGCCACCGCCGGGTCGACGTCGCGAGGCATGCCCAGGTCACAGATCACCAGTGGGCGGGTCGTTTCGTCGCGGCGCCCCGTGGCCAGCGCGTGGTGCACGTCGGCCAGCGACACCACCGGGCTCACCGCCCCGGTGCAGCTGACCAAGACGTCGGCGTCCGCCAGTGCGTCGGCCACGCGGTCGAGCGTCAGCGCGTCGGCCCGGACCCCCGTTTCGCGGATCTTGCGGGCCAGCCGCTGCGCCCGGGACAAGGACCGGTTGAGCACGTGAACGTGCGCGATGCCGGCCCGGGCCAGGTGCGCAGCCGACAGCGCGCCCATCGCTCCGGCGCCGATCACCGCGGCCGTCTTGCCCTCCATGCCGCCCAGACGGCGCTCGGCCATGCTCAGGGCAACCGACACCACGGAGGCGCCGGCTGCGTCGATGGCGGTCTCGGAGTGCACCCGCTTGCCGACCGACAGGGCCCGCTGGGCAAGCTCGTGCAGCACCCGCCCCACCGTGCGATTGGCCTCGGCGGCGGCGTAGGCGCGGCGCACCTGGCCGAGCACCTGCTGCTCGCCCACCACCGCCGAATCCAGACCGCTTGCGACGGCGAACAGGTGCTCGACGGCGGCCTCGCTGTAGCGGACGTACGCGTGTTGGGTCAGGTCCCCCATCGACAGCCCGGAGTATTCGGACAGCACCTGCCCGATCACCGCCAACCCGCCGTGGAACGCGTCGACCACGGCATAGACCTCGACCCGGTTGCATGTCGACAGCACCATGGCCTCGGTCACGAGCGGCGACTGCAACACCCGGTCGACGATCTTGCCCTGATCAGACTCGTCGATGGTGAGCTGTTCCAGGACGGAGACCGGCGCACTACGGTGCGAAACCCCGAAGAGCAAGACGCTCACGGCAGCATCACCTGGCCAGCTCCCTTGCTTCCTCCAGTGACCTAACTGGTGTCCACGGTAATCGTTTATGAGGTGGGCTACCAAATAATTGCCCAGCGTCACAGTCGGCCCGCGCGGGCCGACTCGTCACCGGGCCAGGTCCGCGCGCAGCCGCGCCTCGTCGATGTCCCAGTAGCTGTGCTCGCGGCCATCGAGCAGGATCACCGGCAGCCGGTCGCCGAACTCGGCCCGCAGCGCGGGGTTGCCGGCCGCCGCCGCGGCGTCGACGTCGGTCGTCGACAGGTCGAAGCCGAGCTCGGCGGCCAGTTCGGCCAGCCGGGCTTGCACCCGCTCGCAGATGGCGCACCCGTCGCGGGTCAGCAACTCCACCTGCGGTCGGTGGGAGACCTGGCTCATGGGTGAATTGTGGCACCGCGCGGTTCTCGTTAGGTTGCCGCTGTGGCTGCCGACAACACCGTGCGCGTCGACCCGGCGGCGATGCGGCGGGCCGCCCAAGCGGTGAATGACGGCGCCGAGGATTTGCGGAACCGGCTGGCCGCTCTGGACCGCCAGGTCGGCGCCTTGCTTGGCGGCTGGCGCGGTGCGTCCGGGAGTGCCTACGCCGCGGTGTGGGAGCAGTGGCATCGCGGAGCCGGCGAGGTGCAGGCGGGCCTGGCGATACTGGCGCGGTCGCTCGCCGAGGCCGGCGCGGGGTATCAACAGAACGAGAACCAATCCGCACGGGCGCTGCGCGAGGTGGTGGGCGGTGACTGAAGCGTTCCGCGTGAATCCCGACACGCTGGCCGACACGGTGCAACGGATGGCCGAGTTCGGGCGGCATGCCGACAGCGTGGTCGCCGAAATCGATTCGGTCGTCACACATTTGCATGTGGCGTGGACGGGGGAGGGCGCGGCGGCGCACGCCGAGGCGCACCGCCGCTGGACTCACGGCGAGGCGATCATGCGCGAGGCGCTGGCCCGATTGACGAGCGCCGGCGCCACCGCGCACGCCAACTACATCGGCGCGATGGCGACGAATCTGGCCATGTGGTCATGAGCCGATGTACCCACGCCGCCGAGTCCGCTGACGCGACTCCTACCCCACGGCAGAGGCGAAAAGCCGCCCATCACATCTGCGGGATCAGGGTGCCGGGCAGGGCCGGATAGGGTTGAATACCGCCCCCTCACCGGGCAGCGGGCAGGACAGCGACCTAGGAGGTTCGGTGATGGCTTCCTCTGACCCGGACGTCGGTCGCATTGACCTGGAGTCGCTGGCCGCCGACGCCAGCGCCGCCCGCGCACTCGAGGGCATGCGGGAGGCGGCCGCCGAGCAGGGTCGCCCGCAGCCGCCGGTCGACCTGACCGCGGCCGCCTTCTTCGACGTGGACAACACGCTGGTGCAGGGTTCCTCCGCGGTCCATTTCGGGCGCGGGCTGGCCGCCCGCCACTACTTCACGTATCGCGACGTTCTCGGATTCGTCTACGCGCAGGCCAAGTTTCAGCTGCTGGGCACGGAGAACAGCGA
This sequence comes from Mycobacterium sp., assembly GCA_031292665.1. Classification (GTDB taxonomy): domain Bacteria; phylum Actinomycetota; class Actinomycetes; order Mycobacteriales; family Mycobacteriaceae; genus Mycobacterium. Next base: position 53,950 of record JARLGR010000110.1, on the reverse strand, counting down.
CGACGTCGCCGCCGGCCGGCGCAAAGCGCTCACCTTCATCGAGGGACGATCCGTCGAGGAGCTGGAAAGGCTTGGCGAGGAGATCTACGACGAGATCATCGCCGACAAGATCTGGGCCGGCACCCGCGAGCTCACGCAGATGCACCTCGACGCCGGGCAACAGGTGTGGCTGATCACCGCGACGCCCTACGAACTCGCGGCGACGATCGCGCGCCGGCTCGGCCTGACCGGCGCCCTGGGCACCGTCGCCGAGTCGGTCGACGGTGTGTTCACCGGCAGGCTGGTCGGCGAGATCCTGCACGGCACCGGCAAGGCGCACGCCGTGCGGTCGTTGGCGATCCGGGAGGGACTCAAACTCAAACGCTGCGCCGCCTACTCGGACAGCTACAACGACGTGCCCATGCTCTCGCTCGTCGGCACCGCGGTCGCGATCAACCCGGACGCCCGGTTGCGCGCCCTGGCTCGCGAACGGGGCTGGGAGATCCGCGATTTCCGCACCGCTCGCAAGGCCGCCCGGATCGGGGTGCCGTCGGCTCTGGCCCTCGGCGCGGCCGGCGGCGCGCTGGCAGCGCTGGCATCGCGGCGCCAATCGCGCTGATAAGCTGCGCCGCTGAGACATAGAGGGGAGCGCAAAGCGGCATGACAGTCCACCAAGACGCCGAAGGAATCATCGGCAGCAACTATCGGGCACCGGACTACTTCGAGGTCGGGCGCGAGAAGATCCGGGAGTTCGCGCTGGCGGTCAAAGACGACCACCCCGCGCACTACAGCAAGGCTGACGCCGCCGAAGCCGGGTACCCCGAGCTGGTGGCGCCCCTGACATTTGTGGCGGTCGCCGGACGGCGGGTGCAGCTGGAGATCTTCACCAAATTCAAGATCCCGATCAACATCGCCCGCGTCTTCCATCGGGACCAGAAGTTCACGTTCCATCGGCCCATCCTGGCCAACGACAAGCTGTACTTCGACACCTACCTGGACTCGGTGTTAGAGTCCCACGGCACGGTGATCGCGGAAATCCGCAGTGAAGTCACCGATGCCGAGGGGAAGCCGGTTGTCACCGGCGTCGTAACGATGCTGGGGGAAGCGGCACAACAAGAGGCTGGCACGGACGAAACCATCGCCGCGATTGCATCCATGTCAGCTGGAAAGTAGGTTCAGATCAATGACGTCACAGGGTGAAAAGGGCGGCACCCAGCTGAAGCCGCCGGTTGAAGCAGTCCGATCCCACTACGACAAATCCAACGAGTTCTTCAAGCTCTGGCTCGACCCGTCGATGACCTACAGCTGCGCCTACTTCGAAGAGCGTCCGAACATGACGCTGGAAGAGGCGCAGTACGCCAAGCGGAAGCTCGCCCTGGACAAGCTGAACCTCGAGCCCGGCATGACGCTGCTCGACGTCGGCTGCGGCTGGGGCTCGACCATGCGGCATGCGGTACAGGAGTACGACGTCAACGTGATCGGCTTGACGCTGAGCGAGAACCAATACGCCCACGACGTGGAGAAGTTCAAGGAGGTCGACAGCCCCCGCCGCAAAGAGGTCCGGATCCAGGGCTGGGAGCAATTCGACGAGCCGGTCGACCGCATCGTCTCATTGGGCGCGTTCGAGCACTTCGCCGACGGCGCCGGGGACGCCGGGTTCGAGCGCTACGACACCTTCTTCAAGAAGTTCTACAGCTTGACGCCCGACGACGGCCGGATGCTGCTGCACACCATCACCGTCCCGGAACCTGAAGAAGCAAAGGAGTGGGGCCTGACGTCGCCGATGAGCCTGCTGCGGTTCATCAAGTTCATCCTGACCGAGATTTTCCCGGGCGGTCGGCTGCCCCGAATCTCGCAGGTCGACCACTACTCGTCCAACGCCGGCTGGAAGGTCGAGCGCTACCACAAGATCGGACACAATTACGTGCCGACCCTGGACGCCTGGGCGGATGCGCTCGAGGCGCACAAGGACGAGGCGATCGCCCTGAAGGGGCAGGAGACCTACGACATCTACATGCACTACCTGCGCGGCTGCTCGGACCTGTTCCGGGACAGGTACACGGGCGTCTGCCAGTTCACCCTGGTCAAGTAGTCCTGAACGCACAACGCCCCGACGCCGTCCGCGCCGGGGCGTTTGCTTGTCGCCTGTCGCTCGCGGGCGTAACGCTGTGGCGGCTTTCGACTCCGATTTTTCGCCGTGGCGCTACGCTCGCGAAGAAGTCAGCCGACTCAGCCGAAGAAGATGTTGCGACGGCCGGCGAGCAGCCGGTACAGCGTCTGCTGGATCGTCTCGCGCACCTGGTCGGTCAGCTCGAAGGTGACCATCGGGTCGTCGGCGTCCGAAGCAGCGTAGTCGTTGGTGTAGATCGGCTCGCCGAACGCGATGCGCCACTTGGACGGCAGGGGCACCAAACCGGCGGGCCCGGCCAGCGGGAACAGCGGCGTGATCGGGAAGTACGGCAGCCCGAACAGCCTGGCCAGCAGCTTCACGTCGGTGAGCATCGGGTAGATCTCTTCGGAACCGATGATCGAGCACGGGATGATCGGCGCCTTGGTGCGCAGCGCCGCCGTCACGAACCCGCCGCGGCCGAAGCGCTGCAACCGGTAGCGGTCCTCGAAGCGCTTGCCCAGCCCCTTGTAGCCCTCCGGGAACACGGCGGTGGGCTCACCGGCGGCCAGCAGTCGGTGCGCGTCCGTCGTGCAGGCCATGGTGTGCCCGGCCTTGCGGGCGGCCGCCCCGACCACGGGCAGGTCGAACACCATGTCGGCGGCCAGCAGCCGCAGGTCCCGGTGGGCCGGATGTTCGTCGTGCACCGCCACCGACAGCATCAACCCGTCAAACGGCAACACCCCGGCGTGATTGGCCACCACCAGCGCGGCACCCTCGCCGGGCAGGTTTTCGATACCGCTGACCTCCACCCGGAACCAGGACCGGAAGAAAAACCGCAGCAAAGGCCGCACGATCGCGCTGTTGAAGTGCGGATCGAAGCCGAACTCGTCGACGCTGTAGTCACCGGTGAGCCGCTGGCGGAAGAATCCGGCGACCGCGGCGACGCGCTGAGCGAGGTCGTTGAGGGGCGCCCCGGCGGTGGGCGCCGCACCCGCCGCACGCCGGTGCTCGTCGATTTCGCGGACGACGGCGGCGATCTGGTCGGCCGACGCCCGGTCGCGCGGATCGGACAGCAGTGAGGGATGTTGACGGGCCGACTCCGCCCGCTGATCGGCTCTGCGACGCGCCGCTACCCGACCCCGATTCGTGTGCAGTGGAATGACGTTGGCTCTGGTTTCACCCGCCACGATATTTACCTGACCCCACCCCATGGAATTGGATTTCGGCTACCCCAGCGCTGCGCTAAGGCGATGGCGCGACCTTCCCAGGAGCGTACCCGATGAGGGTCGATTATGGGAGTCAGGCCGCGGCCGCGGACGTAGTCGCCGAAGGCCTCCGCCGTCGTCCATTTGGGCTGGTAGTTAAGCTCAGTGCGCATCCGGGTGGTGTCCATGACGCGGCCGTAACTCAAATAATCAAACTGATCGCGACTGATCTCGTTGTAGCGGTTGGCCCGCCGCAACGAGTCGAGCGCCCAGACCCCGAAACCCGGTACCGGCAGGGGAATCCGACCGGCCCGCCGGATCGCCTGCGACAGCATGATGATGCCGTCGGCGCCGATGTTGAACGTGCCGGCCTTGCCGGCCATCGCCGCACGTTCCAGCGCGCCGAGCGCGTCCTGCTCGTGCAGCAACTGCAACCGCGCGTCGCGGCCGAACATGGTGGGCACGAGCGGCCCGGCCAGGTACCGCGACAGCGTGGTGTCCATCGCCGGGCCGATCATGTTGGCCAGCCGCAAGATGGTCACCGCGATGTCGGGGCGGCGCCGCCCCAATCCGCGCGCGTAGCCCTCGATGTCGAGGCTGTCCTTGGCGAAGCCACCGCGGATGGGTCGACGGCTGGTGCCGTCCTCGGTGAACATGACCGGGTCGCGCGGGCTGGAGCCATACACCTCCGAGGTCGACTTCAACACGACGCGACGCACCGACGGCGCCTTCTGGCAGGCGGCGAACAGTTGCATCGCGCCCATCACGTTGATTTCCTTCAGCGCCGCGGTTCCGCCGGACCGCGGCGCGTAGGACGCCGCCGCGGCGTGCACCACCGTGTCGACGTCGCCGTTGCGAATCACCTTGGCGATGAAGGGGTTTCGAATGTCGGCGCGGACGAACTCGGCGCGGCCCATGCGGCGCAGCATGACCTTGCTGGGGGCGATCGCGTCCACCGCGATGACCCTTTTGATCAATGGGTTCTGCGCGAGCCGGGCAGTCAGGTAGCCCCCCAGGAACCGGCACGCACCGGTGACCAGCACCACCTTGGGGTAGTGCACGGTGTCACTTCCGGCGCCGGAGGTCCCGGCGCCTTCCCCGCTCGACGAGTCCACCCGAACAGCCTAACGGCCAGGCGGGACGGCGGCGTTACGGCAGGCGCGGGCCGGGGCTTACTTGCCGAGTTTTCTGCGCTGCACCCGGGTACGACGCAGCAGTTTGCGGTGCTTCTTCTTCGACATGCGCTTGCGCCGCTTCTTGATTACTGAACCCATGCTGAACCCATTAACTCCGCTGACTCCGCTATCTGACCCCGGACGCGTCCAGGGACGTAAGAATGACCTCGCCACTTTACCCGGGTGGCCACGCCCAACACCAAGCTGGTTGGCCGCCGCGTGACCAGCACGGCACACGTTGGGGTTGCGGGGGCGCTGGAGTCGGGTCAGCCCGCGTCGAAGTAGGACGTCTCCAGCATGTCGTGTACGGCCTTCGCGTGCACCCGGAAGGACCGCCCGACACGAACCGCGGGCAGTTCGCCGTTGTGCACCAGGCGGTACACCGTCATCTTGGACACTCGCATCAACGCCGCCACCTCGGCGACGGTGAGGAATTGTGTCCTGGCCTGCTGGCCGTCGACGGAGCTGGTGTCCCGCCCCTTACCTGCAGAATCTCGCGCTGATGGCCCGTTTGTAGACGTCATCGCAACCCAATCGTGTCAGGCACGCGCAATGCCAGCGGCTTCCCCTCCGCCGGACCCACACATGCATACAGAAAGGAGAATAGCGGGACTAATGGGGTTAATGGTACTGGTGAGGGACAATCTCTCCGAAAAACCTTAATTATTCTGATGTAATTCTTAGCTGCTCAGAGCGCCTTTTTGCGGCCTGAACCGCCGCATCGACGGCTATCCGCAGCCCTCCTCGCTCCAGTTCGCGCAGCGCAGCGGCGGTGGTACCACCGGGCGAGGTGACCGTCGCCCTCAGCTGCGCCGCCGTGGCATCCGGCAGGATTCCCCGCGCTGCGGCCCCGTCCAGTCCCACGGTCGCCGGCCCGTCGAAGTCCATCCGTTCCAGCAGCATGGCCGCCGATCCCGCCATGGTCTGCGCGGTCAGGGCCGTCGCGACCTGGCGGCTCAGACCCGCCGCGACGCCGGCGTCGACCAGAGCCTCGACCATCAGGAAGAAGTACGCCGGACCGGAGCCGGACAGCGCGGTGACCGCGTCCATATGGGACTCTGGGACGGTCAGCACCCCGCCGACGGAGTCGAACAGGGCCGAGACCTCCCCCAGCTCCGGATCGGTGACGAAGCGGCCCCTGGCCAAGGCGGTGACGCCGGCGCCCACCAGCGCCGCCGCGTTCGGCATCGCCCGCACCACCGGCGTTCCGGCCGGCAATTTGGATTCGAAGTACGCGATCGTGATGCCCGCCGCGACCGTGACGAAGACCTGCTCCGCGCTGTCGCTGTCGGCGGCCGCGGCCACCCGGGCGACCTCCCCCATCACCGACCCGACATCGCCGGGCTTGACGGCGACGACGACGACGGACGCGTTGTCCACGGCATCCGCGACCGACGTGACCAACACCGAATAGGTGTCCGCGAGGTACTTGGCGCGCTCGGGCATCCGCTCGGCCACGACCAGGTCTTTGACCTGCCGGCCCGCGCGCAGCAGACCCGACAGCAATGCCTCCCCGATGCTGCCGCCACCGATGATCGCGATTCTTGCCATGCCGGACAGCATCGCAGACAGCCCGGCTTCTTTTGATCAGCGGGGCGGGGGGACCAGAGCCAGTTGGCGTGCTTGCACCACGAGGCGGCCCAAGCTGTCGACGACGATGTGGTCCTCGTCGAACCAGTCGTGGCCGATCTCCATGCAGGTGGCGATGATTCGCAGCCAGCCATCGGCGGGCACAGCCCGCAGGAAGGCGGTGAGCTGGACGGTGGGCGCCCAGCCGGTGCGGTCCACGGTGAAGGTCACCGGGGCGGACAGATCGCCGCACATCAGCGCGAACAGCGGGTCCGGGGCCACGCCGCGCGGGCGCGCCCAGATCTGGATCATCGGCGGGCGCCCGTCATCACGGAGCTGCATCGTCGACAGCAGCGGCCGCACGTCGCAGCCCTCCCCGAGGTGCACCAGGCCGGCCAGCGGATGGCCGGGCCCGATCGGCGGGATGTCGTCGGGCGGTTCCGGCGCCATCAGGTCCAGCACCGGGTTTGCCGACAGGAGGGGCCCACAGCCGGCGTCCCCGCCGCCGGGCGGAAAGTGCTCGGGCTCGCCGAGATTGACCACGGCGTGTACCGCGGTGCGCTCGCCCTGGGTCAGCTCGACATCGACGACGCTGATCCGGCGCCCCCGCTTGCGGATCGACGTCACCAGCCGCATCGGCCCGGGATCCGGCGCCGACAGGAAGCTGGCCGACACCGTCACTGGTTCCAAGACCGGCTCGAGCCCGGCCGACTGCCCGTCGCACGCGGTGCGCGCGGCGTTGGCGCACAGCGCCAGCATCGCGCCCCCGTGGACCTTGGGCCCGATGGTCCAGTGCTTGTTCAGTTCGCCGTCAAATACGCCAGGATCGACCTCCCGCAACGCCATGGCGGTGGTGAATAACGCGTTCATGGTCTCCTGAGTGGTCTTCTGAGAATCACCGCGACTCAGCGCAGCAGGTGCGTGCGGGCGAACTGCAACGATTCGGCGAGCATGCTCTCGCGCTCGCCGGCTGACCGCGCGCTGGAGGTGGACACTTCCAGGATGACGTGGCCGGCGAAATGGCCGCCGGCCAGCATCTGGCAGACCTCGGCGGTCGGCTGCGTGCCGCGCCCGGGTATCAGGTGCTCGTCGGCGGGCAACCCGCTGCCGTCGCACAGGTGCAGGTGAATGAGACCCGCGCCCATGCGCCCCGCCATGTCCAGCGAGTCGGTGCCCGCGGTCGCGGTATGGGACAGGTCCAGCGTGTAGTGCACGTGGTCGCCGTCCAGCGGGTCGTAGGACGGCGCGAAAGCCGAGATCGCCGGCCCGGGGCCGCCGCCGCGCTTGCGCATCCGTTCCAGTGACTGGCCGGCCCCGAAGAACCGGTCCGCGCGGAACGGGAACATGTTCTCCACGGCCACCAGGACGTCGCTCGACGCCTCGAGGGCCGCCACCTGCTCGGTGAACCCCTCGGCGTAGCGACGTTGCCAGCGAAACGGCGGATGCACGACGACGGTCTGCGCGCCGAGTTGCTCGGCGGCCCGCACGCTGCGTTCCAGTTTGGGAATCGGGTTGGCGCCCCACACCCGTTGCGAGATCAGCAGGCAGGGGGCGTGCACGGACAACACCGGCACGCGGTAGCGCCTGGACAGTTTCTCGACGGCGGCGATGTCCTGACTGACCGCCTCGCTCCACACCATCAGCTCGACCCCGTCGTAGCCGAGCCGGGCCGCGTACTCGAACGCGGCCTCGGCCCGCAAAGGGTACACCGAGGCCGTGGACAGTCCGACTTTGATTGCGGGGCGCAATGTTCTGTGTGGTTCCGCGTAGGTTCCTGGATGGGTGCGCTAGCCGGACTGCAACGACAACGCCAGCGGCCCCAGGGTGATCAGCGCCCCCACCGCGACCGCGATCAACGTGCTGGCGATGTCCTCGGTTTTGCGGACCACCCGAACCCCGACCACCAGGCCGAGGATGACCAGCACCGAGAGCACCAGCGCCACGATGCTGTTCCAGCGCCACAACTGGTCGAACGCCACGAACAATCCGGCCCCGAAGGCGACGGCCAGCACCGACTGCAAGACGACCACGGTGCCGCGCCACAGCGCCTCGAGGCGGTCGCGCATTCCGCGGGCCTCCCCCGCGCGGTCGGCCCCCTCGGCCTCCCCTACAGGGGCCGGCGCCGGCGCCGGCGCCTCCGTGTCCGCCGTCTTCTCCGCGCCGCCCCGTCGAGCCAGCTCGTCGGCCAGCGTCTGCCCGCCGAACAGCGTCGAGTCCGAATCCCGCAGATAGGAGCGCACGTACGCGGAATCCTCGGTCGCGGGTTCGGCCTCGCGGACCTCGGCGTCCATCACGCCCACCGGGGCGCTCGCGTAGTGGTCCATCGGGTCGGGACTCATGTCCTCGGCGCCGGACTGCCCAGGCTCTGCTGCGTCGTCGCGGCGCGGCGGCCGCGGGTACTCGCTGCGCTCCGGTCCAGATGCGCGGTGCGGCTGTAGCGCTGACTTGGGCCAGCGCGGTTCGGGTTCCGACCAATACGCGGCCTTCGCCTGCTCTTCGGTCTTGGAGTCGGTTTCGGTCGGCTCGGCTTCAGCCGGCTCGGGCGGGGCTTCGGCGACCCGGACCGGCGCATTGGCAGCTTTATGGGCCGCTTTGTCGGCCTCGACGTGGTGGTCGTCGCGGATCACCGGGATCTCGCCGGTCAGCTCGGCGACCGTGACCGCGTCGCTGTCGCCGCGGCGCCGGCGACGCCGCCGGGTGACCGCCGGAGCGCCAATGGTCCCATTCCTGGCCAGTAGTTCAGCCACCGAGATCGGCCGGGCGCCCGAACTCTCGGTGTCGGAGTGTGGTCCCGTCATGCTTTGTCGCCTCTCGACCGGTTCGCGTCCCGATCAACTGCCTGCCCTCCAGCATCCCGCACGGACGTCGCCATGAGGGCGGTTCCGTCAGCTTCGCTGTCGAGTTTGCGCAGAATGAGACCTTCCCGTAATGCCCACGGGCAGATATCCACCATTTCGATCGACAGCGCTCGCATGCTCGCCTCCGCCACCAGGGCACCTGCGACGATCTGCGGCGCCCGCTCGGCGCTCACCCCTTCCAACTCCGCGCGGTCAGCGGTCGTCATCCTAGAGATGAAAGATATGAGTTGCCTGAGGCCGTTTGCTGTAAGGGTCCTTTTCACCCGCGGTCCGGCGGCGGACGGGGCCGCACCGGTGAGCCGCGCCAGCGAGCGGAAGGTCTTCGACGTCGCCACCGCCAGGTCCGGGGCGCCCGCGTCGAGCACGTTCACGGCGGCGTCGGCCATCTCCGCGTCCAGCCAGTCGCGCAGCATCGCCACCCGGCGCCGGCCGGGCGGGTCGTCGGTCAGCCATTCGCGTGTCAGCCGTGCGGCGCCCAGCGGCAGCGAGAGGGCGACCTCCGGCTCCTCGTCCACGCCGTTGGACAGCTCGAGCGAACCGCCGCCGATGTCGAGGTTGATGATGCGCCCGGCGCTCCACCCGTACCAGCGGCGCACCGCCAGGAATGTCAGCCGTGACTCGTCGACGCCGCGCAGCACCTTGAGCTCGACGCCGGTCTCCTTGCGTACCCGCGACAGCACGTCGTCGGAGTTCTCGGCGTCGCGCAGCGCGGACGTGGCGAAGGCCATCAGCTCGGCGCAGCCCGAGCTGTCCGCGATCTTGGCGAACTCGTCGATCGTGGAGATCAGCTTCTCGGCACCGCGCTTGGTGATCTTGCCCGAGCCGTCGATCGACTCGGCCAGTCGCAGCGTGGCCTTCGTCGAACTCATGGGCGTGGGATGCCCGCCGCGGTGGGCATCGACCACCAGCAGATGAACCGTGTTGCTGCCCACGTCGAGCACGCCCAATCGCACGGTAAACAAACTAGTCGGGTGACGGGGACCGGACTGTCGGACCCCGGTGTGGCGGGTCCGGGTGTCAGCGGGTCGGTCAGCCGGAATTGTGGTCTAACGTTGACGCCGTGGCGAATTCGCACCCGGAGCCCGGTCAGGAGGTGGAGCTGGACTTTGCCCGCGAGTGGGTGGAGTTCTACGACCCGGACAATCCCGAACACCTGATCGCGGCCGACTTCACCTGGCTGCTGTCGCGCTGGACCTGTGTGTTCGGCACCCCGGCCTGCCAGGGCACGGTGGCGGGCCGCCCGGACGACGGGTGCTGCTCGCACGGCGCGTTCTTGTCCGACGACGACGACCGTGCCCGGCTCGACGATGCGGTGCAGCAGCTGACCGACGACGATTGGCAATTCCGCGAGAAGGGCTTGGGCCGCAAGGGCTACCTCGAACTCGACGAGCACGACGGCCAGGACATGTATCGCACGCGCAAGCACAGGGACGCGTGCATCTTCCTGAACCGGCCCGGCTTTCCCGCCGGCGCCGGCTGCGCCCTGCACACCAAGGCCCTCAAGCTCGGCGTGGCACCGCTGACCATGAAGCCCGACGTGTGCTGGCAGCTGCCGATCCGGCGCAGCCAGGAGTGGGTGACGCGGCCCGACGGCACCGAGATCCTCAAGACCACCGTCACCGAATACGACCGGCGCGGCTGGGGCTCCGGCGGCGCCGACCTGCACTGGTACTGCACGGGCGATCCCGCCGCCCACGTCGGCGCCAAGCAGGTGTGGCAAACCCTCGCCGACGAGCTCGCGGAGCTGCTCGGCGCGAAGGCGTATGCGGAGCTGGCGGCAATGTGCAAGCGCCGCAGCAGCTTGGGGCTCGTCGCGGTGCACCCGGCAACTCGGATCGCCGAATAGCCGCGACCGGTCAGGTCGCCTGTCTGGTGATGTAGGACAACACCATCCGCTGCGCGCTGGCGCGCAGGTACGCCTCGACCGCCGCGGCGGCGGCCTCCTCGTCGCGCGCCGATACCGCGTCGGTGATCGCCCGCAGGTCGGCCACCACGGCGGCGGCGTCGTCGTAGGCCGGGGTGAGCTCGTGCTCGCGGCCGCCGAAGGCCTGCTCGACCCAGCGGTACAGCAACCCCAGCGCGCGGTTGCGGCAGCTGTGAATGAGCACCCGGAAGTAGGCGAGGTCGGCGGCCTGACGCGCCGCGGCACCGCCGGCCTCCTGCACGGCGCTCAGTGCGGCGCTTAGCGCGTCGGCGTCCCCGGGAGCGCGCGCGGCCAGGCGGCCGATCAGCGGTCCCAGCGCCGCCCGGACTTCCAGGAGCTCGACCAGGAACTCCGGGCCCAGCCTGCGGACCAGCGCCTCGACCACCGCGGGATGGGTGAGCCCCTGCGGGTCGCGCACCACGTTTCCGCTGCCGTGCCGCGCCTCGATCAACCCCATTTGCTGCAGCCGGGCCAGGCCCTGTCGCAGGGAGGTGCGGTTCACGCCGAGTTGTTCCGCCAGTTCGCGCTCGGGCGGCAGGGCCGAGCCCGGCGGGAAGACGCCGTCGAGGATGGCGTCGGCGATCGACGCGGCGATCTGTTCGTCGACGCGCTGGCGATCGAGCGGCGGCAGCGGGCTTGACTGGTTCATTGGCTCAACCAATATAGTGGACCGACCGGGCGGGAGCACCGTCAACCGACCGATCGGAGGCGAGCGATGGACGAGGAACTGCGATCGGCCGCGACGCCGCGCTGGCGGGGCCAGGCAGGGCGCTTGGAGGTCTGGTACGCCACCCTGTCGGATCCGGTGACGCGCGCGGGCCTGTGGGTGCACTGCGAGACGGTGGCACCGCTGCGGGGCGCCGCGTACGCGCACGGTTGGGTGACCCGGTTTCCCGCCGACGGCCCACCGCGCACCGAGCGGTTCGGCCCCGAACCCGTCCGGCCCGCGAGCGGCCCGGCCTGGTTCGACGCCGCGGGGGCGCGAGTGGCGCCGGAACGGTTGAGCGGGGGGGCCGGGTCACTTGCGTGGGATCTGTCCTGGAGGGACGGCGCTGCGCCGCTGTGGACCTTTCCCCGCGCCGCATGGGAACGCGAGTTACTCCCGGGCGCCCAGGTGGTGCTCGCCCCCACCGCGGACTTCACCGGGTCTCTGACCGTCGGCGACGACGCCCACCGGGTCGACGGCTGGCGCGGCGGCGTCGCGCACATCTATGGGCACGGCAACGCCAAGCGCTGGGGCTGGATCCACGCCGACCTCGGTGGCGGCGACGTCGTGGAGGCGGTCACCGCCGTGTCGCACAAGCCCGGCCTGCGCCGGCTGGCGCCGATGGCGTTCGTGCGCCTCCGCATCGACGGAAAGGACTGGCCGGCAGGCCCTTTAACAACGCGACTGCCGTCGCTGCGGATGCGGACCACGCTCGGCGTGCGGCATTGGCAGCTGGAGGGACGCATCGGCGGTCGCACGGTGCTGATCCGGGTCGACCAGCCCCCGGAGCGGTGCGTCAGCCTGCAGTACACCGATCCCGACGGCGGCACGGCGGTGTGCACCAACACCGAGCAGGCCGACATCCACATCGACATCGACGACCGGCAGTGGTCGGTGCTGGGCACCGGGCACGCCGAGGTCGGCCTGCGCGGCGCCCAGGCGCCCGAGCCCAACGAAAGGATCCCGACATGAGCTTTCTCTTCGACCCGCCGCTGCTGTTCGCCGCAGGAGTGCTGATCGAGCGGCGCCTGCCGTCGGACCGTCGCGACGTCGCCGAGGCCGCCACCCTCGGGGTGTTCTTCGGCGGGTCGTTCGGCCTCTACAACAACGTGCCCGGACTCGGACTGCTGTGGCGTCCCTTCCGTGCCAGCGGCGGCCGCGACTTCATGTGGAACAGCGGGGTTTTCGGCGTGCAAACCGAGCAGCTGCGTTGGCCCATGCACGCCGCGGCGGGGGCCATCTTCGCGACCTATCCGTTCTTTATCAAGCTGGGCCGCCGGCTCGGGCGCCTGGTATGAGCCGTCTCGCCGATCGGGCCCGGGCCTCTTTGGCGGAGTTCGGGACCGCGCTGCTGCCCGAGGAGCACGGGGGCCCGGCACCGGCCCGGCTCGTCGCTCGCGTCGACCGCTACCTGCGGCAGTTGCCGGCGACGTCACGGATAGCGATGCGGGCGGGGCTGCTCAGCGTGTCCGCGGCCGGCTACCTGACCACCGGCCGGTCGCTGTCGCGGCTCGACGCCGGCGAGCGGGACCGGGTGCTGCGCCGGGTCGCCGCGCTCAACCCGGAGGCGGGTGCGGCCCTGGAAGCCATGAAGGCGATCGTGCTGCTCGCCAACGGTGCCGACACCTATGCGCCGGAACTGCTCTCCCGCGCGCAGAAGCACGACGTGGCGCGCCCCGATGCGCCACTGACCGTCATCCCCTCGGACGACAGCCCGTCCGTCGTCACCGCCGACGCGGTGATCGTGGGGTCCGGCGCCGGCGCCGCGATGGCGGCCCGCACCCTGGCGCGGCGCGGCTTCGACACCGTGCTGGTCGAGGAGGGGCGGCGCTGGACGGTCGAGGAGTTCCGCACCACCCACCCGATGGACCGCTATGCCGGTCTGTACCGGGGGGCCGGGGCGACCGTGGCGCTGGGACGCCCGTCGGTGGTGCTGCCGATCGGCCGGGCCGTCGGAGGCACGACCGTCGTGAACTCCGGCACCTGTTACCGGCCGCCGCAGGCCGTTCAGCGGCGTTGGCGCGACGAATTCGGGCTCGGCCTGGCCGACGCGGACCGGCTGGCCGACCGGCTCGACGACGTCGAACGGACCCTGCGCGTCGCGCCCGTGCCGCTGCAGTTCATGGGGCGCAACGGGCGGCTGCTGCTCGACGCCGCCGCGACCCTCGGGTGGAGTGCGGCGCCGATCCCGCGCAATGCGCCCGGCTGCGAAGGCTGCTGCCAGTGCGCGATCGGTTGCCCGCGCAACGCCAAGTTCGGGGTGCACCTCAACGCGCTGCCCCAGGCGTGCGCCGCGGGCGCGCGCATCATCTCCCAGGCCCGCGTCGAGAGGGTGCTGCATCACAACGGACGCGCCCGCGGCGTGCGGGCCCGCCGGCCCGACGGCACGGCGCTGGACGTCCTCGCCGACACGGTGGTCGTGGCCGCCGGCGCCACGGAGACGCCGGGGTTGTTGCAGCGCAGCGGACTTGGCGCGCACCCGCGCCTCGGGCGCAACCTCGCGCTGCATCCGGCGACGATGCTCGCCGGGCGTTTCGACGACGACGTGGTCGCCTGGCGCGGCGTGCTGCAAAGCGCCGCGGTCGACGAGTTGCACGAGTCGCACGGCGTGCTGATCGAGGCCACCTCCACACCGCCGGGGATGGGGTCGATGGTCTTTCCCGGCTACGGCGCCGAGCTGCTGGGCTGGCTCGAACGGGCGACGCACGTCGCGACGTTCGGCGCCATGGTGGCCGATCGCGGCGTCGGCTCGGTGTCATCGGCGCGCGGCGAGACGCTGATCCGATACAACATCGCCCGAGAAGACGTCGCCAAGCTGGTGGTGGCGATCGAGGCCATGGGCCGGTTGCTGTTCGCCGCGGGTGCGGTGGAGGTGCTCACCGGCTTCCCGGGTGCGCCGACGGTGGCGTCGGTGCCCGCGCTGCAGGATGCGCTGCGCCGATGCGACCCGCGGACCCTGCACCTGGCCGCCTTCCACCCGACGGGCACCGCGGCCGCGGGCGTCGACGAGCAACGGTGCCCGGTCGACGAGACCGGCCGGCTTCGCGGCGTGCACGGCGTGTGGGTGGCCGACGCGTCGATCCTGCCCAGCTGCCCGGAGGTAAACCCCCAGGTGTCGATCATGGCGCTGGCGTTAGGGGTTGCCGACGAGGTGGTCGGCGCCCGCCCCTAGCCGTCGAGCTTGTAGCCCAGCCCCCGCACCGTCACCAGGTGCACCGGGTTGGCCGGGTCGGCTTCGATCTTGGACCGCAGACGCTTGACGTGGACGTCGAGCGTCTTGGTGTCGCCGACGTAGTCCGCACCCCACACCCGATCGATGAGCTGGCCGCGGGTCAGCACCCGGCCGCTGTTGCGCATCAGGTACTCGAGCAGGTCGAACTCCTTGAGCGGCAACGTGATCGCGTCACCGTTGACGGACACGACGTGGCGCTCGACGTCCATCCGTACCGGCCCGGACTCCAGGACGCCGTCGCCGATCTCGGAGTCGTCGTCACCGCCACGGCGCAGCACCGCGCGGATCCGGGCGATCAACTCCCGCGCCGAATACGGCTTCGTCACGTAGTCGTCGGCGCCGAGCTCCAGGCCGACCACCTTGTCGATCTCGCTGTCACGGGCGGTCACCATGATCACCGGCACGCCGGAACGGGCGCGCAGCTGCTTGCACACGTCGGTGCCGGACATGCCCGGAAGCATCAGGTCCAGCAGCACGATGTCCGCGCCGGCGCGGTCGAACTCGGCAAGCGCGGCCGGCCCGTCGGTCACCACCGTGGCCTCGAAGCCCTCCTTGCGCAGGAGAAAGGCCAGCGGATCGGCAAGCGACTCCTCGTCCTCCACGATCAACACACTGGTCATCTGCTTAGCTCTTCCTCTCTTTCAGACCTGCTGGGCCGCACCTTTTGGCCCAGCAGTTGGTCAGGTTGCTCATCGCTGTCCTGATAAGCCGGGATCGACAGCGTGAATGTGGAGCCGGTTCCCGGCTTGCTCCACACACCGATGCTGCCGTTGTGGTTGGCCGCGACGTGCTTGACGATCGCCAGCCCGAGCCCGCTGCCGCCGGTGGCGCGCGATCGCGCCTTGTCCCCGCGGAAGAAGCGCTCGAAGACGCGCTCCTGGTCTTCCAGGGCGATCCCGATGCCCCGGTCGGTGACTGCGATTTCGACGTTGTCGCCCCGGCGGCGGCGGCTGATCGACACCAGTGAGCCCCGCGGCGAATAGGCAATGGCGTTGGAGACCAGGTTGGCCAGGGCGGTCACCAGCAGCGTCTCGTCACCCAGCACCCGCAAGCCGCGGGGCGCGTCGGTGCGAACCTCGATGTCGGCGTTGTCGGCGGCCACCTTGTGGCGTGAAATCGCTTCGGAGACAACGGTATCGACGTTAACCTCGGTGACGTTGGGCAATCGCTCGGCGCCCTGCAGGCGGGACAGCTCGATCAGCTCGGCGATCATGTCGCCCAGGCGGTTGGCTTCGACGAGCACCCTCTCGGCGAACCGGCGCACGGTTTCGGAGTCGTCCGCCGACGCCAGCAGAGCCTCGGCGAGCAAGGCCATCGCGCCAACTGGCGTCTTGAGCTCGTGGCTGACGTTGGCCACGAAGTCGCGCCGGGTCGCCTCCATGCGGGCGTACTCGGACTGGTCGTGGGCGAAGACCACGGCGAACCGGCGGTCTTCCTCGCTCAGCAGCCGGGCCTGACAGTGCACCGACAGCCCGGACCGGCCCGCCACGCGTCTGCCCGGTCGCAGGTCGAATTCGACATCGACGCCGACCAGCGCCTGCTGCGCGGCCTGCCACGCCTGGTCGTCGAGCTGCCGGTCGCGGACCAGGCCCAGCTCCTTGGCCCGGTCGTTGAGATAGACGACGTCGCGATGGGCGTCCACCACCGCGACGCCCAACGGCGTCAGCGCGCCGATGCGTTGCAGCATCTGCGCGACGGTGATCCCGGCCCACTGGCTGGCCGCTTTGGCCGCCCGTTGGCTGCGCTCACGCGACTGGGACGACAGCCGGACCCCGGCCGCGACACCCACGGCCAGCGCCAGCACCGACAAGACCCCGGCCAGCAACAGCGCCGAGAACACAGTCACATAGCAAATTCTACAAATCTTCCTGAACGGCGCCCTAGCGCAACGAGGCCAAAATCGGACAAGTCACACCCTGCGCAACAGGTGTTCGGCTCGCGTTCACACGATGTTACGCAAATAGGGCTTCAACGGGCGCCCGCGGGCCCGTTCTGCCCTTACGCGCGGCCCTGGCCGGCAACCGCCGCGGCGCCGGCGGCGGCCGCTTCCGGGTCCAGATAGGTGCCGCCGGGCGCCACCGGCCGCAGCCGGGCGTCCAAGTCGTAGCGCAGGGGCACGCCGGTCGGGATGTTCAGCCCGACGACCTCTGCGTCGGACATCCGATCGAGGTGCTTGACCAGGGCGCGCAGGGAGTTGCCGTGCGCGACCACCAGCACCGTCTTGCCGGACCGCAGGTCCGGGACGATGACGTCGGTGAAATACGGCAGGAAACGCGCCACCACGTCGGCCAGGCACTCGGTCAGCGGGCCGCCGCCGATGTCCGCGTAACGCGGATCGGTGTCCTGGCTGAACTCGCTGCCCTCCTCGATCGGCGGCGGCGGCGTGTCGTAGCTGCGCCGCCACGCCATGAATTGCTCGTCGCCGTAGCGCGCCTTGGTCTCCGCCTTGTTCAGCCCCTGTAGGGCCCCGTAGTGGCGTTCGTTCAGCCGCCAGCTTCGCCGCACCGGAATCCACAGCCGATCGGCGCTGTCCAGCGCCAGGTGGGCGGTGGTGATCGCACGCCGCAGCAGCGACGTGTACAGGACATCGGGCAACAAGCCCTGTTCAGCCATCAGCTTGCCGCTACGCACCGCCTCGGCCCGGCCCTTTTCGGTCAGCCCGACGTCCACCCAGCCGGTAAACAGGTTGAGGGCATTCCAGTCGCTCTCACCGTGGCGCAGCAGCACCAGCGTGGCCGTGTCGTTGCGTTGCATCGGGTTAGCATTTCACGGACGGTCGTCGCCGTCCGAGTCGTCGTCTTCGTCGATGAGATGCGCGAACGCCTGCAGGTTCTTCAGCGACTCGCCGCGGGACACGCGCCACTCCCACTCTTTTTGGATCGACGAGCGAAAACCCAACTCCAGCAACGTGTTGAAGTCGGAATCCACCGCCTCGAGCACCTGCCCGAGGACCCGGTCGAGCTCGTCGGCGTCGACCGATGCCAGCGACATGCGGCCCACCAGATAGATGTCGCCGACCTTGTCCAGCGTGTAGGCGACGCCGTAGAGCCGCCGGTTGCGCTTGAGCAGGAAACGGTAGACGCCTTCGTGGTTCTCGTCGGGCTTGCGGCACACGAACGCCTCGACGCGAACGGAGTGCTCGCCGATGCTCAGGATGGTGTTGGTCTTC
Source organism: Mycobacterium sp. (assembly GCA_031292665.1). Taxonomy (GTDB): domain Bacteria; phylum Actinomycetota; class Actinomycetes; order Mycobacteriales; family Mycobacteriaceae; genus Mycobacterium. The sequence goes on along the minus strand of JARLGR010000110.1, from coordinate 36,023 downwards.
AGCTTGCGCTCGCCGGGCAGTTCCACGACCAGTCCCGGCAATCCGCCGTGGGCGCCGGGAAAGTCGGAGTACGTCAGCCCGCTGGCCTGCAACGCATCCTCGATCACGCGCTGCACTGTGGTCGTCACGCGCCGCTCCTCCTCATCGCTTCGCTCTGCATCGTCGTCGGCGCGGGTCGTCATGCGCCGACCCCGCGGCGCGGCGACCAGTGGCGGGGCCTGCGCATCGCGGCCCGGTGCCGGACGCGGCGCTGGCGTTCGGCGGGGAAGTCCCCCATCGCCCGCCGATAGCTGGCCAGCAACGCGTCGGTGGTGTTGTCCCAGGAGAACGTGGCCGCGTGCGCGGTGGCCGCGCGGCTCATCGCCTCCGCCTGCGGTGCGCCCAGCCGCAGCAACCGGTCGAGCGCGTCCGCCCACAGGTCGTCGTCGTGCCCCGACACCAAGGTGCCGGTGATCCCGTCGCGCACCGCCACCGGCAGGCCACCGACCGCGGCCGCCGCCACCGGCGTGCCGCAGGCCTGCGCCTCGAGCGCTACCAGGCCGAACGACTCCGAATAACTGGGTACCGCAACGAGATTGGCGGCTTGGAACAGGGTGGCCAGATCCGTGCGGGACTGCGGGGGCAGGAAGGTCACCCGCTCCGCGATGCCGAGTTCGTCGGCGAGCCGGACCAGCCCGTCCGGAGAGGACAGGCCGCTGCCCGATGGCCCGCCGGCCACGACGACGCGCACCCCGGGCAACTTCGCGGCGGCGCGCAACACAATGTCGGGGGCCTTCAGCGGCTGGATCCGCCCTACGAACGCCACCACGTCTTCGTCGGGCGACAGCCTTAGTGCGGCGCGGGCCGCGCGCCGGTCGCCGGGGTGGAACACGTCCAGGTCCACCCCGGGATGGACGACGTCGATCCGCGTCGGATCGGCGCGGTGGAGAGTGATCAACTGTTTCGCTTCGTCCTCGGTGTTGACGATCAGCCGGTCCGCCTCGTCCACCACCTGCTGCTCCCCGACCGTGCGCAGCGGCGGCTCGGGCGCATCGCCGTCGGCCAGCGCGGCGTTCTTCACCGCGGCGAGCGTGTGCGCGGTGTGCACCAACGGGACCGCCCAGCGGTCGCGGGCCAGCCAGCCGACCTGCCCGGACAGCCAGTAGTGCGAGTGCACGATGTCGTAGTACCCCGGTTCGTGGGACGCCTCGACGCGCAGCACCCCGGCCGCGAACGCGCACAGTTGGGTGGGCAGGTCGTACTTGTCCAGGCCCTCGAACGGGCCCGCCACCACGTTGCGGACCAACACGCCGGGCACCACCTGCTCCACCGGTGGAGTGGCGGAGGCGGTGGCCCGGGTGAAGATCTCCACCTCGATGCCCCGCCGGACCAGATGCAGCGCGGTTTGCAGCACGTAGACGTTCATGCCGCCGGCATCGCCGGTGCCCGGCTGGGCCAGCGGGGAGGTGTGCACCGCCAGCACCGCTACCCGCCGCGGGTCGTTGCGCCGGAGGACCTCGTCGTGCCGCACACTGTCATCTTTACAGGACGCTCCGTGCGCGGGGCGCCGCGCTCGTTCCGCGTTACGCGGACGACTGATCCGCGTCGACGTCCCGCAGCCGGGTGTTCAGTGCCCCGGCACGCCGCATGGCGCCCAGCGGATCGGCGTACAACCCGCCCAGCGACACGGTCCCCGCCCCGGCCTCCTGCACCCGGTTCCCGAACGCGGTGACGCGGATCTCGCGCGGCGGCAGTATCGAGCGCGCGGCGAACGCCGCCTCCGCGTGCTCCATCGCTTCGGGGTATTCGGTGAAGGCCTGGCCGCCGACCACCAACTCGTCGGGGTTGAGCATGTCGCGCAGCAGCGCGACCGCCTCGCCGAGTACCCGGGCCCGCTCGTCCAGCAAATCCCTGGCCTGCTGGTTGCCGGCGCGGGCGACCCTGAGCAGGTCGGTGATGGCGGATGCCGACCCGTTGGCCCGGCCGACGGGGGCGGGTGGGATGACCTTGAGCCGGCGGGCCGCGGCGACGACGGCTTCGTCGCTGACGGTGGACTCCAATTGCCCGGTGCCGCCGAGCAAGTCGGAGTATGCGGGCAGGCCCGCGATGGTGCCGGGGCCGCTGGCGGGGCAGTGCACCCGCCCGCCGATCACCAGCGCGTAGCCCACGGTCTCGCGGGCATAGACGTACAGGCTGGTCGGGGAGCTCGGCGCGAACCGCCGCATGCCCAGCAACAACTCGGCTCCTGCCATGGCGTCGACATGGGATGCCACGGACACCGGCAGGCCCAGGGCGTCGGCCAGCACGGGTCCGACCGGCGCCTGCCGCCAGCCCAGCCGCGGGTGGTCGACCTGGCCGGTGACGCCGTCGACCGTGCCACCGATCGCCACACCGACCCACAGCGGGCGGCGCCGGTGCCAGCGCCTCAGGTACCGGCACGCGCTCTCGGCCAACGACGACAGCGCCGCCGGAGGACTCAGCGGCGTCGGGGTCTCGACGGTGTCCAGTGTGCGACCGAACAGGTCGGTGGCCACGATGCTGGTGGTGCGCGCGCCGATGTGGATGCCCAGCGTCACGAACGGTTCGTGGTTGATCTCCACGGGCACGCGCGGGCGGCCGATGGCCCCGGCGACGGCCAGGTCGGCGCGCTCCCGGAGCAGGCCGGCGTCGAGCAGGGCGATGACCTGGCGGTTGACCGTCGCGATGCTCAGCGAGGTGACCGCGGCGATGACGTCACGGCCCACCGGGCCGCGCAGCCGGACCGCCCGGAAGACGGACGCCGCCGCCGAGTCGGGTATGTGCAATGCCGGCGGCAGGATCTGGCGGTGCGACCGCCGGTTGAGATTGGAATGGCTGTGGGTGAGGGTATTCGAGCGCACGAGCGTCCTTTGTCCGAGTCTGAGATGGCCGGTCTCGGCCACGCCTGCAAATCAGGAGCGGCAAAGTGCGCGGCAACAACACGCACCCGCCGCGCAAAGACACGCGGTGGTGGTGATGCTGGACAAGGCGCTGTGGTGCACCCGGAAAACTTAGCACGTTTACTAAGGTTGTATCGATGGTTAGAACGATCAGGAATGAACGGGTTGCAGTGGTCACCGGCGCCAGCTCGGGGATCGGCGAGGCGACCGCCCGAACCCTTGCCGCGCAAGGGTTTCACGTGGTCGTGGTGGCCCGTCGGGCGGACCGGATCAACCGCCTGGCCGACGAGATCGGCGGCACCGCCATTGTGGCCGACGTCACAGACGACGGCGCCGTCGCCGCCCTGGCCGACGAATTGCCCCGCGTTGACGTGCTGGTCAACAACGCCGGCGGCGCCCGGGGGCTGGAGCCCGTCGCCGACGCCGACCTCGAGCACTGGCGGTGGATGTGGGAAACCAACGTGATGGGAACGCTGCGCGTCACCCGCGCGCTGCTGCCCAAGCTGGTCGACTCCGGCGACGGCCTGATCGTCACCGTCACGTCGATTGCGGCGCTCGAGGTTTACGACGGCGGCGCCGGCTACACGGCGGCCAAACACGCCCAGGGAGCGCTGCACCGCACGCTGCGCGGCGAGCTGCTCGGAAAGCCGGTGCGGCTCACCGAGATTGCGCCGGGCGCCGTCGAGACCGAGTTCTCACTGGTCCGCTTCGACGGCGACCAACAGCGCGCCGGGGGCGTCTACACCGGCATCACACCGTTGGCGGCGGCCGACGTCGCCGAGGTGATCGGGTTCGTGGCCGCGCGGCCGTCGCACGTGAACCTGGACCTGGTCGTCATCCGGCCCCGCGACCAGGCCAGCGCGACGCGGTTTAACCGCCGGGGCCAGAAGTCGTCGGACTAGACGTCGCCGGACTCGACGTCGCGGTGGTCGTCGTCGTGGTGGGCGTGCCCGACAGGCTGGGCGCGGTCGACGGCGTGACCGGCGCGGTGACCGGGATCTGAGTCGACGGGGGATGCGCGGTCGGGGGCGGTAGCGCCGACATCGCCACCCACGTGTCCCAGTCCACCGCCCAGTCCCAGAGGTCGCCGTCGGAGTAGGACAGCTGGATCGAGCTTCCGGTCACCTCGACGGGGTCGCCGTAGATCGCCGACTGGTAGTACTGCTCGGCGTCCCCGGTCGACAGATTGATGCAGCCGTTGGTGACGTTCGTGTTGCCCTGCGCGCCGGAGCTGGCCGGGTTGGCGTGAATGAACTCACCGTTGTTGGAGATCCGCACCGCCCAGCGCTCGTGCACCTGGCTGTAGCCGGCGGCGGGGTTGGACATGTAGAAGTCCGAGTACTTCTCGGTGACGACGTGGATGCCGTTGCGGGTCACGTTGCGCGCCTTGTCGGCTTCGCCATAGCTGCATGCGAAGTCCATGATGACGCCCTCGTCCCGGACGACCTGGATGCGGTGCGACGAGACCTCGGCCCTGACCACCTGGCGCCGGCCGATCTGGATGTTCAGCGAAATGTCCTGGGCCCCGTAGGCGCCGTCGCCGAACGGCAGCCCGTACAGCTTGGCGTCGACGTTGACGGTGGTGCCCGCCGGGTAGTACTCGCGGGTGCGCCAGTGCACGCGGGCGCCTTGCGCTTCGTCGGGCAGCCAGGCCCAACTGCCCTCGACAGGCGGGGTGGTGGTGACGGTGAGGGCCTTCTCGACGGCAGCCTTGTCGCTGATCGGCGCGTCGAACTGGATGATGATCGGCGCCGCCACCCCGACGGTCTGGCCGTCGGCCAACTGGAAACTCCCGCCGACCTTCTTGGTCGGAGCCACGGTGGTGAACTTGCCGGCGACGGGAACCGCCTTGCCGTTGTGCCCGACGGCCGAGCCGCTCCAGGTGTACGTCGCGTCGTAGCCCAGCGGCTCGGTGGTGGTGAAGACGGTCCGGTCCTGGTTGAACACGCCCGCGACGGGCTTGCCCGACGAGTTCGTCAACGCGACATGCTGGAACCAGCCGTCGTGGACTTCGACGCTGATCGGGGCGATCGGCACGACGTTTTCGGCCGTTGGCCCGTCCAGGGCCGGCTGGAACTTCACACCCGGCGCCGGCGGCTCTTTTGTCCCCGCCTGTTTGGCGATAGTTCCGCCGCACGCGGCCAACGTGCCGGGAGCCAGCACACCAAGACCCAGAGCCGCCAACGCCACACGCCGGTTGATCGGCAGGGGGATGCGCGACGTGCTCACATCAACCAAAGATACCGGCAGAACCTGACGTGGCCGCCGCGACAATTCCAGGTCGGGAGGCCAAACCCCGGAAATCGGAGCTAGAGCGTGCAGCCGAGCAGGACCGGCTCGGGTTGCAGTGTGACACCAAACACATCGCGGACCCGGTCGCGAACGATGCGGGCCAGGGCGATCACGTCCTCGGCGGTGGCGCCGCCGCGGTTGGTCAGCGCAAGCGTGTGCTTGGTGGACAGCCGGCACGGCGCTTCCAGGCCGCCCGGATCCGGATCCGGATCCGGATAACCCTTGCCGAAGCCCGCGCGCTCCACCAGCCAGCCGGCGGCCAGTTTGACGCCGTCCGGGGCCGGGTAATGGGGCACCGGACCTTCGACGGCGCCTGCCAGCCGCTCGTAGACGTCCGGGGCGATCACCGGGTTGGTGAAGAAGGAACCCACGCTCCAGGTGTCGTGGTCGGCCGGGTCGAGCACCATTCCCTTGCCGGCACGCAGGCGCAGCACCGCCTCCCGGACGGCCTGCGGGTCGGCGCGCTCGCCGGGGGCGGCATGCAGCGCCGCGGCCAGTTCGTCGTAGCGCAGCGGCGCGCTGCGGCCCGACGCGTCCAGCGCGAACTCGACTTCCAGTACCACCCAGGGGATTTCCAGCCCCGTGGTGTTGGCGTGCTTGAACACGCTGGTGCGGTAACCGAAGCCGAGCTCCGAGCCGGGCACCCAGCGCACCGCGCCGGTGCCGCGATCCAGCACCCGGACCCGCGTGATGGTGTCGGACACCTCCACCCCGTACGCCCCGACGTTCTGTACCGGCGTCGCCCCGGCCGAGCCGGGGATGCCGGACAGGCATTCCAACCCGCCGAGGCCGTGGGCGATGGCCGCGACCACCACGTCGTCCCACACCGCGCCCGCCTCCGCGCGCAGCAGGTTGCCGTCGACGCTGATGCCGTCATTGGCCAGCCGCACCGCGGTCAGGTCGGTGAGAGTCTCGGCGATAACGAGGTTGGAGCCGCCGGCGAACAAAAGCACCGGATGACGTTCTCCACCACGGGTTACCGAATCCAGCTTGCGCACCACGGCGATCACCTGCTCGGTGCTGGCGCAGGTGATCAGGCGCCGCGCAACCGGTCCGACCCGCAACGTCGTCAACGGTGCCAGCGGCACCTCCTCGGCAACGTGCGCACCGGCAAAGAGCGAACCGGCACCGCTCCGTTTCATGGCCCGTAACGGTAGCCTGGCCAGCTATGCCGCGTTCATTCGACTTGTCGGCCGACTTTAAGGAAAGCGTCGAAGAGGTTCACCGGGCTTTCCTCGAGGAGCGGTACTGGCATGCGAGGCTGGCCGACATTCCCGTAGACGAGGCGACGCTGGAGTTGATGCGCGTCGGCGGCGAGTTCGGGGACGAAGGCACCAGAGGAGCCGTCGAGGTCGTCACACTTCAGGTGGTGCGCGGTCACAACCTGCACGCCGTCGTCAAGCAGTTGCACCGCGGCGATCTCTGCGTCCGGCGCACAGAGACGTGGGGACCGGTCGTCGGCGGCGCCGCGACCGCCGCCATCGCGGGTTCGATCGTCGACACCCCCGTCCAGGTGTCGGGGACGGCCGAGCTGACGCCGATCGCGGACTCCGGCGGCGCCCGGCTCGCGTTCCAGATTGCCGTCCAGGTGCGGGTGCCGCTCATCGGCGGCAAGGTGGAGAGGCTGATCGGCACCCACCTGGCCGAATTGGTGAGCAGGGAACAACAGTTCACCACCGAGTGGATCGCCAACAACGCCTGACGCCGCGCCTGAGCTCGATTGCCCGCCTCTCCCCCGCAACCGGGTGGTAACCCCACGCGCCGCACGCGGCGCGCATCGTCGACACGCTTTAGGCTGGCGCCCATGCGAATCGCGTTGGCGCAAATCCTCAGCGGCAGCGATCCGAGCGCCAACCTGCAGCAGGTGCGCGAATACACGGGCCGGGCCGCCGACGCGGGCGCGCGGCTGGTGGTGTTCCCCGAGGCGACCATGTGCCGCTTCGGCGTCCCGCTGCGCCCGGTCGCCGAGCCGGTCGACGGGCCCTGGGCCGACGGCGTGCGCCGGGTCGCCGCAGACGCGGGCATCGCGGTGATCGCCGGCATGTTCACGCCCGCCGACGACGGGCGGGTGACGAACACGTTGATCGCGGCCGGGCCCGGCAGCCCCAATCAGCCGGACACCCATTACGACAAGATCCACCTCTATGACGCGTTCGGGTTCACCGAGTCGCGGACCGTCGCGCCCGGCCGCGAGCCGGTGGTCATCACGGTCGACGGCATCGGGGTGGGCTTGTCGATTTGCTACGACATCCGCTTTCCCGCCCTCTACACCGAGCTGGCGCGGCGGGGCGCCCAGGTGATCGCCGTGTGCGCGTCGTGGGGTGCGGGCCGCGGCAAACTCGAGCAGTGGACGCTGCTGGCCCGGGCCCGCGCGCTGGACTCGATGAGCTACGTCGCGGCGGTCGGCCAGGCCGATCCCGGCGACGCCCTGACCGGCTCGGGCGCGCCGACGGGCGTGGGAGGCAGCCTGGTGGCCTCGCCGTTCGGCGAGGTCGTCGCGTCCGCCGGCCCGCACCCGCAACTGGTGGTCGCCGACATCGATGTCGACCGGGTGGCCGAGGCCCGCGAGAGCATCGCGCTGCTGCGTAACCACTCAAAGTTCGCTCAGGTCGATAGGGCAGAATCGATCGGGTGACGAACCCACAAGGACCACCGAACGAAGACCCGTCGACGTGGGCCCGTCCCGGCAATCAAGGTCCCTTCGGCCAGCCTCCCACCGAGCGCCCCACTGAGCGCATCAGCACCGGCGGCCCGGTCCAGTCACCGCCGCCCGCGCCCGCCCCGGTGCCCGGGCAGACCGATCGGATAGGTGCCCCGCACCCCAACGCCCAGAGGCCCGGCTACCCACCTCCGCCCATTCCGCCCGCGGGCCCAACGGAGAAGTTGGCCGCTCCCAACGAAGGTCCGGCACCGGTGAAGAGAAAACGACGCTTCCTTCGCGACCCGCTGTCTATCCTGCTGGTCTGCATCATCGTGGTCGCGCTCGTGATCGCCGGGATCGTCGGACTCGAGCTGTATGCCCGCCACGTCGCGGACAGCAAGGTCGCCGAGGCGGTGGCGTGCGAGGTGAAGGACCAGGCCACCGCGTCCTTCGGCGTCACGCCGCTGATGCTGTGGCAGCACGCCACGAACCACTACACCAACATCTCGGTGCAGACGGCCGGCAACCAGATCCGCGATGCCAGGGGCATGAAGCTCAACCTCGACATCCGCAATGTCCAGCTGAAGTCGACGGCCAACTCCAAGGGCACCATCGGCGCGCTGGACGCCACCATCACCTGGACCAGTGACGGGATCAAGGAGTCGGTGCAGAATGCCATCCCGGTCCTGGGCCCGTTCGTCACCAACAGCGTGACCACCCACCCCGCCGACGGCACCATCGAGTTGAAGGGGATGCTGGACAACATCACGGCCAAGCCGGTGGTGTCCGGCAACGGACTGGAGTTGCAGATCGAAACGTTCAATGCGCTCGGCTTCACGATGCCGAAGGAGTCCGTGCAGTCGACGCTGGACGACTTCACCTCGAACCTGACGACGAACTTCCCGTTGGGCATTCACGCGGACAGCGTGCAGGTGACCTCCAGCGGAGTGACCGCCCACTTCTCCACCCAGAACGCGGCCATCCCCGCCGGCAACAACACCGACCCCTGCTTCGCCAGCGTCTGACGGGCGGCTTCTGGCCGGACAGGTCAATCGAGCCCGTCGAGCACCGCCCGGGTGCCCGAAAGGCCGAGCCTGGTGGCGCCCGCGTCGAGCATGGCCAGTGCGTCGGCGGCCGTGCGGATGCCCCCACTGGCCTTGACTCCCAACCGCCCGCCGACGGCCCGTGCCATCACCCTGACGGCGCGCACCGACGCGCCGCCCGCGGGATGAAAGCCGGTGGACGTCTTGACGAAGTCGGCCCCGGCGTCCTCGGCGGCGCGGCACACGGCCGCCAGCGTGGGCTCGTCGGCGTGGGCCAAGAGCACCGCCGACTCGACGATCACCTTGAGCACCGCCGTCCCGGCTGCGCCACGCACCGCCTCGATGTCCGAGCGCACCGCGGCGACGTCTCCGGCCAGCGCGGCGCCGGCATCGATGACCATGTCGATCTCGCTCGCGCCGGATTCCACGGCAAGTTCGGCCTCGTGCGCCTTGACCGCCGGGACGTGCTTGCCCGACGGAAAACCCGCCACGGCCGCCACCCGCAGGTCACCGGCCTGCACCGCGACCGGCACCATCGACGGCGAGACGCACACCGCATAGACACCCAGCTCTGCCGCTTCGGCGACCAGCGCGACCACGTCGGCGGCGGTGGCCTCGGGTTTGAGCAGGGTGTGGTCGACGAGTGCAGCAACCTGTGCCCGGGTCGGTTGGCTCGCCACTAGAACGCCTCTTCCGGGCCGCCGGGATTGCACCCGGATGCCACCATCTCGGCGTCGTCGACCACCGGCCGCCAGGGCTCCAGGTTCCAGCTGGTCTTACCCGGTTGCGCCAGTTCGGCGAACTCCCAGTGGCAGATGAACTGTGCGCGCATTCCGGGCGTGTCGGCGTCCGGCGACAGCGCGAGCACCTCGGCCCAGGCTTCGTTCGCGGCAGCCTCGGACGCCGGCTGTCTGGCGGCCGTCCGGCCGGACGGGGTCGGAAACACGCGCAGGCTGGGCAGGCCGTGCCATTGGGCCCATTGCGTGTGATCGACGAAAGGCGGCGACGCGGTGCCCGGATCGGCCAGGCAGGTGGTCGCCGAAAACGGGCCGAAAACGGCGAACAGCGCCGCGGCGGGCGCCGTCAGCAGGGGCTTCATCCCGCTAGCGTGACTTCCCCTGGATCTCGAGGAGCTTGGGCCGCACATCGACCAGGTACACGCCGGCGGCACACGCGGCGATCACCGTGCCGAGCACGCCAAAAACGAAGCCAAGAATCGAGGTCAACGCGACGGCCACACCAAGGATCACCAGCCACACCGGCTTGGTCAGCTTTTCGGCGGCCGTGTAGGCGTCGGGGCGCTGCAGCGCCGCGTGCACAAACGCGTACACCGCCGTCACCAAGACGGCGATCTGCAACACGAACAGGACGGTAGCCACGAGGTTCACGCCTCAAGGGTATGCGGGCCGCGCCCAAAACGTCGACCCGGAGTCGCCGTAGCAGCGACTCCGGGTCGAGTGTTGTGCTTTTGGCGAACCGCCCCGAAGGGCGGGCGCCTTACTTCTGGGTGACCTTCTTGGCCGACGCCTTCTTGGCCGGGGCCTTCTTGGCCACAGCCTTTTTCGCCGGAGCCTTCTTGGCGGGTGCCCTCTTGGCTGCCTCGGCCTTCTTGGGCAGCTCGATGCCGACCAGCTTGGCCGCACGCTCACCGACGGCGCGGGTCTGCGAAGCGACCGTGCCCAGCGCTTCCTGAGTCAGCTCCACGGCCTGGTCCACGTAGCCTTCCGCGCGAGCCGACGCGTCCTCGATGGCCCGCTGGCTGCGCAGCCGCTGCAGGGCGGCCTCGCCCCGCTCCACCAGCTCGTTGTACCGGTCGGTCGCCGCCTCCAGGTAGCCCTCGGCGGCCTTGCGCAGCTCCTCGCTGGTGAATTTCTCGCGCAGCTCGGTGAACTGCTCGGGCAGGTCCTCCTGCAGCTTGGTCAGGCGAGCGCGGCTCTCCTCGACGCGGCTGCGGGTGTCGGTGCGGGTCTCTTCGGCGCGGTCACGAAGGTTCGCGATCAAGTCGTTGACGGTGGCCAGCGCCAAGTCGGCCGCGCCCAGCGCCGCCAGCAGGGGGGCCCGCAAATCGTCGATGTTCGAGTTCTCAGCCATGGTTTTTCCTTTCATGGTGTGTGTTCGGTATCAGCGTTACTACGTGTGTGGTCTGGATGCTAGGGGGCGTTTGGTCCCTTCCTTTCGGGTAACCGGAGCGGCCGTCGGTCTATACACGTCACCCGGCCGATGTGGAAGCGCAGTTCTGGCGTAACGGCGGACCGAACTCGGCACGCTGCCCCGCCGACGCGCTTCTCACTCGCCGTGCGTCGGACACTCCTCCTGGTCTTGGGCGGATTCGTTTTGTTGGGTGAATGAGGCGTAGATGTCGAGCAGCACCTGCTTCTGGCGCTCGGTGATCGCCGCATCGGTGATGATGGCGTCGCGCACCTGGCTTTTCTCGCTCGGCTCGAGAATCCCCGCGCGGACGTAGAGAACCTCGGCGGAAATCCGCAGCGCCTTGGCGATCTGGTTCAGGACGTCCGCGGACGGTTTACGCAGTCCGCGCTCCACCTGGCTCAGATACGGGTTGCTGACGCCGGACCGCTCGGCGAGTTGCCGCACCGAGACCTGCGCGTTCTCGCGCAAGTCCCGGATGAAGCTGCCGATGTCGGAGGCCATGTCGGACGCGGCCGTGGACACCTTCGCGGAGAGCTTCTCCTCGGGTGCCATTGCGTACTCCTGGGTCCGATGGGCGTTGCTGACACCCTCAGACTAATGGCAAGTGCTTGCTTTTGCAAGCACTTGTTAGCACCCCTAGAACAGCAGCTGCCCGACGGCGTAGATGACCAGCCCCGCCAGCGACCCCACCACGGTGCCATTGATCCGAATGAACTGCAGGTCACGGCCCACGTGCAGTTCAATCCGCCGACTGGCTTCACCGGCGTCCCAACGCTCGATCGTCTCGGTGATGATGGCGGTGATCTCCACCCCGTACTGCGCGACCAGGTGCTGGGCCGCCCGCACCAGCCAGTTGTCGACCTTGTCGCGCAGGTCGGCGTCGTCGCGCAGCGATTCGCCGATCCGGACGACCGTGGACGTGATGCGGCTCCGCAACGTGCTGGACGGGTCTTCAACGCCCTCGAGCACGAGCCTCTTGAGCGTCTGCCACGCCGTCGCGGCGGCGCTGGCGATCTCGTCGCGCGCCATCAGCTGCTCTTTGATCTCGTCGGCGCGCGTGATGGTCGCCGGGTCGCGCTGCAGGTCGTCGGCGAACTCGAACAGGAAGCGGGTCGCCGAACGCCGCAGTTCGTGGTGGGGGTCGCGGCGGACCTTGTCGGTGAAGTCCATCAGTTCGCGGTGTATGCGGTCGCCGACGAGGTGATCGACGAATCGCGGCGACCAGCTGGGCGAGTCGCGCTCGACCACCCGCTGGATGACTTCTCCGGCGTTCAGCGACCAGTGGAACGCCCGGTCGGCCAGCAATTGGATCAGGGCCTCCTGGCGATTCTCGGCCAGCAGGGTCCCCAGCACCCGACCCACCGGGGGACCCCACTGCGGTTCGGCGATGCGGCGCACGATCATCCGGTCGATCACCTGCTGGACATCGTCGTCCCGCAGGAGTTCCACCAGAACCCGGAGCACAGTCGCCGTCTCGCCGGCCACCCGCTCGGCGTGTGCAGCCTCCGCCAGCCACTTGCCGAGCCGGCCGGGCACCTGGGCGTCGCGCAACTTTGTCTCCACCACCGGCTGCGACAGGAAGTTCTCCCTCACGAAGGTGCCCAGGCCCTCGCCGAGCTGGTCCTTCTTGCGCTTGATGATCGCGGTGTGGGGGATCGGGATGCCCAGCGGGTGCTTGAACAGCGCGGTAACGGCGAACCAGTCCGCCAGGGCGCCCACCATGCCGGCCTCCGCCGCCGCTCCGACGTAGCCGACCCAGGCGCCCGCGCCGGCGTGGGACTGCGCCCATTGGCAGGCGAGAAACACCACGGTCGCACCGATCAAGAAGCTCAGTGCGACCATCTTCATCCGCCGCAGCGCCGCCCGCCGCTGCGCGTCGGTTTCCGGATCGGCGCCGGCAAAGGATTCCGCGAAGGACGAGTGAGCGCGCGTCGACGGCGCGCCGGCATTTCGCTCCGCGCTTGACCCGGACGCTTGGCCGCCATGCGAGGCCCCGACTGAGACTCTGTGTGCCACCCGTCCATCATGTATCGCCTCGACGAGTTGGTGTGGCAACACCATTCGGCGGGACCCATCACACGCCCGGGCCATGTGCCAACCAGGCCCCCCTAAGCCGTAGTATCTAGGGCGTCAAGTGAATGGGAATCGGCGGACATTGGCAGAGCAAATCCCGGCTGCGACCGTGAAGATGGATGGTCGAAAACGGCGCTGGCACCAACACAAGGTGGAGCGCCGAAATGAGCTGGTTGACGGCACGATCATCGCGATCCGCCGCTACGGCCGCTTCCTGAGCATGGACGAGATAGCGGCGGCGATCGGCGTCTCCAAGACCGTGCTGTACCGCTACTTCGTCGACAAGAACGATCTGACGACCGCGGTGCTGATGCGATTCGCGCAGACGACCCTTATTCCCAACATGGCGGGGGCGCTGTCATCCAACCTGGACGGCTTCGACCTGACCCGAGAGATCATCCGGGTGTACGTCGAAACCGTGGCCGACGAACCGGAGCCGTATCGATTCGTGATGGCCAACAGCTCGCCCACCAAGAGCAAAGTGATCGCCGACTCCGAGCGCATCATCGCCCGCATGCTCTCGATGATGCTGCGCCGCCGCATGCAGGCGGCGGGCATGGACACCGGCGGCGTGGAGCCCTGGGCCTACATGACCGTCGGCGGCGTGCAGCTGGCCACCCACTCCTGGGTCTCCGACCCGCGGATGAGCGCCGAAGAGCTGATCGACTACCTGACCATGCTGTGCTGGAGCGCGCTGTGCGGGATCGTCGAGGCCGGCGGTTCGCTGGAGAAGTTTCGCGAGCAGCCACACCCCTCGCCGATCGTGCCGCCGCGCGAGCACCGAGACGGGTCCGGCGAGTAGCGCCGCGCAATCGCACCTGCGCGATCGTGGGGTTGACCCCGTCGGTATGTGACCTATGTCCTGGTCAGGAATGCGACTTGGACCGCCCGAACGGCTAGCATGCAGGGGATGCATCGGGGGATAGCTGGGATGGCGCCGCGAGCGCCGCGCGCCTAGCTCTCGCATACAGAAAGGCCCACTTGGTTATGTCCGTGCAGCTCACGCCGCATTTCGGGAACGTGCAAGCCCATTACGACCTGTCCGACGACTTCTTCCGGCTGTTCCTCGACCCCACCCAGACCTACAGTTGCGCGTACTTCGAGCGTGACGACATGACGCTGGAAGAGGCTCAGATCGCCAAGATCGACCTGGCGCTGGGCAAACTGCACCTCGAGCCGGGGATGACGCTGCTGGACATCGGCTGCGGCTGGGGCGCCACGGCGCGGCGCGCCATCGAAAAATACGACGTCAATGTCGTCGGCCTGACGCTGTCGGAGAACCAGGCCAAGCACGTGCAGAAGTCGTTCGAGGAGATGGACACCCCCCGCAGCCGGCGGGTCTTGCTGGAGGGCTGGGAGAAGTTCGACGAGCCGGTCGACCGCATCGTCTCGATCGGCGCCTTCGAGCACTTCGGCCGCCAACGCTGGGGCCACTTCTTCGAAATGGCATACCGCGTACTGCGGGCCGACGGTGTCATGCTGCTGCACACCATCTGCCGTCCCACCTTCAAAGATGCCAGGGCGCAGGGCAATACGCTGACCCACGAAATCGTTCACTTCACCCAGTTCATCCTGGCCGAGATCTTCCCGGGCGGCTGGCTCCCGACAGTCCCGTCGGTCGAAGAGTACGCGACCGGGGCCGGTTTCAAGCTGACGCGGATCCAGTCGCTGCAGCTGCACTACGCCCGGACGCTGGAGACGTGGGCCGCCGCGCTGGAGGCCAACAGGGAGCAGGCCATCGCGATCCAGTCGCAAGACGTCTACGACCGCTACATGAAGTACCTGACCGGCTGCGCGAAGCTGTTCCGCCAGGGCTACACCGACGTCTGCCAGTTCACGTGTGAGAAGTAGCTACTCGCCCGGCGGCGACGGCCGGCGACCGCATGGAGGCCGCTACTTGTAGAGCGTGAACTGCCCCACATTGCTGATCCCCTTGCGGAAGAAGTCCTCGCACCCGATCAGGTACTTCATGTAGCGGTCGTAGACGTCTCGCGACTGGATCGCGATGGCTTTTTCCCTATTCGCTTCCAAATTGGCCGCCCAGATGTTGAGCGTCCGCTCGTAATGTTTCTGTAGCAGCTGGATGTTCTCCACTTTGAATCGGGCCTTGCCCGCGCACTCGAGAATGTTCTCGATTGCAGGCAGCTGTCCGCCCGGGAAAATTTCCGTATAAATGAATTTGATGAATCTGATGTCATCCATCGTCACCGGGATACCGCGGTCACGCATCTGTTTCTGCGAATACGCCAAGATAGTGTGCAACAGCATCCGGCCGTCGTCGGGCAGTATGTCGTGGGCGCGTTCGAAGAACGCGGCATAGCGCTCGTTTTTGAACGCTTCGAAGGCACCGATGGTGACGATCCGGTCGACCTTGTCCCCGAACTCTTCCCAGCCCTGCAGGCGCACCTCGACGTTGCGTTGAGTCGGGATCGCGGCCAGCTTGGCCTTGCTGTAGTCGAACTGGTTGCGACTCAGCGTGATTCCGATCACGTTGACGTCGAATTTCTCGATCGCTCGCTGCAGCGCTCCACCCCAGCCGCAGCCGATGTCGAGCAATGTCATCCCGGGTTCGAGATTCAGTCTGCTCAGTGCGAGGTCGAACTTCGCGTTTTGGGCTTCTTCGAGCGTCATGTCGTCGCGCTCGAAGTATGCGCAGGTGTAGCCCATCGTCGGGTCTAGGAATAACGCAAAAAATTCGTCGGAAACGTCATATATGGATTGCGACTCTTCGTAAAAGGGTCTCAAATCGGTCATGCTCGCCGTGCACCTCTCGCTGTTTGACGCGAGTATGATAACCGACTTTCAGGACGCTGTCATGCGCGACGTCGTTTGCGGGCACGTCAGTACTCGTATCAGTACTTGTAGAAGCCCTGACCTGATTTCTTGCCCAACCGGCCCGCCTCCACCATGCGCAGCAGCAGCGGCGGCGGGCCGTACTGCGGCTCCTTGAATTCCTCGAACATCTTGTCCGCGATCAGGTTCAGGGTGTCCAGGCCGACGAGGTCGGACAGCCGCAACGGGCCCATGGGGTGCGACAGCCCGGCGACGACGGCCTTGTCGACGTCCTCCACGGTGGCGAAACCGGCCTCGACCATCCGGATCGCCGACAGCAGGTAGGGCACCAGTAGGGCGTTCACCACGAAGCCGGACCTGTCGGAGCACCGCACCACCTGCTTGCCGAGGACCGCGCTCGCAAACTCCTCGGTGCGCGCGGCAGCGGTCTCGTCGGTCACCAGCGTGCAGACCAGTTCGACCAGCGGCAGCACCGGGACCGGGTTGAAGAAGTGCAGGCCCAGCACGCGTTGCGGGTTCTTGGTCGCCGCGGCGATCTTCATGATCGGGATGCTCGACGTGTTGGACGCCAGCACGGCGTCGGGGTCGGTGACGACTCGGTCCAGTTCGGCGAAGATCTTCGCCTTGACGGCCTCGTCCTCGACGATCGCCTCGATGACCAGTTGGCGGTCGGCCAGCTCGCCCATGTCCGTGGTGAAGGTGAGCATGCCCAGGGCGCGGTCGCGTTCCCGCTCCGTCACCTTGCCGGCGCTGACGCCCCGCTCCAGCGACTTCACGATGCGGTTTCGCCCGGCGGTGATCAGCGCGTCGGTGGGCTCGAACACCGTCACGCCGACACCGGCGCGGATCGAGACCTCGGCGATGCCGGATCCCATCTGCCCGGCACCGACAACCCCTACCCGCTGAATCGTTGCGATCGCCGCGTCGCTCACTGTTCTCTCTCTCCGGTTCTCTCCGGTTCTCTCCGGTGACCGTATCGTCTTGCACCGCAATAGGCCCCGCCCGGGCTGGCCGGGCGGGGCCTATGCTACTTCAGCGCACCCAACGTGCAGTCACCGCGACAAATCGGCCGGAAACTCGCAGCAGGTGCACGGTGGCCGGGCAGGGCCCGGCGCCCACTGCTGGGGGAACTCAGTGGAACTGGCCCTGCTCGGTGGAGCCGGTCAGGGCGGTGGTCGAGGAGTTGGGGTCGACCGTGGTGGCGATGCGGTCGAAGTACCCGGCGCCGACCTCGCGCTGGTGCTTGGTCGCGGTGTACCCACGCTCCTCGGCGGCGAACTCGCGCTCCTGCAACTCGACGTAGGCGCTCATCTGGTTGCGGGCGTAGCCGTAGGCCAGATCGAACATCGAGTAGTTCAGCGCGTGGAAGCCGGCCAGCGTGATGAACTGGAACTTGAATCCCATTGCCGCAAGCTCCTTTTGGAACTTGGCGATGGTGCCGTCGTCAAGGTGCTTGCGCCAGTTGAAGGACGGCGAGCAGTTGTACGCCAGCATCTGGTCGGGGTACTCGTGCTTGACCGCCTCGGAGAACTTCCGCGCCAGCTCGAGGTCCGGGGTGCCGGTCTCCATCCAGATCAGGTCGGCGAACGGCGCGTAGGCCTTCGCGCGGGCGATGCAGGGCTCGATGCCGTTCTTGGTCCGGTAAAAACCCTCCCGCGTGCGCTCGCCGGTGATGAACGGCCGGTCGCGCTCGTCGACGTCCGAGGTGATCAGCGTGGCCGCCTCTGCGTCCGTGCGGGCGATCACCAGGGTCGGGACGCTGCACACGTCGGCGGCCAGTCGCGCCGAGGTCAGGGTGCGGATGTGCTGCTGGGTCGGGATCAGCACCTTGCCGCCCAGGTGACCACATTTCTTCTCCGACGCGAGCTGGTCTTCCCAGTGGGTGCCCGCGACACCGGCGGCGATCATCGCCTTCTGCAGTTCGAAGACGTTGAGCGCGCCACCGAAGCCGGCCTCGCCGTCGGCGACGATCGGGGCCAGCCAGTTCTCCACCGAGGCGTCGCCCTCGACCTTGGCGATCTGGTCGGCGCGCTGCAGCGCGTTGTTGATCCGGCGAACGACCTGCGGCACCGAGTTGGCGGGATACAGGCTCTGGTCGGGGTAGGTGTGGCCGGACAGGTTGGCGTCGCCGGCGACCTGCCAGCCCGATAGGTAAATGGCCTTCAGGCCGGCGCGAACCTGCTGTACGGCCTGGTTGCCGGTCAACGCGCCGAGGGCGTTGACCCACTCCAGGTCGTGCAGCTCGTCCCACAGCACCTCCGCGCCGCGGCGGGCCAGGGTGTACTCCTCGACCACGGTGCCCTGCAGGTCGACGACGTTCTGGGCGGTGTACGTGCGGGTGATGTCCTTCCAGCGCGGGTTGGTGTCCCAGTCGTGCTGGATCTGCTCGGCGCTCTTCGGGGTGCCAACGACAGACATTGGGCGTGCTCCTTAACGGTCTTCACTGCTGACTAGCCGAGGCCCCACCGGCGGTAGCTGGCGGCTCAACTTCACTGGTGTGCTAATCCGACGATGGCACAGCCTGTTGACGCAGGTCCACCCATTTCAGTTGCCAATTTCAGCCACAGGTCGGTGCCTGTTTGCGAACTTTGCGAAGGCTCTCGATAGCTTAACCGTTTCAGAAGCTACCCGCCGGTAACTCAAATCTGCAGGTCACTCAGGCATTTGTCGGCGCTAGGGAAAAGAGCGCGGCGACGGCTTTCGTCTCGTCGCCCACGGCATATGTGAGGGTTGTAACAGTCCGGTCGGCAAGGTTGGGCCCGAATTGATCGGTGGAGCCCGGCGGGTAGACGTGCGAGATGATCTCCAACTTGTCGCCCAGCGCGACCGGCGCTTCGTGCTCGATGGTGGTGCGCAGCGGCCCGCCCAGCAGTTCGGAGTGCGACGCCAGGTAGTCCTCGATCACGCTCCAGTACACCGCGTTGTTCATGTGGTCGAACAGGTCGATGTCGGTGACCCGGACGGGGAACTCGTGGATCTCGGCCGCATCGTCGCGGCTGCCCGGCTTCAGGTAGCCCTTCCAGCGCAACCGGTCGACGGACGTGGTCTTGTACAGACTCTCCAGGAAGTCGTCGGCGATGCGCGCCGGCATCTCGGTTTCCCGGTTGATGTTGATCCAGAACGCCTCGGACTCGATCAGCCCGCGCCCGCGCCTTCCATCTATGCGCACCCGCATCTCGCACCACCGGTTGGAGGTCCCCGAACACCACCTGCGCAGGCGGAGCATGTCCTGGAACTCGATCGGCCGGATCAGGTCGACCATGGTGCGCCGGACGATCCACAGCGGATGGGTCTCCTCGAAGCCCATCTCGCGCAGCTGGTCCTGGCCGATGTCCTGGATGTGCCGGGCGGCCGCGTCCAGCCGCAGGCGACCCGTGCGGTCGATGTCGCCGACGCGGAGGGGCCATTCGCGTCCGAACACGTCGGGGTGACCGTCGAGCACCGGCATCAGTGTTTTGTCCAGGCTCACGACTTGGCTCCCCGCTCACTTCCTGTCCGTAACCCTACGTTGTACCGCGGGGCCCCCGATGCGAATCATGCCAACCACACCTTTCAAACACCAACTGTGACCGGATCGTATTGGCTTGCGAACTCTGCTAAGCGCTGCTTCGCAGCGGCGGGTACGCTTGCGCGAAATGGCCAAAACCTTCGTCGGCGCCCGCGTTCGCCAACTGCGCAGCGAGCGCGGGTTCAGCCAGGCCGCGCTGGCGCAGCTGCTCGACATCTCGCCGAGCTACCTCAACCAGATCGAGCACGACGTGCGCCCGCTGACGGTGGCCGTACTGCTCCGGATCACCGAGGTGTTCGGGGTGGACGCGACCTTCTTCGCCTCCCAGGACGACACCCGGCTGGTCGCGGAGCTGCGTGAGGTGACGATGGACCGCGACCTGGACATCGACGTCGACCCGACCGAAGTCGCCGAGATGGTCAGCGCCCACCCCGCCCTGGCCCGTGCCGTGGTCAACCTGCACCGGCGCTACCGGATCACCACCGCGCAGCTGGCCGCCGCCACCGAGGAGCGGTTCTCCGACGGCAGCGGCAGCGGGTCGATCACGATGCCCCACGAGGAGGTGCGCGACTACTTCTATCAGCGGCAGAACTACCTGCACGAGCTGGATACTGCCGCCGAAGACCTCACCATCAAGATGCGGTTGCATCACGGCGATTTGGCCCGCGAGCTGACCCGCCGGCTCACCGAGGTGCACGGAGTGCACATCACCAGGCGGATCGATCTGGGCGACACCGTGCTGCACCGCTACGACCCGCGGACCAAGACACTGGAGATCAGCAATCACCTCGCCCCGGGCCAGCAGGTATTCAAGATGGCCGCCGAGCTGGCCTACCTCGAGTACGGTGATCTGATCGACACCCTGGTGGAGGAGGGGAAGTTCACCAGCGACGAGTCGCACACGCTGGCGCGGCTGGGACTGGCCAATTACTTTGCCGCGGCCGCGGTGCTGCCCTACCGTCAGTTCCACGACGTCGCGGAGAACTTCCGCTACGACGTGGAGCGGTTGTCGTCCTTCTACGCGGCGAGCTACGAGACCATCGCGCACCGGCTGTCGACGTTGCAGCGGCCGTCGATGCGGGGCGTGCCGTTCTCGTTCATCCGGGTGGATCGGGCCGGCAACATGTCAAAACGCCAGTCCGCCACGGGCTTTCACTTCTCCTCCAGCGGAGGCACGTGCCCGCTGTGGAACGTCTACGAGACCTTCGCGAACCCGGGCAAGATCTTGGTGCAGATCGCCCAGATGCCCGACGGCCGCAACTACATGTGGGTGGCCCGCACCGTGGAGCGCCGCGCCGCACGGTATGGTCAGCCCGGTAAAACCTTCGCGATCGGGTTGGGCTGCGAACTCCGCCACGCCCACCGGCTCGTCTACTCGGAAGGACTCGACTTGTCGGGGGAGATCGCCACACCGATCGGCGCGGGCTGCCGGGTCTGCGAACGCGACAACTGTCCGCAGCGGGCGTTCCCGGCGCTGGGCCGCGCGCTCGACCTCGACGAGCACCGCAGCACGGTGTCCCCCTATCTGGTGAAGCAGGCATGACCGCGGCCCACGACGGACAGGGTGGCCATCACACCGGCGCGGTCGGACGCATTCCGTCCGGGCGGTTCCGCGAGCTAGGGCCGCTCAACTGGGTGATCGCGAAGTTGGGCGCGCGCGCGGTCCGGGCGCCCGAGATGCACCTGATGACCACGCTGGGTCAGCACCGGTTGCTGTTCTTGGTGTGGAGCCTCTACGGCGGCCGGCTGCTGCGCGGCCGGCTGCCGGCGGTCGACACCGAATTGGTGATCCTGCGGGTCGCACACCTGCGCGCGTGCGAGTACGAGCTGCAGCACCATCGCCGGATGGCGCGCAAGCAGGGGCTGGACGCGGACAGGCAGCGCGCGATCTTCGCCTTTCCCGACACCGGAAACGGCGTCGCGGGCACGCTGGGCGCCCGGCAGCTCGCGCTGCTGAGGGCGACGGACGAGCTCGTCAAGGACCGGACCATCACCGAAGCCACCTGGCGGCGGCTCGCGAGTCACCTCGACCGACGGGAGCTCATCGAATTCTGCTTGCTCGGTACACAATACGACGGGCTGGCCGCGACGATGTCGGCGCTCGACATCCCGCTGGACAACCCGCGTTAGCTACAGGTACACGTCGGCCAGCACGGCCAACGTGAGCGCCAGGGGCAGTATCGGCAGGCCGAACCCAAAACCCGACCACAGGTACCTCCTGCGCCGGCGCAGCACCGAGCCCCACAACGCCGCGCCGACCGCCAGCGCCATCGACAGCAGCAACACCGTCGGGGCCCATCGGCCCACCGCCGCGTTGTCATCGGCGATCGTGAAGGCCACCAACCACAGGACGTAACCCGCGGCGGCGCCCGCGAGGGCACCCATGAGTGTGTCGGTGCGAATCATTCTCAGAAGTTGATCATGTGGCCGGTCAAGCCGTGGAAGCACTCCTGCAGCGCCTCGGACATGGTCGGGTGGGTGTGCACGTTGCGGGCCAGCTCGTTGGCGGTCAGATCCCACTTCTGCGCCAGGGTCAGCTCGGGCAGCAGCTCGGACACGTCGTGGCCGATCAGGTGGCCGCCCAGCAGCTCCCCGTGCTTGGCGTCGGCGACCAGCTTGACGAAACCGCTGGGGTCGCCCAGCCCGTGCGCCTTGCCGTTGGCGGTGAACGGGAACTTGGCCACCACGACGTCGTAGCCTTCGTCACGGGCCTGCTGCTCGGTGAGCCCGAAGCTGGCGACCTGGGGCTGGCAGAACGTCGCGCGCGGCAGCATCCGGTAGTCACCGAGCGCCAAAGTCTCTGCGCCGGCGATGGTTTCGGCCGCCACCACACCCTGGGCCTCGGCGACGTGGGCCAGCTGTAGCAGCCCCGTGACATCGCCGATGGCGTAGATGTGCGGGACGGAAGTCTGCATGTACTCGCTGATGCCGATGGCCTTGCGGTCGGTCAGCGCGACGCCGGCCTTGTCCAGCCCGTAGCCCTCGACGTTGGGCGCAAAGCCGATGGCCTGCAACACTTTGTCGGCCTTGAGTTCCTCGGACTTGCCGTCCTTGCTGACGACCACCGTGACCTGGGACCCATCGTCGGAAATGGACTCGACCTTGGTTCCGGTCAGGATCTTGACGCCCAGCTTCTTGAACTGCTTCTCGATCTCTTTGGACACCTCGGCGTCCTCGTTGGGCAACGCCCGCGGCAAGAACTCCACGATGGTGACGTCGACGCCGTAGTTCTTCAGCACGTAGCCGAACTCCATGCCGATGGCACCGGCCCCGGCGATGATGATCGACTCGGGCAGCTCCCGGGACAGGATTTGCTCCTCGTAGGTCACCACGTTGGCCGACAGCGACGTGCCGGGCACCAGCCGGGTGCTGCTGCCGGTGGCGATGATGGCGTTGTCGAACGTCACCGTCTCGGTACCACCCTCGTTGAGATCGACGGACAAGGTGTGGGCGTCGGTGAACCTGCCGTACCCGTGGATCTCGGTGATCTTGTTCTTCTTCATCAGGAAGTGCACACCGGCGACGCGGCCCTCGGCCACCTTGCGGCTGCGGTCGAAGGCGGCCCCGTAATCGAAGGTCGCCTCGCCGCTCATGCCGAAGGTCTTGGCCTCCTTGGTGAAGATGTGGACGAGCTCGGCGTTGCGCAGCAACGCCTTCGACGGAATGCAGCCGACGTTGAGGCACACCCCGCCCCAGTACTTCGATTCGACGATTGCGGTGTTGAGCCCGAGCTGTGCGGCGCGAATGGCTGCGACATACCCGCCCGGGCCGGCCCCGAGGACGACGACGTCATAGTGAGAAGTCACGAGCCCACCCTAGTGGGCGGTGACTTCTGACTGAACAACACCGTGAGAAGTCACGCCCCTACCCCAGTGGCCTGGACGGGCGACGAAACTGTTAGTACGGAATGACGCCGACCAGGCAATGACCCACCCGCACGCAGTGGTAATAGCCGTAGAGGGGCGCCGCGGCGGCAACAGAGGCGAATGGCGCCGACATCAGCGCGACCGACAGCGCCGAGACGAGCGCCCTGCCCTGCGCCATCGCCAGCATCACGGCACCGACAACGCAGGCGACAACGTAGACGAGGACCACGAACAGTGCCGCGGTCTGGTCGGCGGAGTGATACCACCAATACAGGAGCCCCAGCCCGACCTCGGTCGCCACGAACCACACGGCAAGGATCACCAGCAGCAGCTTCCACCACTTCAGGTAGACGTAGCGACCGGGCACTGTGACCGGGGGCACCGGCAACCCGGCGGATTCGGCCGACGAATCCTCATCGTCGGCGGTGAGTTCTTCCTTGGCGTGCGAGGGCTCCTCAGCGGCGGGCTGCGAGCCGGTGTCGTCGGAGTCGGAGAAATCGGGGACCCAGGATTGGGTTCCGGTGTCCTCGTCGTCGGAGAAGTCCGGCGTGAACGGTGCGGTCCCCGGATTCGCGTTCCGATCCTCATCGGCCCGATCCTCGTCAGCCACCGGACGCCACCCGCACGGCGACGAGCACGCCGAACCAGCCGGGCGCCAGCGCCAGCACGAACGCGCCCACCATCGTCACCCAGCGACGCCCGGAGAGCAGGATCGTCATCAGCCCGGTGACGGTCGGGATCCCGACCACGAGCGCGACGGCGATCTCCGGTCGAACCCTGACGTGCACCGCGGTGAATCCCACCCCCGCCAGAAGCCCGACCGCGGCGCCGACCAGCATGGCGCCGGCCAGGATCCAGGGGCGCGGAAGGGGGATCACGGTGACGACTGTACTGCGGCTACCGACCGCCGGGGCTGCACATTTTCGGCGCGGCTCCCGCCTCGAAATCCACCACCTGACCGCGCGCCGACGGGCGTTCGCCGCGCTCGTATCCGGTGCCGGTGATGACCGGTAGAGCTTGCACGAGGGCCTGTTCGTCGTCGGTGAAAACCCTTCCGCGGCTGAGGAAGCGCACGCCCTCCGGGGCCTCCAGGCTGAAGCCGCCGCCGCGACCGGGCACCACGTCGATGACAAGTTGGGTGTGCTTCCACACCTGGTACTGCGGACCCGAAATCCACACCGGCACGCCCTCGGCGCCCACGTCGAGCACGCCCAGCAGCACGTCGCGGTCACCCACGATGAAATCTCCGCGCGGGTAGCACATCGGCGACGACCCGTCGCAGCAGCCGCCGGACTGGTGGAACATCAGCGGCCCGTGCCGCTCCTGCAGCCGGGCCAGCAGCTTGGCGGCCGTGGCGGTGATGACTGCACCCGAGATCATCAGAACAGGCCGAGCGCCTTGTCGGAGTAGGACACCAGCATGTTCTTGGTCTGCTGGTAATGCTCGAGCGCCATCTTGTGGCACTCCCGACCGAAACCCGACAGCTTGTAGCCGCCGAACGCCGCGTGCGGCGGATACACGTGGTAGCAGTTGACCCATACCCGGCCGGCCTGGATGTCACGGCCGGCCCGGTAGGCGGTGTTGCCGTCGCGGCTCCACACACCAGCGCCCAGACCGTAGAGGGTGTCGTTGGCCATCGAGATCGCATCGTCGTAATCGGAGAACGACGTCACCGCCACCACCGGGCCGAAGATCTCCTCCTGGAAGATCCGCATCTTGTTGTTGCCGGCAAAGATCGTCGGCTGCATGTAGTAGCCGCCGGACAGGTCGCCGCCCAGCTCGGCGCGCTCGCCGCCGGTGATCACCTTCGCGCCCTCGTCCTTGCCGATCGCGATGTAGGACAGGATCTTTTCCAGCTGATCGTTGGACGCCTGCGACCCCAGCATCGTCGCGCTGTCCAGCGGGTCGCCCTGCCGGACGGCCTTGGCGCGAATGGCGGCCAGCTCGAGGAACTCGTCGTAGATGTCCGCCTGGATCAGGCTGCGCGACGGGCAGGTGCACACCTCACCCTGGTTGAGGGCGAACAGGGTGAAGCCCTCCAGCGCCTTGTCCTGGAAGTTGTCGTGCTCGGCCATCACGTCGGAGAAGAAGATGTTGGGGCTCTTGCCGCCGAGTTCGAGGGTGACCGGGATCAGGTTCTGGGATGCGTATTGCATGATCAGGCGCCCGGTCGTGGTCTCCCCGGTGAACGCGACCTTGGCGATGCGGTTGCTCGACGCCAGCGGCTTGCCGGCTTCGGCGCCAAACCCGTTGACGACGTTGACGACTCCGGCCGGCAAGAGATCGCCGATCAACGACACCAGGTAGAGCACCGACGCCGGTGTCTGCTCGGCGGGCTTGAGCACCACGGCGTTGCCGGCCGCGAGCGCCGGCGCCAACTTCCAGGCGGCCATCAAGATCGGGAAGTTCCACGGGATGATCTGCCCCACCACGCCCAGCGGCTCGTGGAAGTGGTAAGCGACGGTGTCCTCGTCGATCTGCGAGAGCGACCCCTCCTGCGCGCGGATCGCCGCGGCGAAGTACCGGAAATGGTCGGCCGCCAGGGGAATGTCGGCGGCCAGGGCCTCGCGGACCGGTTTGCCGTTGTCCCAGACTTCCGCCACGGCGAGCGCGGCTTTGTTGTCCTCGATCCGGTCGGCGATCTTGTTGAGGATCGCCGCCCGCTGGGCCGGGGCCGTCTTGCCCCAGGCCGGCGCCGCCGCGTGGGCGGCGTCGAGGGCCTTGTCGACGTCGGCTTCGTCGGACCGAGCCACCTCGCAGAACGTCTGACCGGTCACCGGTGACGAGTTCTCGAAATAGCGGCCGCCCACCGGAGCGATCCACTGGCCCCCGATGAAGTTCTCGTACCGGGACTCGTACGACATCAACGCTCCGGCAGTACCGGGACGGGCGAAAACAGTCATCTGCGCGGCTCCTCTCTGTGTAATACAGCTCACACTACCGCCGAGGCCACAATGGCTTCCATGACATCTGAGGCCCCGGACGACGGCGCGGACCCCTACCTGTGGCTGGAGGACGTCACCGGCGACGAGGCGCTGGACTGGGTGCGGGCGCGCAACGAACCGACGCTGGCAGAGTTCTGCGGCGGGGAGTTCGAGCGGATGCGGACCGAGGCGCTCGAGGTGCTCGACACCGACGCCCGGATCCCCTATGTGGTCCGCCGGGGCGAATCCCTCTACAACTTCTGGCGCGATGCCGCCAACCCGCGCGGGCTGTGGCGACGCACCACCCTGGACAGCTACCGCACCGACTCCCCCGAGTGGGACGTGCTGATCGACGTCGACGAGTTGGGTCGCGCCGACGACGAGAAATGGGTGTGGGCCGGCGCCGGCGTCATCTACCCCGAGTACACCCGGGCGCTCGTGAGTCTTTCCCGCGGCGGCTCGGACGCGTCCATCGTGCGTGAATTCGACATGCTGACAAGGGAATTCGTCGCCGACGGGTTCGAGCTGGCGGAAGCCAAGTCACAGATCTCGTGGGCCGACCCGGACACCGCCCTGGTGGGCACCGACTTCGGCGCCGACTCGCTCACCGACTCCGGGTACCCGCGCGTGATCAAGCGGTGGCGCAGGGGCACATCGTTGACGGACGCGGAAACCGTCTTCGAGGGCGCACGCTGCGACGTCAGCGTTTCGGTGTCGGTGGACCGGACGCCCGGCTTCGAGCGCACCGTGCTGGGACGGGCCCTCGACTTCTGGAACGAAGAGGTCTACGAACTGCGCGGTGCGGAGCTGATCCGACTCGACGCACCCACCGACGCCACCTTGTCGATACACCGCCAATGGCTCCTGATCGAGCTGCGCAACGACTGGTACCTGGGCTCCGCCACCTACAGCGCCGGTTCGCTGCTGGTGGCCGAGTACGACGAATTCCTCTCCGGCACAGCGGAACTGCACGTGGTGTTCGAGCCCGACGAGCACACCTCGCTGAACCACTACGCGTGGACCCGCGACCGCCTCCTGATGGTCACACTCGCCGACGTGGCCAGTCGGGTGGAGATCGTCACCCCCGGCACTTGGCAACGTGAACCGTTGACGGGCATCCCGGCCGCGACCAATACGGTCATCGTCAACGCGGACGCGACCGGTGACGAGTTCTTCCTCGATTCCAGCGGATTCGTCACTCCGTCGCGGCTGATGCGCGGCGCCGGCGGCGGGCCACTCGAGGAGGTCAAGTCCGCGCCCGCGTTCTTCGATGCCGAAAAATTGTCCGTAGCACAGTATTTCGTGGCTTCGCAGGACGGCACGAAAATCCCGTACTTTGTGGTGCGATCCGCGGTCGCGACGGGCCCGGGCCCCACCATGCTGTATGGCTACGGCGGGTTCGAAGCGTCCAACACGCCGGCGTACGGCGGCGTGCTGGGCCGGTTGTGGCTGGCTCGCGGGGGCACTTACGCGCTGGCCAACATTCGCGGCGGCGGCGAGTACGGGCCCGGGTGGCACACCCAGGCGATGCGCGAGGGCCGGCACAAGGTGGCTGAGGACTTCGCCGCGGTCGCAACCGATTTGGTGGACCGGGGCATCACCACCGTGGCGCAGCTCGGCGCACAGGGCGGGAGCAACGGCGGACTGCTGATGGGTATCATGCTGACCAAGTATCCGGAGAAGTTCGCCGCGCTGGTGTGCAGCGTGCCGCTGCTGGACATGAAGCGCTACCATCTCCTGCTGGCCGGCGCCTCGTGGATGGCCGAGTACGGCGACCCCGACAACCCGGACGACTGGGCGTTCATCTCCGAATACTCGCCTTATCAGAACATTTCGGCGACGCGCCGTTACCCGCCGGTGCTGTTCACCACGTCCACCCGCGACGACCGCGTCCACCCCGGCCACGCCCGCAAGATGGCGGCGGCCCTCGAGGCCGCCGGTCACGGGGTGTTCTACTACGAGAACATCGAGGGCGGCCATGCCGGCGCCGCCGACAACGAACAAGTCGCCTTCAAGTCGGCGCTGACCTATTCGTTCCTGTGGCGGATGCTGAAGGCTGCGCCCACGGGATGAACCGGCGCGCAATCGCGGGCGCACTGACCGCCCTGTTACTGACCGGAGTGCCGGCCGGATGCGGCCACCCGGGCGGGCCATCCCCCGCCATCGAGCCCACCACCGCGACCACCACCGGCATCCTGCCGTCGGGCGTGCCCACCGAGGGGAGCCGGCCACCGGCCGCGAAACTGCCACCGGCGGCCGAACCGCAGGACGCGCCGCCGCCGAACGCCGCACCAGCCGGGCGCATCGTGCCGGTCGGCGCGCGCCCGGAAGGCGTCGCCGTCGACGGCCCGACCCGCGTCGTCGCCGTGTGCACCCGTGACCCCGACGAGCTGGTGCTGCTCGACGCCGACTCGCTGGCCGTGACCCGCCGGATTCCCCTGCCCGGTTCCGCGCGCCACCTCGCGCTGGCCGCCCCGGGCGGCCCGGTGCTGGTGCCCGTCGAAACCGCGAACGCCTTGGTGCACGTGCAGATACCGGGCGGGGCCGCCGCACCGCCGATCGTTACCGGCACCTCCCCCCATGACGCGGCGGCGGCCGCCAACGGCACCGTCTTCGTCGGGAACGAGCTCGGCGGCACGGTGAGCGCCCTGCGCGACGGCCGGATCGTGAAGGTGTTCACCGACAGCGTGCAACCCGCCGGCCTGGCGGCTGCCGGCACCGCCGTCGGCATGCTGGACGCGCGGGCGGACACGTTGACCGTCTACGACGCGGACAAACTGTCCATCCTCGGCTCGGCCCCGGCCGGGGCCGGCCCCACCCACCTGGTCGCCGACAAGCACGGCCGCCTGATCGCCGCCGATACCCGCGGCGACTCCGTCCGGGTGTTCGACCCGCTGCCGACACCCCGCGAGGTCGCCACCGTCGGGCAGCCGGGCGGGCCCTACGGCGTCGCCTACGACCCGGCGCGCGACCGGCTGTGGGTCGCCTCCTCGGGCGGCAACGAGGTCATCGGCTACGACATGACCCGGCCGGCGCCCCGGGAGGTCCGCCGGATCCCGACCGTCCAGAACCCCTACACCGTGGGCGTGGACCCCACCACGGGGCGACTTTTCGTTGCCGGGGTCACCGCGGGGGTCGTGCAGGTCATCGATCCCGATGTCTAGGACGTCGCCGCGCGGGCACGCCTAGGATCGTTGACGTGTCAGCGACCGAACGCATGGAAGTCACCATGTTGGCGACGGGATTGATCCTCATCGCGGCCGGGGCGACGCAGGCACGCTTCCGCTACATCACCCACCGCCGCGCGGGCCGGCGGTACTACTGGACCACCTCGGCCATCGGCATCGTCTGCTTCACGATCGGGGTGGGCAAAATCTGGCCGAACGGCGTCCTGTCGGCGTTGATTTTCAGCGCCATCGTCGTAGGGTCGGCCTACCTCATCACGCCCTACCTCAAAATCGGGGGGCGCATCTACGCGGCGTCGCCGGAGAACCGCCTGCCCGACCCGTGAGTCCCGCTGGACACCGGGCCGCCGACGGACTTCGCTTGGGCCATGCCGACGCCCGACTTCGAGACGCTCCTGTACACGACGGCCGGACCGGTCGCCACCATCACGCTTAACCGTCCGGAGCAGCTCAACACCATCGTCCCGCCCATGCCCGACGAGATCGAGGCGGCCGTCGGCCTGGCCGAGCGGGACCCCGACATCAAGGTCATCGTCCTACGCGGCGCCGGCCGGGCGTTCTCCGGCGGCTACGACTTCGGGGGCGGCTTCCAGCACTGGGGCCAGGGCATGATGACCGACGGCCGCTGGGACCCCGGGAAGGACTTCGCGATGGTCACCGCTCGCGAGACCGGCCCGACCCAGAAGTTCTCCGTTGACCGGACTAAGAGGCGACACTCCGAGATCGTGCGGCTTGGCTGTCACACCCCTGCGGTAGGTCTCATGTCATGGATCAGGAGACGGAAAGAGACCTATCCAAGATCGTGCTCCCGCGGTGGGGTCGAGTGGTGCCGAGTGATGACCCTGTTCCTTGGACGGTCGTATCCGCTGACGCTATCGAACTGGAAGTGGTGCAACGATATCTGCGTGATTTCGTCGCTCGCGGCGGTTCGTCAGGGAGCACACGCAGCTACGCTTTTGACCTTTTGCGTTGGTGGCGCTGGTTACAAGCGATCGGGATGGAATGGGACCGGGCGACTTCAACGGAAGTGAAGGACTTCGTATTGTGGCTCAAGTCTGCGAAGAAGTGGCGACAGCATGCGCGGACACGTTCGGCGAGGACTGCGGGCACCGTCAACCCACTGACCCATAAGCAATATCTGGACGACGACTACCGGGCCCGAACAATCAGGCATTCCAACGCCGTCTTGCGAGACTTTTACGCGTACTGGATTGATGCCGGCGAGGGGCCACTTCTAAACCCCGTGCGCATCGATCACCGGTCGCCTGAGCGACCCAACGCAGGTCACAATCCACTGCAACCGTTTCGGGCCGGAGGGCGCCTGGCGTATAACCCTCGACTGCCTAAACAGCAGCCGCGGGCGCTACCAGACGAGCGCTGGGTGGAACTGTTTGCGGCGCTGCGATCGAATCGCGACCGGGCATTGCTGAGCTTGACCATCAGCAGCGCCGCGCGATCCGGCGAGATCCTTGGTCTCCATGTCGCGGATGTCGACTGGGGTGAACAGGTGATACAGGTACATCGCAAAGGGTCAGGCGCAGCACAGTGGCTGCCCGCCAGCCCAGACGCCTTCGTGTGGTTGAGGCTATATGTGGCCGACCTGGCCGCGCCGCTGGATTCTAATGACCCGCTGTGGTGGACCTTGCGGCGTCGCGACCATGGCGGCGGACTTGCGCGACACCCTCTCGATTACGAAGCGCTGCGCGCGGTATTTCGAAGGGCCAATCACCATCTAGGCACCAACTGGTCAATGCACGACCTGCGGCATACGGCGGCGCTACGCATGAGCCGCGATGAAACATTGACCATGCGTGACGTCCAAGCGATCCTCGGTCACGTGCACCTGTCCACCACGGCCGATATCTACATGGTGGAAGAGCAGCAGCAGGTGATACGTCGTGTCGCGCAGTACCTCAGCCAACGTGCAGAAACCGATGGTGGCCAGCCACCGCCGGTGGCGGCCGGTTACGACGAAGCTGCCCTGTCGATTCTGTTTGGCCAAGGCAAATGACCGTCACGCTGGCAGCCACTCCAACGATTTTGCACCCATCTCGACCGTCAGAAATTAGCGATCTTCAGCAGCGTGCGCCGTCCCCAATTGACCACCTCAATGCGGCAGAGATACTGAAACTGCTTCCCACAATTCCAAACTGGCCATCACGACGGGGAGCGGCCGCAATGTGGACTGGTGGCGCGGCGCGTATTCTCAACTGGCTCGCCACCTTTCACGGTAACGGATGGCAGGAACGGTGGATTGCCGCGTCCGGTAACGACTTTGCTTGGGCAGAGCAGCTAGTCGCAACGGATATCAGCGATCGTCGCGGCCCCGAGAGAAGTCGAGATGAACTTCTTCGCGGGTTGCGGGCATTGCTCTACCTTCGCGCGATCAGACCGAGCTACATGTTCTTCAACAGTTACAAGCCAACGATGTTGTACGACCGGGTACGCGAAGTCATCGATCCTGAGGGGTTTAGCCGCTGCTATGAGGCCGCCCAAAAAGCCGGCGTCTCCGCCGGACGGCTCAATGACGCCATGATCACGATCGCAAGGATGGTGCTACACACCGGGACCGCAGTCGACGGCCTGTGTGAGACCGATTTCCATGAGATGCGCGATGCGTATCGCCATGCAGGCCAACCCATCCCGGGTGGAGCAGTGCAGGCCTGGGACATCCTCAGGTCGTTAGGTGTACTGACCGAGTCGAGATCATTCTCCGCGGTACTGCGACGTCGCGGCCAACTTAGCACCGCCGAGCTGGTGGATTCCTACCGAGTTGCCTGTCGCCCGGTGCGTGATGTCTTGGTGCGCTACCTCGATCAAAGGCGGCCGCCGATGGACTTCTCATCATTCCGGTCACTTGTCACCGTGTTGGTGGGATTGTTCTGGGTCGACATCGAAAAGCATCATCCCGGCATCGACACGCTTCACCTACCGTCCGATGTGGCCGAAGCCTGGAAGCAGCGACTCCGGGTGGTGGTTTCCAAGGGCGTTGTCAAGCCGCGGCGGTTCTACATCACCCACCTGGTGACTGTCCGCAGTTTCTATCTCGACATCGCCGAGTGGGCACTGGAGGATCCGACTTGGGCGCAATGGGCAGTGTCCTGTCCAATTCGGCGCGGCGAAACAATCGGTCTGGGCAAGGAAAAGCAGAAGGTAACTGCTGACATGCATCAGCGGATCCGCGATCGCCTTCCGCATCTGGACGCGGTCGTCGAGGCGGTCGAGGATCAGCGCCGCAGCACGTCCGAGCTGCTCGATCACGCATCGGGCACCCCGGTAGGGCAGACGTTCGAGTACGCAGGTCTGACGTATCAACGCGTGGCGCAGTACACCAAAGAACGCGCGGCTCGCCACATGGGGTCACCTAAAGTGATGGTGCAGCGGCTCGACACCGGGGAGAGGCGTGATGCAACTCAGGCGGAAGACGACGCGTTCTGGTGCTGGGCGGTCGTCGAGACGCTGCGCCATACCGGCATTCGACTTGAGGAACTCCTTGAACTCACCCAGCTGGCGGTCGTTCAGTACCAACTCACAGATACAGGCGAAATCGTTCCTTTGCTCCAAATTGTTCCGTCCAAGAACGACCAGGAACGCGTACTGCTCATCGGGCCCGAGCTCGCCAACGTGCTGGCGGCCATCATCACTCGGCTCCGCCAACGCCACGGCGGCAAAATTCCTGCCGTAAGCCGCTATGACCCGTCAGAACGACTCGACGGACCTCCGCTACCACATTTATTTCAACGGTTCAGCAACCAACAAGCCCGCAATACCGTACTAAACCTTGAGCAGATCCACCGACTCCTGGATCTGGCAGTGGCCCATGCTGGAATCGCCAACGCTGCCGGTGACCCAATGCGGTTCGTGCCGCATGATTTCCGCAGAATGTTCGCTACCGAAGCGGTGACCGGTGGTCTGCCCGTGCATATCGCCGCCAAAGTACTCGGCCACGCCTGTCTGGAAACAACCCAGCATTATCTTGCGGTCTTTCCCGACGAGATGATCCGCGCCTACAGGGCGTACATCGACAAACGACGAAGCATCCGGCCGGAAGCCGAATATCGAGAACCGACCGAAAAAGAATGGGCTGAGTTCCGCCAACACTTCCACGAACGCAAACTCGAGTTGGGCACGTGCGGCAGGCCCTACGGCACCCCCTGTAAACATGAACACGCATGTGTCAGATGCCCCATGCTGCGCGTAGACCCCCGGCAACGTGGACGCATTATCGAGATCATCGCCAACCTCACCGAACGCATCAAAGAAGCCGAGCTTAACGGCTGGCTGGGTGAAGTTGCCGGCCTGAAAACCAGCCGCGAAGCGGCAGTTAAGAAACTCAACATCCTCGATCGTGCGGCTGCTACGGCCGCTCAGAGTCCGGTAGGAAAGGCAGAGCTGGGAATCCCAATGCCTCGAAATTCGTCGCGACGATGACGAATTCACCGCGTTCATGATTTAACTTCATACCGGGCCCGCGGCTACGACCCTAGATTTCGGCAACAGCGATCGAACCTGCTACCTCGACGTGCTGGCCGCCGACCGCGACACCCACGTCACCATCACCCACCCTGACGACACCATCTCCGAGGTCGCCGGCCTGGGAGACCCCTCGGCAGCGCGGGCCTGGCCGCTGCAAGCCTTGACCGGGCGGCGGGCTTCAGAGATCCTCATGCTCGATTACCAACCGCTGCAACCGATCCCGGGCGCGCCGACCGGCCCACCACCTCAGATGACCCCGATGCGTTCGTAGCAAAGCTGCGCTACCAGCAGACCAAGGTCGACGGGGTGCTCCCGACCATCCTGATCGAACAGGCCGTCGTCAACGTCATCGTCGAGCAACAGCAGTGGGTCGCCGAAACCTTCCCGGGTCTGCAGCCGAAATACCTGTTCATGCCGATCCGCCACCAACACAACGGGCACCGCCACCGCCCCTATGCGTCCTACCGGGAGTCACTGACCAGACTAGACAAGCTGTACGGGCTCACCGATACGGCGGGAAACCCGTTGCGGTTCACCCAAACTCACCGTCTGCGTCACACCAGGGCAACCGAGTTGCTCAACGATGGCGTGCCCATCCACGTTGTGCAGCGCTACCTCGGCCACAAGAGCCCTGAGATGACCATGCGGTATGTGAACCCTCGGGAATTGCATCAGACGGGCGCGTTTCCGCAGGTGGCCTGCTGAGCGGGCGACCGCAATGCTCTTACGACACCGGGTCGACACCCTCCGTGACCTGCGTTCGTTGAATCGGTCGCCCGTTGGATGCATGATCCTTGCTTCGAAGGGTGGCGTAGCGGAAAACGCGATTCGATGCCCTGCGGCCGTGTCAAACTTCCTCATGGCCTCTGACAAGCCGCCCCTAGTGCTGCTGCACCCTTTCCTGCTGTCGGGCAACGTGTGGCACGACGTCATCCCGTATCTCTCCGGCCATCATCAGGTGTACACACCCACCCTGCTAGGACACCATGGCGGCCCACCCGTGCAACGGCATCCGGCCACAATCACCGACGTAATCGACGCGGCCGAACGTTTCTTAGACGACCAACGCCTTGAGCGGCCGCATCTCGTCGGCAACTCCACGGGCGGTTACGTGGCCATCGAGTTGGCCCGGCGCGGCCGGGCCGCCACCGTGTGCGCGTTATCGCCGGCGGGTTTCTGGTCGATCGGGGACGGTTCGGACAAGCGGGCGGCCAACAAAGTCCGCAGGATGGCCGCGATGGCTCGCATTAGTCGTCCCGTCGCCCCCGTGATCTTCAGGTCGGCGATCGTGCGTCGGCTCTCCTTCCGAATTATTGACGGCGCGTGCCACGCAGATCGAGTATCCGCGGCCCGGGCTGTCGAGGCTCTCGGGGACATCGTCGCGTGCACCGTCTCCGTCAACGAGGTTCACGACGAAAACCAGATCGCCCCGCTGGACCCCCTGCCATGCCCGATCACCCTCGCTTGGTCGGAGAAGGATTCAATGTTTCCGGTCGCGACATACGGAAAGGTTGCGCGCGAGCGCCCGCCGCGGGCGTCGTTCAAGATCCTGTCCGGCGTCGGCCACGCGCCGATGATCGATGATCCCGAGTTGGTCGCCCGCACAATTCTCGAAGTGACGGGTGCGGGGGCGACACGCGGCATGACCTGAGTTGCTTGAATCGGTCGCCCGTTGGATGCATGATCCTTGCTTTGAAGGGTGGCATCGGTTCGGTGGTTGGAGGCATCGCTCATTGAGCGGTACACACCACCACGGACCAACTGCCGGAGCCACTTCGCGCCGTCACTCTGGGGCCACTTCAAGTTGACATCGCGAGCCGGATGACACCAAATTGCGATCGGTCTTCTGCTCGCATCCCGCGAAACGCTATGCAGCATTGGTGATCTGGGTGGTCAGAGACCCAGCGCTTCGAGAGAATCCGATAGCGCCGGAAGCGTGTCGGCCGGGTCAGCAACCAGCTTGCGCGCCTTCAGATTCAAATGCCGGGGGCCGCGGGCATCCCGCGATCGTAGTGATGTCTGTGACGGTCGCGGCGATTGCAAGGCTAGGTCTCGGCTAGGTCGGGTACCACTAATCCGAAGTTAAGTCGGGTTCTTCGATGATTGTGGTGGTTGAGCTGGGGTGATCTCGCCGACACGCCACATTGTGTAGTCACTAATTTGGTCGGGTTTGT
>JARLGR010000109.1 GCA_031292665.1 Mycobacterium sp. | reverse complement strand
TTCGGCGACCGATTCCCGGCAGCCGAAACCTACTGATGAAAGCCGCCGGAAACACCGTTAACGAGATAGTCCCCCCAAACCGAAAAAGTCCCGGACCTAAAGTAGGTCCGGGACTATTCCGATGTCCTGCGACATCACAGTGGTAGCGGGGACAGGATTCGAACCTGCGACCTCTGGGTTATGAGCCGACGGGTGACCGTTTCACCGGTTCTGCAGCGTCTTGTCTGTGCAGGTCAGCAGTCTCTGCAGTGCTGCGAGCGGCCCATTCGTTGCACCCTATCTCGGCTCTTTCGCTGAGTTTCGTTCCCAATTTTGTTCCCAATGAGGGCGGTAGAACGGCCGAACTACGAGCCGTGGATAGTGACGTCAGCAAACCCAGACGGTTCAGGCCTAAGTCGATGACGCAGGCGTCGCCCGGCAAACCAGCCGGTCGCCTCGACCACAACCGAATCGACCGAGCCTGCATTGACACCACATGCCCCCACATCCTCGTTCGCCTAACGCCAGTGATCTCCGCCGCGCCAAAGGGACGCATGCAACATTTGTTTGTGGGCACCCGAGGCGTCGGCAAGCGTGCCGCAGCGCACCTAGCACGGCTGTGCGTACAGACCCTGCGGTTGATCCGGATCAGGATATCCCACAGCTCGGCAACAGAATTCGCGCAGCAAGCACACCGCCAATCCACTCCGGCAAGCGACCAGCGTCCACGAACCCGACGACCAGGCGTTCATTGACGCCATCTAGGTATTCAACGAACACGACCGTTGAAGCGGGAGGAACGCAGGACATCCTCAACGCCTCGTTCGACAAACACGGAGGCATACCGATGGCGGACACCGCCGACACGACGAAGCGGCTCAGAAAATCGGCGACGCACCGAACGACTGGCCCTCAGATTGCTGCCCGACGAGGCAACCTCCCTCAGCCTCTTGCCGCAGCGACGCGGGTACACGAGCCGGTCCGCGTTGATCCGCCAGGCGCTGCACGACCTCATCGCAGAATCCGCACCCCACTGATCACCACATCAACGCCACCACCAACATGAGCGACGATCCGCCAAAGTGCCTGCCGGAAACACATGTGTAGCTCTGAACCGCTCTTCGACCCGCTGCCAAAGGCCAGTCATGCGCCCACGTTGGATCCATAGGTATACGCTGATCGGCGTAAGACACGGTCAAGCATGAAAGGTGCGCGCACCTGTGATGCTCGACCACTCAGCGTATCGACCCACCGTTGGCGAGATATCGCAAGGACGACCTGAGCGGTCATGACGCTACGACCAGTCGACCGCGATCTGCGCTGCGATCGGGCTGCTCTGATCCCACAGTCTGTCACCAATTCGCCTTCGACCGTCTCGATGCCGGCCATGGAGGCCGCCTCTTCCGTTGCCATTGATGCCGCGGACCGAACGCTGCTGGAGATGCTCGTTGCCAACGAAAAGGTCAGCAACCGCGAGCTCGCCACACACCTTGGGATCAGCGAGTCCGCGGTAAGCATCCGATTGCGCCGGCTGGTTTCGAGTGGCGTGCTGATATTCACCGCCCTAATTGACTGGGAAGCAGCAGGATTCGAGTGGCTCGTAATCTGTCGTATTAAGACGCACGGGCGGCCGCCATCGGACATCGGCGCCGACATCTGCAAGCTACCCCAGTTTGAAGCGGTGTCGTTGGCGGTCGGCGCCGACGACATCCTGGCGTATTTCCTTGCACGAGATCGACGTGAAGTCAGTCAGGTGACGAAGTCACTAGCAGTTATCGATGGTGTCACCAGGATCGGACTTGACTTGGCGCTTGAAACAGCGACCACGGAACAGGGACGTCGACTGTTCTTTTCAGTCGATCCTCCTGAGATTCGGCTCCCAGCGCCATGCGTTGACGTTGATGACCTCGATGTCGCGATCATGCAGGAACTCGTGGTCGACGGCAGGCAGTCGAGCCGCAATATCGCGCGTCAGCTCAATGTCGCCGAGGGGACTGTACGCGCGCGCGTGAGCAGGTTGACTAATTCCGGCTTAATACGCGTCGTCGCGATGGTCGAGCCTATTGCGATGGGCTTGGCCGGGGTGATCGCTTCCGTATCCATTCGAGCGGATCGACGGAAGTTGCGCACGGTTTTTGAAATGCTGCTGGATGTCCCCGAAGTCGCTCTTGCCGCTATGTGCCTGGGGCAGTGGGACTTTAACGTCACGGTTGTGGCCACCAACACGCGCGCATTGATGGACGTGGTCGGACTCAAGCTGCATGCCATTGATGGCGTGCGGGAGACCGATGTGTTGCTAATGGGCGACGTGCTCAGATTCAGCCCCTACCTGAAACGCCTTTAGCGCCAAGGTAGTACGTAGCGATACATTGATCGACTGGCCGGCGGCAGTTGCTCAATTTGGTTCTTGAAATCGTCTTTTACACGTAATGTCATCGAACCCTCACACGTGATCGAAGCTCGTGTAGTGGCCGTGAGGTGTCCAGCCCATTTGGAATGGCAGCTCAATCCGTGCGATAGGTCCAGCGGTAAAGGCTTCGGTATCAAAGATCTGAAACTCGGAGGTGTTCTCCATGAAGTGCGACACCGGAACGATCAGATATCCGTCACCTTCATCCGCATCTAACGACCGCGGCGCAAACGTCGGCTCGAACAACGCCACAGATTTGTCGCGACCGTCGACCGCGAAGGTCTCTTCGGCCCCAGTACGAACGTTGCGACGCATGACAGTGTTGAGTGACCACAGATTTTCGCCACAAGCGAGGAACCCCCACTCGTAGTTTTTGCCGTAGTAGCGCTCATCAACCTTGGGGAACTCGACCGCACGGTCATCGAGGCGTTCACTCGTGACCGTCCCTGTCGTCAGGTCGATCGTCCATCTGCCGTTGACACCAGCACCAAATGGAACGAAATCGACCCCGAACTCAACCTGATCTTCGAACGGGAAAGGGGGGCGGTCGAATATCGGTCCGTCTAGGATCAACGTGTCACCGACATGGTTCGCCGACATCGTGTGCATGATGTATTCCTCGTTGAAATCCGCTGTGATCCAACGGATAGGACCATTGATGTCGTCACGCGGTATCAAGGCGAGCTTAGTCGGAAGTGATGGATCCCAACCAAAGACCGACAATCCCTTGTTGATTCGATCCTCACCGACAGTGAACGGCTGGAACGGCAGCACTACGAAGTTTTCAGTCAGCCACATATCGTGTGCGTTCTGCGCATAAGGCGCATCGTCGATGTCGCGCGACTCGACGTGACCGTCCGGGTAGACCCAGTGCAGGGTGACATACGGCTCGGTGTCGCGATACGTCCAGCCGTACAGGACACCTGACTCCGCGTCCCACTTGGGGTGTGCAGTGAATGCATTGTCACCAAAGCACGCCGGCGCCGTCATACCGGCGGACAACTTGTGCGACCAAGGCACGATGCCTCGCGTCTCCAGCGTGATCGGGTCGATCGCGATGGGCGGAATGGCTTGCTCCCCACTGGCCAAGACCTCCCCGCCGAACGGGAAGATATTGACAATCGGGCTACCGCTCGGGACGCCCTCGGTGTATTCATTCGCGATCACGTGACCGAGACCGTAGCCGCGCCAATCAGTGAAGACGCCGTCGCTCCACTCGAACAGGCCGGTCCCGTGCTTCTGTTCGAGCAGATATTTCGGCGTCTTGATCCACTTATTGGTGAAGTCGGCCTTGCCGTCACGAAACACCAGACCCTGGACCATGGCGTCGGTAGCGGCCAATCCATTGAACCCTTGTTTGGTCGGCCGTTTCCAAGCCGGACCCACACGGTAGAAGCCACCGTTTAGGTTCTTGGGAATCTCGCCGTCGGCGACGACGCAGTCCTCGACGTGTGCCTCAAAGCGCATGGGCTTGAGCGGGCCGAACATCCGAATGTCTTGGGGGATTTGGGCGACCACGACGTGCTCCTTGCCTGAGATTGGGTGATGCAGGCCACTGTAAGAATGCCTGAGGTCGTGAGTCAAGATTGCGCATCAAATCCCGCCCCTTTGCGATGCATTATTTCAACGTTCGTCCCGTCGCGATTCTCGTCCACGATCTCGCAGGCTTGCCACTAGGCGCGCATCTCACCTCGGTTCAACGCGGGCGGTCCACATGACGGAACAGCCTGCACCAGCCGACGTGCGGGTGGGCGACGCGCGAATACCCGCAAGTTCACCCTGTGGCCCCGCATATATTACCGTTGCCCGGGAGGCAAACTGCGGAAGAATTTTGCGTATTGCATTGCGCAGTTCTATGCCGATATACCATCGGGATCACGTCCTGACGTCACGAGATCAGGCAGAGTTCAAGGAGCGCCCCGTGGGACCGACCCCACCCGTCGATATGCAGTCGCCGCAGCTTGCCTACCAGGTCTTCTACGCGGTCTTTGCTGTACAGCTCATCGCCGCAGTGGGCTGGCTGATTTGGTACTCAACGCGTCACCACACCCGACTTCCGATGGTGGGATTCGCCGGATCGTTGGTGGTTGGCTACTTTGTGCCACCACTGTTCAACCACCTACTAATGACCTGGTTCCCGTCGAACATCCCTGGTAGCTACATCACAGCGTTCGGTATGAGTGACCCGCTCTTCGATTTCATTGGCTACGCCCTGTACTTCGGATTGGGTGGCTATCTGACGTACACATTGCTGCGGTCAGGTAAGGGATCACGCGCCATCGCAATGACCGCTGTGACGTTCGGTGTCGCCGACCTCCTATACGAACTGCCGTTCCTCGCCGCGCACATGTACACGTACTACGGTGCTCAACCCTTGGCGATCCAGACATTCCCGCTGCACTGGCTCGCCATGAACGCCACGGTTCCGGTATTGACTGGTTTCATTTTCTACTGGGCTGACAAGCTGCCTCGCACCGTTCGTGGCCGCGAGCTCGCATTCTTCGTAACGCCAAGTATCGCTTCAGCATTGCTCATGATCCCGATCACGCCGGTAGCAACGATCATGCGCGCGGAGGTACCTGCAGCCGCGCGCCTGGCGGTATCAGTTCTCGCTATCGCCATCTCGGTGGCGACCGTTGCCTCCATCGCGCGATGGGCGAATACGATTGCAGTGCAGGAGTCTGGAGCCACGTCCACGTCCACGTCCACGTCCACGTCCACGTCCACGTCCCGGACACCGCTACCCCAGCGGTAACGCGCAAGCTCAACGATATTAAGGCGCAACCTGAGACAGATACGCCTCAGTTACCGATGCGCCTGGCACAGGATCATCCCGCTGTATTAATCCATGCCGTCGAATTTGGACTCGCGTGGCGCGACGAAATTGCCGATCGCGCTGACCACCCACCTGGCCGGCACAGTCCTCTCCCCCTACGGTGAGCGGCCAGACGTGTGCGTCCTCTACCCGTTCGCGCGTCGTCATCGGATGCGCTAGCCGCAGATGCTCTCGCTGCCCGAAGTGGTCGACGTACTCATCGAAGCAGCGTTTGGCCTCTCCACTCCGGGGGGTACATACGCGACCAGTCAGGCTTGAGATGACAGTTGAACTGGGAGCCGAATGGCGGAATACCCACGACAACACCGGGATACCGATTATCACGTGACACTCCGCCAATGTCGTCTAAGCGCTCCAAGACAACGAAGTCGAATATCGCGGCCTTGCGCAGGGCGGCCGCCATGCCGAGGCCGGCGACCCCCGCCCGATGATCACGACCTCATGATCGGGCGCGGCGTCCCGACTGCTCCCCGTTGGATCGTGTCGGCCCGTTGGCGTTCGACCCACCTCGTCTACACAAACCCGCGACGATTCTCAGAGCGCAGGAGTCAAGCGAGTCCATGCGTCGCTAGTGTTTCGTGTTGTTGATTGATTTACGTTTGATTTTGCCGAGGAGTTCGTCGGCGGTTTTGGTCCAGGTGAACGGTGCGGCTCGATCGTTGTAGCTGTCGATGTAGGCGCGGATCGCGGCTTGGAGATCGGCGACGTCGGTGAAGGTGCCGCGGCGGATGGCTTGGCGGGTGATGATGCCGAAGAAGATTTCAACCATGTTCAGCCACGAGCAGCTCGTCGGGGTGAAATGCAGGGTGATCCTGGGGTTCTTGTCCAGCCAGGCTTGGACATTGGGGTGTTTGTGGGTGGCGTAGTTGTCGCAGATGACGCACAACCGCACCCGTGGATGGGCCTTGGCGACCAGTTTGAGGAAGGCCAGGAACTCGACGTTGGTGTGGCGCGGATAGCAGGCATCGGCGGTGACTTTGCCGGTAGCGACCTCCAGTGCGGCGAACAGGCTGGTGGTGCCGTGGCGGATGTAATCGTGGGTCTGCTGCTCGGGAATCCCTTGGCGCAGCGGCAGAATCGGTTGGGTGCGGTCCAAGGCCTGAATCTGGGACTTCTCGTCCACGCTGACCACCACCGCGCCGGCGGGCGGGTCCAGGTACAGCCCGACCACCTCGCGCAGCTTGGCCTCCAACTGCGGATCGGTGGAGAACTTGAACGTCTCCACCCGGTGGGGTTGAATGTCCCATTTGCGCCAGATCCGCGCTACCGAAGCGAACGAGATCCCCAGCCGCACGGCCATCAGCCGGCTCGACCAGTGCGTCACCCCCAGATGGGCAGGCGGTTTTCCCTTGTCGGCCAGTGTCTCTGCGATCACTGCGATCTCGTCGATCACCGCGGCGCGTCCGGGCCGGGGATCGTCGTCGAGCCCATCGATACCCGAATTCTCATACCGGCCACGCCATTTCAACACCGTGGGCCGCGATGTCCCGGTGAGCTCGGCGATCTCGGTGTTCGGCACCCCGTCGGCAGCCAACAACACGATCCGGGCCCGCGTCGCCAAACCCGCCCGCACTGTCGATGCCCGGGTCAACGACTCCAGCTGGGCACGGTCGCCCTCACGCAATGGCAGGGCCGCAGCGGTGTACATCCATTGATTCTCTCAACCAATCAGACGTCAATGTTTCACCGACACGCAACACTAGGTTCGTTATGTCGCATGTGTGGAATTACTAAACTCCTTGCAGTGCATCGCTTTTGCGCTCGTTAACCGTGTCGGTATTGTTCGCGATTGCGATCCGGGGTGCCATCTGTGCGATGAAGTGCACGCAAGCAAGACTCAGACCAACCGAAACCAATGCCGCCGCGTACTTGGCCTCCATAGACCAACCGGAGTTCAGGGCTGTCGAGATCGGCCACCCGACGACTCCGGCGGCCGCACCCAGCACTACCGACGGCAGCAAAGCCAGCCACCATTGGTTGAAGCCCTTCAGCCTGCCAACCAGGAAACACGCGAGTGTTCCGCCGAGCACGACATTGAGACCGTCGATGCCAGCCCACCAGATCGGGAATTTGGCAACCGACATCGGCGGGTCGCCGAAGAACACGAGGATTCCCAGCCACGCCGACAGGCCGATCGCCACGAAGTCGATGACGGCGATGGTGCCGTACAGCGCCCAAATCTTGCGGGTGGTCAGCCCGTTCTGGAACAGGCGAGCGAGGATGTAGAGCAGGCCACCGCAGAACCACGCATAGCCGATGATCACGAACACCGGCACTGGCCGTTCGAAGGCGACGAAGAACGGTGTCTGCTGGCCCATCGGATAGCCAACGAGTACAACGTTATCCAGCCATGGCTCCATGAAACCTGACAACGCACCGCCGATCAACAAGATGAGCAGTGTCGGACCGGTACGTTTGCGCTCTCGCGCCAACCACCACACGAAGAAGCCGGTGGTGATGAGGCACATCAAGATCGTGTACACCCACAGCGGGCCCTGCGAAGCCTCGCGAATCGGCATGTGGGGAATCGTCGGCGGCATCGGGCGCACTCCTTCGTGACGGCGAT
This sequence comes from Mycobacterium sp., assembly GCA_031292665.1. Lineage (GTDB taxonomy): Bacteria > Actinomycetota > Actinomycetes > Mycobacteriales > Mycobacteriaceae > Mycobacterium. Next base: position 32,320 of record JARLGR010000109.1, on the reverse strand, counting down.
AAATATAAACGATACGTACTGAATTCGGGGTGTCAAGTACGCATACTTTAGCTCCGTTCTCGTACTGGTCGAACATTGCATCTCCGACGCGCCGATTGCGGCGGGGTACCGTAACCGATGAGCCGTCCGGGTTGAGCAGTCATCGCCATCATTTGACCTGCTCAGCGCAGGTTATGAGCCCATCTGTGGCTCAGGGCAAGTAACGCCGCGACACTCCGCTTTTGGAGGCGCTGTCTCACGCCCGATCCGCACGACCCGATCCTGGATCCCTTGTGGCATCCGAAGTCCGGTGTTGTTCACGCCGCTGTTGATGCTCGTGCACATGGGTGAGCCTCACCGAGTCAATCGTGAGCTGTCAGCGGAGGCCGGTCCGCCAGTACAAGCCAACGACGTAGTCAGCGAGCTGCGCGGGCGCGGCATTTAGCAGGCGTTCCGCCGTTCCGGCGTGCTACCCGCCCCGTCACGACACGTGTGGAGTATTTCCGTAGCAGGTGGCGTTGCCTACGTCCAACGTGCTTTGGCACAGCAGCTGACCGTTGGCCAGAACCCGGACGGTGACCCACTTGGCCGACGCTGCTTTCGGCCGCCAGTCGGCACGAATTTGTCCACCACGTCCCAAAGGACCCTTGACATCGTCCAATGTCACGTCGATCTGCCACGGCAGCGTCACGCCGGTCAACAGCCTGCGGCCTGACTGGTCGACGTATTCGACATCAAGGGAGGTGATGGCGTCCGAGGTTACTTGGTAGGTGACGGTTTCCGCTGCACGCGACGCCGGCGCGAACGCCACCGTGGCGATACTTGCAGCCGCGGCGAGCACGCTGATTGTGGTCATCGACGGACTGGCAGTCATATCAAGCCCTACTTACGTCCAACAACCGCGCCGATGCCGCCGACATCGGTAATGAGCCAGTTGTTGTGGCTGTCAATCGTAATGCTGTACGTCGCCGTGGACTGGAGGTTATCCGGTGCCTGCGTCGTTTTGGTCAGCACACTGACAAACGTATCGACAACATAGACACCATTAGTTTCCGAACGCACCTTCGCTGTCAGAGGCTGCGACGTCGAATTCCACTCCAGCGGAACCAGGATCTGCTCCATCGATGTCGCAGCCTTGGACAGTTTGTCCTTGAGAGTGTCGCTGGTGCCGCTGACCAGTTTGGCCTTCCACGCGTTCATGTCTTCATAGTTCATCGCTGCGGCGTTCACCGCGTAGTCCAGAGCGATTTGTTCAGCATGGGCCCGATTGGCTATATCCTGTTGCTGCGCTTGAACTTTCGATCGCTCTTCGAAATACAGTCCAGTCATCACGCCGGCGACAGCCAGTAGCGCAACAATAACGGCGGCTAGCGTCAACGCCTTGAGACTGATCGAGAGGCTTCGACTCTCCGATTTCGCGGCCGCCGACTCGGGTTCGACTACCGACGTCGTCGAACTGTCAGAGGCTGATTGTTCGTTCGGATCTGACTCGCGTGCGCCTGCGGTCATCGTGCACCTTTCACTGGACCCCATAACCACACCTACTGGCCCGGGCCGGGGGTAGTGACGTGGAGGGTGATGGTACCGTCCGCCGGCACTGTATCGAGCAGGTTGGACAGTATCTGGCCGGTATCGAAGTTCATCAGCGATGCGGCGATACCCTGCACATTCGGCATCAACGCTTCGGCGAAAACCTTGAGGTCAGGTGCTCGAGTGTCCAGAAACCTCTGCACCCGGGCAAGCAGGCGCCCGAAATTCAGGATTGATTCCGGCGCACCCGACTGGGTTACCACGTTGTACGCGGCCCAGAACAACCTGTTCAGCGGCGGGCCAGTTTTAAGGAGGTCGTGGCTGATTTGAGCAAGGGTCGGACCAACGAAGCCAGCATTGCGCAGCAGCGTCTCAAAATTGGTCAATAATTGCCCGCCGGCGCCATCCATCCCTCTGACGGTGCTGCGCAACAACGTGCTCGCACGAACAAGGTTGGGCAGCACCGTATTTTGATCTGGCAGGGCCCGATCAGCTTCATCTACAAGCTGGTTGATCTGCTGAGGGTCCATCTGATTGAGTACCCGCACGACGTTGGTTGCCAACTCGGAAATAGATGCAGGTTGAGTGACATCTTTCGTCGCAACGTGCTGTCCGTTGTGAAACACCGGCCCTGTTGTGGTTCTTGGTACAAGCCCTATGTAGGACTCGCCAAGCGCCGACAGGTTCTCCAGACGAACGTCGGTGTCGACTGGGATCGGATGTCCCGGTTCCACATAGAAATGGATTGTGGCTCCTGCCAGCGATGTCTGAATTTCCGAGACCTTGCCGACCGGGACACCCCGTAGCAGGACATTGGAGTCGACAACTAACCCGTTGACATCGGGGACTTGCATCGAGACGTTGACGCGGTTGTCGGGGGGCCCCGCCTGTACCCCGAGCGAAGCGATGTACTGCACGCCGAACGCGATGATCGCACCAAATACCGCGAACGAAATAAGTGGCCGCACATTGATTCTCACGGGGTCGCTCCGAGCATCCGCAGGACATCCTGCACGTTGTTGGTGATGTCGCGCCCGTCCGTGGTGACCACGGACGTGATGTTCATTGCGGGATAGCGATCCTCAGGGAGGAACATCTCGGTGAACAGCTTGCGCCACGGTCGATACTCTCCCTCGACCGCCCACTTCGATTTCTGGATGGCCCCGACTGCGGTACCCAATGAATCAAGCAGGGGCACAAGCCAGAATCCACCGGTATAGATGCTTCCAATCGACGGCAACAAGGTACTGATCGCAATCGATGCCTCCAGAGTGCGGCTAAACGCCGTCATTCCGGCCGGTGAGAACCAGTACTGATACAGGGGCAGGTTTGTGCTCATCACGTCGACTGTTCCGCTGACGCCTTTCAGCCACTTGTCGACCGTATCGATGTTGGTTGAGAGGTCGGCAAGGTCGCGCGAGACTTGCGAAGCAATGGCACGGACCTGTTCAGCGCGCTGCGGGGTAACTTTGTTGACGTTGATAATCGTGTTTTGCACCCGCTGTATAGACCCGCTGGCCACAAAGTTCGCCATACTGGCGATGGTGTCTTCCAACTGCGGAGGCGAGGTTGTTTGGCTCACCGGTATGCGACCGCCCGGTGGTAGCGCACTTGCGCCGTCTGATGGACGGGTTAGGTCGCGATCCAGCGCAACGTAGATGTCGCCAAGGACGGTGGCTTGTTGAAGGATGGCTCGAACGTCTGAGGGAACCTTTACCGAACCGTCGATCCGGGCGGTGACGTCGACGACCGATTTGGCGACGCTAACCTTCTCGACCACCCCAACGGTGGTGCCGTCCATCACGACCTTCGCACGGTCCGGCAGGTTCAATACGCTGGCAAATTCGATGACGAGGTCATAGCCGTCGCGGTAACTGGTACCTGGCTGAGGCAGGTCATTGACGGTGATCGCAGAACACGAAGAGATGCTTAGGGAGCTGACCATCGCCAGCATCAAACGAAAGGCTCTGCGCATCATTGACTCGCATTCAGGAACACGTATTGCAACAGGTTGATGTCGACGCCATACGGTTGTCCGGCCACATTGGCGCAACTTCCGGGCATGGAGATGTTCATAACCCCGCATACGAACGGGCCGTTAGGCGTTCGGATCCGGTACAGCGGTGGCCGGTAGAATAGGTGGAACTCCCTGTTGTTGAAGTGGTTCGCGGCGGTATTGATCCACCAGGGAAGGGGGTCCAGCAGGCTTGCGATCCCTTTGGCATGTGGGGTCATGATGCGCAACGCGTCCGAGACGGAGTCCAGTGTCAGTTGTAATTCGTGACCGGCGTGGATTTCAAGGTCGGACACCATGGTGATGATTGGTACCAGTGGTGAGGCGAGATTCTCCGCTCCGCTCATAGCAACCGGTAGATACGGCGTTGTGGTCAACGAATCGTTGAGTATCTGTTTCAGCGGATCGCGCAGCTGGACCAAGGTGCCTGTCAAAGTGCTCAGGTTGTGGACGACAGATCCCATATCGGAGATGGGTCCGTCTGGATTATCAAGCAGCCGAGACGATGTGGTGAGAATTTCGTTGAGTCCGGCTCCGTTATTGGCTGCAGCGTGATTGAGCTGGCCGATAACATCCTGGATGTTGGACGAGTCTTTCGGGGTGATTCCGTTCACCAGGGTGTTGGCGGCGCCGATCACCTCCGACAAGCTCTTCGGAGTCGACGACTGGTTCAGTGGCACGCAGTTGCCCGGGGCAAGCTTGGGCCCAGACTCGTAGTTGCCGACCAGTTCCAGCGCACGGTCGGCGAGGATCGATGTTGACCGGATTACCGCTTTGACCGACTGCGGCAGAGGTCGCGGTTCGGCCAGCGAGAAGTCGACCTGGACGCTGGCTGCGCTGGGCGTGATCTTGTTGACGGTTCCGATCTGAAAGCCCATCTGCGTCACAGGATTACCGGTGTAGAGACCGACCGCGTCAGGCAATATTGCGCAGTAGGACGCTGTCGGAGTTGGCTTTTCCGGGTGCCCACATGATGTGGCGCCGGCGATGGCGACGATGACCGCACACGCCGTTGCCGCTGTTCGCGTGTGCCATGGGGCGGTGAGCGTTAGCACGGTGTTCCCGGTACCGGAATGCACAAGTCAGTGGCCAGCAGTTCCGGCCGCGCGTCTTGAGCGGCGAGGGCGTTGTCCATCCGGCCGCGGACGCGCCGCAGAATCCGCACGACCAACCCGCTGCGGTCCGCCCATGTGCGGACCACCTGCTGCCAGTGGATGAACTTCTCAAGGAATTTCTCGCGGTGGTTCTGGTAGAACGTGCCCAGCGGTCCAATTCCTTGAACGATCTGGCCCATGCCTGTCATGGCGCCGGCAAAACCCTTGCCGTACAAGACCAGAGTCTGCTCAAGTAGCGCCACCTTGCGGATGAGTGTTTGCAGCTCGCCGCGGAAGTTGGCCAGCCGAGCGATGTACTCCTCGGACAGGTCCAGTATCGCCGAGAGTTGTCCTCGTTGGCGGTCCAGTGTCTCGGTCATCTTGGTTCCCGCATCAATAATTGAGCTGATGGTCTCTAGATTCGGCCCGGTCAGGCCTTGCTGAATCTGGTCCAATGATTGGCTGATCGGAACGGCGTCGATGTGTTGGGTCAGCTTCGTCGTATCCGCCAATGTGCGAATCAGGCTGTAGGGCAGGACGACTCGTTCCTTTGGAATTGCAGTCGAGCCAAGTGGTGTATTTCCCAACGAGTCGATCGTGACGTAATAGCCGCCGACGACGGTGAGCATGCGGACTTGCACTGTCGACTGATCGCCGACGAATGCAGCGCCCTCGACCGTGGCACGCACGCGCACCTGGTTGGGCTCGATCGACAGATCTTTGACCTTCCCAACGGTGATTCCGGCGATGCGCACGGTAAGTCCCGGGCTGATTGATGAGGCGTCGTCGGTGTAGAAAGTAACGACCTTGTCGCCGGGAGGGCTGATGTAGACCAACGCCGCGACCAGCCCGACCACGGTGGTCATCACCAATGTCGCCAAACCCCACAGCCTGGGGTCTTTCACGACTTTCATTGCTTGCACAGGACCACCCTTTGACCATTGAGCAGAACGTCGACCGGAAGTGGGAGTTCGGCACGTCCGCGCGTGCATTGCAGCGGATGGCCCGCCTCCCCCGGTGGTGGAATGTTGTCCCACATGACGGGTACGAGCTTGAACGCATCAACGGTGTCATCAACGTTGGTAAACGCCTTGTCGAGTGCGGCATCGTAGTCCGCGCCGGGAGTAAGTCCGGCGTTGTTCAACAGCGCCACAACTGATTGCGTGAACCCGGGGCCGTAGATTTGAGACTTTCGGAACTCGTCGACGACGCTCAGGGCCGCGTCGATCGGTTGGTTAGCCCATTGAAGAACCTGGATCAGGTCTTTCGAATGTCCGCGCATCGTGTCGGCCACTGACTTGAGATTGCTCAACAATGTCGCGACGACTTGTTGGCGATCGGCCATGAAATGCGTCAAGGTGTGGATGCTTTCGAGGACCGGCCCCAGTCCGTCGCCATCCCCCGACAGAAAGTTGTCGACATTGGCAGTGAACACGTTGAGATCATCGGGGCTTAGCGTGGATAGCACTGGCTGTAAACCGTTGAAGAGCTTGGTGATATCGAACGATGGTTGAGTCATCGATATCGGCAGGTGTTTTATCGATGTTGCTGCTGGGACACCGTCGGAGGCGTTGATCACGTCGACATATCTCAGGCCCGTCAGTGCCTGATACTTCACGGCCAGTCTCGTGTCGGGGCTGATCCCGTATCGCGATTCGAGGGAGAAGCCAATCTCGGCGAAGCTCTGGCCGGACTGCCGGCGCAGTTCGATCGATTCGACCTTCCCCACGCGCACTCCGCGCACGCGTACGTCCGCGCCGTCGTGCAGTCCGGATATATCGGTGAAGTTTGCGGTGTACGTGGACAGTTTCGCGGCGACCGGTTGAGTGATCACGTTGTAGACAAGGACCATAAGCAGGCTGGTCAGGGCGACAGCGATCGCCAATCGCCACAGCGCGGAACGCGGTTTCACTGCGCCGCCCCTACTGCATTGATCGGCGCAGCGATACCGGGCAGCGCATCGAGTACGACGCGGACATTGATCGCCCGCCGGTCAGGCGGTCCGGCAAAAAGATGTTCGAGACGCTCTCGAAGCTCACGCGCGGTATCGGCAATGGAGTCGGGCGGCACAAGACCCGGCACCGCGTCGGTAAGCACTTTGATCATGTCAGTCAGTGGGGAAAGTTCAGTGCTGTGCGTGCTGACCAAGCGACCCACTGCTCCGAACAGACCATGCGCCGTAGCGTCGATGGTGGATTTGTAGGTGTGCTGGAAGAAATCGTCAGTGACATTGTCCAGGCTAGCGTGTACCAGGTAGTCGCCTAAATTGGTTGCTGCACTGGCGAATCCAGGAAACGCGACGCTGATGCCGGTGGCATTGGTGAGCAGGCGCGCCGTCGCTATGGTCTGGGTGGTGGCCAGAGTGTTGGACACCACCAGCATTGTCTCCAGCAACGGGTCGAGACTGTCGGTGTAGCTACTGGTGCGCTGGATGACATCCACCAGTCGGGGTGTCAAGACTCCATGGGACAACTCACCGAGCCGGGACAGCAGCGCTTGGAGCGTGAAATTGCCGGAAGGCGTCACCCGAACAAGGCTGCCGGCCTTAAGCTGCTGGCCGCCTTGTCCTGGTTGAAGGTTGATGCCAGTCACCCCGAAATAGTTGGCTGGCCGAAAGTCAATTCCCATGGTGTCGGTCAACCCATCGGTCGGGGCGGTCTGTAAGTCCGCCGCCAGCCGGACGCCACCGCCCGCCATGCTCGCTACTCTGGTGACCTCGCCGACCTTGACGCCGTGTATGAGAATCGCGGTACCCGCGCTGACTCCTTGCCCTGTGAAGGGAGCCTCGATGATCACGCCGATGCGGTCGTTGGGTTTCTGCCCGAAAGGATCGATGACGGCGAAAGCTGTTGTGGTCAAAGCAGTGCCGATGACTGCTACCATTCCGACGGCAGTCAAGATTCGGGCCTCGGCTCCTTCGGACCTGCGGAAAAACATCGATCCACCTAACCTTTGAAGACAAACACCGGTTGCAGGCCCCACAACGCCACAGTCAGGGTGAAGTCCAGAACCATGATCGCGACCAGACTCGCGCGAACCGCCCGGCCCGATGCCAGCCCGACGCCGACCGGTCCGCCGCTGGCGACGTATCCGTAGTAGCAGTGGATCAAAGTCACGGCCACACAGAACACGGTGGCTTTGATCAGCGAGTAAACGATGTCTGTCAGTGGAAGAAACTGGACAAAGTAGTGATTGTACGTTCCGCCTGGTTGGGAGTAGAAGACCCGAATCACGGTGCTAGACACGAAGAAACTCGTCACCAGCGTCAACACAAAGCCCGGCACAACACAGATCAACGCGCCAATCAACCGCGTGCCAACGACGAAAGGTATCGGCCGTAGACCGATCGCTTCAGTGGCATCGATTTCTTCGGCGATGCGCATCGCACCGATCTCGGCTGTCATTCGGCACCCAGCTTGGGCGGCGAACGCGATGCCGGCTACAAGGGGCGCCATCTCGCGGACGTTGGCCAAGCCACCCACAATTCCCGATAGTGCGCCGAAGCCGATGAGGTTGAGTGTCGCGAACGCCTCAACGGCAACGGATGCGCCGATGGCAATACCCAAGATGATCAGAACACTAATCACGCCGCCGTCGACGATGATTGAGCCACGCCCCCATGCGAGGCCATTCATTGCCTGCATCGTTTGCCGGCGGTACCGCTGCATGGTGACCGGCAACTGCCAGAGGGTTTGGCCGATAAACACCAGGAATTGCCCGATGGTGTGGAATGCGCCTTGAGATAGGCTCGCGGACAACACCGAATTGCCAAGCCGGTACCACATGGCTGACGGGCGACCCGACTGTGCCGGATCCATCATGACACCGCCATCGGGAAGAACATGGTCTGCAGTTGGGTGATGGCAAGATTCGCGAGCGCGATACAGACGACATTGAGGACAACCGACGAATTCACTGCGTCGGCAACCCCACGCGGACCGCCCCGGGCATCCATGCCGCGCAGGCACGAGATGATCGCGACTAACGCGGCGAACACTACTGATTTTCCGACCGTGAACCAGACATCGACGATTTTGGCGAACGAACCGAACGACATCCAGAAGCTACCGCTGGTCACACCGCTGACCGCAACCGCGATCGTGAACGATGCGCCGACGGCAGATGCGATGATGATCGTCGTCAGAATAGGCGCGATGATGATCAGCGCCCAGAATCTAGGGATCACCAGGTGGCGCACCGGATCGACCCCGAGGACACGCAAGGCATCGAGTTCCTCTCGGATAGCTCGCGCCCCAAGGTCCGAAGCGATAGCCGACGCTGCGGCACCGCCCATCAGAAGGCCAGCGGTGATTGGTGCGCCCTGCCGGATGACGCCGACCCCACTGGCCGCTCCGATCAGCGAGCTTGCACCAACCTGATTCACCAATCCTGACGTCTGGACCGAGACCATCGCGCCGAACGGAACCGCCATCAGCAGCGCCGGTGTCGCAGTGACTTTCAGCAGCGTCCACGCCTGGACTGCCAGCTCACCGAACGGCAATCTCAGCGAGATTGTGTCGACGACCGAGTAGAACAACACCGATCCGAGCATCTGAACACCGCGGCCTGTGGTGGTGATGCTGCGCACCGGGATCATGACAATGTGCAGTAACACTTTCCGCAGTGCGCCCCAAAGCTTGTTCGCTGTGCTCGACGCTGCGGGCCGCATGTGGCGCCCGGCGAGATCCGGCGGTAGGCCGGCGATTGAGAGTGGCGGTGGAGCTATCTGCAAGGTCATATCCCCTGTAGCGATGCGCAAACACGGCGCTTGATGGGCAGTTGATCAGCAACATGCATGATCAAACCACCTCTTCTCTCCGGATATTGGTATTTGCCTATGATTCGTACACACTCTACTGACCTGTTGTCAACGGCGGTTTGGATGTATCGCATGTTTGCCACTCCAAACCGCGGGCCCCCGGCGGGCAGGCAAATCAATTAATACAGACGTTAATTGACCGGTGGCTGGGCGCGCGGCGACCTCGGAAGCGTTTGCGCCTAGCGGCACACGTGAGATCTGTTGATCCTGCTGCCCCAACGTTCGACTTGCTGCAACGAAGGTCCGTAGAACCACGCGGGCTGGCGCCCCTTGATTCCGGCGCTGACGTTGGAGAGCTGCTGCCACACCCGGTAGAAGCTCTCTCCCTGGTACAGCGGCCAGAACTGGTCGTTTGCAAAATCTTGGCTGATTGTCAGTGCTTGCGCCCTCGGCGCCAAGAAGTCCACGGTTTGATCGATATTCGCGGCGACGGCGTTCGCCAATTGATCGTTGCCGGCGACGCCGTAGTCACCGTTGCTACGGATCAGCTGGTTATCGAAGCGATCGATCTGGGCCAACAGGGTCTGGTACTGCGCGTCGTACCACTGACACATTTCACGCTCGGCGGCGACGTCGGCATCGGTGATTTGGCTTCGGCTCTGGTCATATGGGTACGGGAACTTCGGCTGCCAGTTCGATGCCGCAGGAACGACCACCGGCAACGGCGGAGCAATGTCAGCGATGGAAGGGTCCGCAACCGCCGGAGTCGCCAGCGACAGCGAGGTCGCGATCATCACCAACATCTTTGCGAGCAATTTTCGACGCATTCTTCGCCTCTCAGCTTGTATTGATCGAAGTCGCGTAATCTACACCGCGTTAGTCTCTCGCTTGTTTTCGACTATGCCGAGTGTGAACCACACACACTTGACGCGCCAGGATTCGAGCAAACTGGCACCCACTTGCGCAGCTGGCATGCCCGAGCGACCGACCCGGCGCACGTGCGAGACCCCGACTGACGCTTCCAAAGCGCGCGCCCGCTGGTATAGGGTCGCGCAACCCGACGACCGAAGAGTGGACACGATGATGAATCACCTCAGGAACTGTGCAATCACCGTTGCCGCAATGTCGACGGTTCTGCCGATTGCAGCACCGGCGACTGCAACGGCCACCCCCATCCCCGACCTGACTCAGGCGGTCAACGCCGCAAGATCAGCATCAAATTGCTCTGCGCTGCAAGCCAATTCACTGGCGGAGAAGGTCGCGCAGATGGCCACTCAGAACACCGTCGACTACGAAGCGCACCGCGTATCCGCGGTGCCTTTCACCGATCCCATGCCGGCCCTGAAGACAATCGGATACACCGGCAGCAAGGCGGCATTGTTTGCAGGCTTCGGCAGCACTGAGGCTGATTCGATCCGGGGTGCGTTGATCCAAGGCCGGGACAACATCTCAGACTGCTCCCTCACTCAATATGGGGTCAGCAGCGCTCTGGACGACGCGGGCAACACCGTGACCTCTGTCGTCATGTCTGTCCCGTAGTTCGGCAACAGCGACCCACGCACTCCCCAGACAGCTACATGCACAAGATGTGCTTGATCTAGGTACGCAATCGCCACAATAGTCACACATCCACGTGTAGTTCGCCGCTATCGGCCGAGATTTCCTATGGATTCTTGACAGGTGCTTGAGCGGCAAATATGGTCTCTAGCCAACGGCGGCGGCCGTAGATGATGAGACCAAGGACTCGCCGACGGCTCGGCGTCAATACTGTCACGTGACGATTCTGTGGCCCACGTAGAAGGAATCTATTACTACTGAAGGAGCAACTGCGATGCCGATTGGTCGCGGCTGCCGAAATCAGCGTCAGCGAGTGACCTCAAGGCGCCGGCGCCTTGGATTTGCTCTCATCGTCGCTGTGGTGGCCACATCAATTACCTCGGCCTCCGGCGCGCGAGCCGATCAGACCACCGAGGACCCACCGAGCCCTTACCCCGAACTGCGGTATTTCACGCAGATCGGGGCCGCCCCCTTCGAGACGTCCGACCAACCCGACGCCACCCTGCCCAACCAACCTGGCGTCTGGTTCGTCACTGCGCAGGGTCTCAACTGCGGTATCTGGTTCCGTGGAAGTTTCGGCTGTGTCGGAGATATCCCTGGGGCTCCGAGTGGGGTGCACCAGATCGGCTGGATCACCGGTGACGCGCGCGTCCACTACGACTGGACCTTGGCAACGCGGTTTCCCCAGACACGTGGTACCAACTCGATACCGCCACTCAACTACATATCGAGTGAAGGAACTTCGTGCGCAACAACTTTCGACAACAGCACCTACTGCGAACACGGCCCGTTCCGCATGTTGATCACACCTACAAGAACGTGGCTCAACGGATGACCATGGGACACCGCCGAAAATGCAGGCCGCGCGCGGCCTGGGCGCTGATAGCTGCATTGAGCATGGCCATCGGCCTGAACGCCACCGCGTCAGCAGCGCCTACCAGCAGTCCCTACCCGGACACAGCGCACTACCGACCGGATGAGGACCTCGTGAAGTACCAGGCCATCGATCAGGACGGCCTGTGGTTTACCACACCGCTCGGCTTGTACTGCGGGATCAGCGAAGACGGGAGTTACGGCTGCTCAGGCAAACTGCCGGGCGTGCCCGCCGACACCAATGAAATCGCCTGGTTCACAGGCGATCCCTTCCCCCGCCTCTATCACACAGATCAACCTCGCTTCAATTCTGATGCAGGTCAAACGATTCTGAACGGCCAGACCTACATCGACTATCGGGGAGTTCGGTGCGCCATCACCTTCGAATCAGCGCTGTACTGCATCCACGGCTCTGATCCCGACAGCCAGTTCATGGTCTCCAGCGGAGCGACATACCGAGGCCCTCAGGCGCTGCGCGGATAACGCACCGAGTAAGGAAGAAGAACACATGCATCTCATCCCGCGCGTGATTGCACCGATCTGCCTTCTGCTAGTAGCCGGCGCGGTATCTCCCATCGAGATGCCAGCCGCCGTGGCCGGACCGCTGGCTGACAGCGGCCAGGCGATGGCGTTCTACATACACAACGGTTCGCAGCGAGAACTAACGTTGTGGGACTACACAACCACCGAAGCCGATACCTCCGGATTTCCTCAACGATCCGACACGATCGCCCCCGGCAAGAGCATGGTTTTCGAGCTTCCCTATCGAAAAGCGATTCAAGAGATCAAGGCGTGGATTCACACTCACGATGATGACGACATTGATACGCCTGCCGGCGTGGTCACCATGCAACTCGCTCCAGGCGGCACTGGTCCCGGAAACTATTGGCATGCAATGGGCTGCTGGCCCAGCCAACGTCGGGATTGCCAACCAATATCGTCCCCGACCAGCCCCAGCACCAACGTCGTCACCTTCAACTCCTAACCGGTTGCGCACCAAAACACTTTTGAACGTGAACACGGCATGCGTGCAGAAGGCATTGCCATACAATGTGATTGAGCACGAGGCGGTCTGGCCGGCCTTCGAGCTACTCGTCCGAGATGGAGACATGGAACCTACTGAAGTGCGACACCCGTTCAAGCGCGCTGGCCGATAGCCACTGACGTGATCAACGATCCCAATCTCGACGGTGCCATACTTCAGTCCCCCACTCTCAAGGTCGCGACAACCGGTTCAAACTTCCTGGACGGCAGCGCATCCAGTTCATTGGTGACCATCGATGAGACCGATAGCGCTCTGATTGCTGAACTACTCGACGACGGCAAGATAACCAATCGCGAACTCGCACAACGCATAAACATAAGCGAGTCAGCAGTGAGCATTCGACTGCGCAAGCTGACCAGCAACGGGATCTTGGTGTTCACGGCGATATTCGACTGGGAAGTTGCCGGCTATGAGTGGTTCGTGATCGCCCGGATCAAAGCGCGAGTACGCTCTGCGCAAAACGTTGCGGCCGACGTGGGCCAACTTCCAGAGTGCGAAGCTTCCGCCGCGGTGCTCGGTTCTCATGATGTAATCGCGTACTTCCTTGTCAAGGATCGCGCGGAGCTCAACCAGCTGGTGGACCGCCTGTCCACGATCGACGGTGTCGCCGAGATCGACATCGACCTGGCCGCCGACACCACGATCCCCAGCCAGGGCCGCCAAGTGTTCCTGGCGATCAACCCACCACCGATCAGACTGCCAGCACCGCGGATCGACCTGGATTCACTCGACCTCGCCATCCTCCAATCGCTCGTTGTCGACGGCCGCCAATCAAGTAGGAGTATCGCCCGCACATTCGAAGTGTCCGAGGGCACCATCCGGGGCCGCATCGCACGGCTAACCGATTCAGGGTTGACTCGTGTGGTTGCGATGGTCGAGCCGGTCGGCCTCGGGATGGCAGGTGTGATCGCTGCGATATCAGTGCGGGTCGACCGAACCAGGATCGACGCCATCGCCAAGAGCTTCTCGGCCATGCCGAACGTTGTATTCACCTCGATCTGCCTCGGCAACTGCGACATGCACATCGCAGCGATCGCGCCAGATCCGCGGGCAGTGATGCAGTTCGTCGGTGAATCCGTTCAGTCAGTGGACGGCGTGTTGTCGACAGACACCCTGTTGATGGTCGACGTCGTTCGCTTCAGCCCCTGGATGAAGCGCCTCAACGCTGCAGACTGACGTTGAGAGTTGTAATCCTTTGAAATAGAACGTGATTCAGGCGGAATCCGCTTGGATCGACGCCTTTTTGCGGCGCAATTCCACTCGTTGATATACAGTCCTGCACCCGACGACACCTGGGACCACAGGGCTGCACAACCCCCGTTCGCGACCGATGCATGCCGACCAGAATTACATTCTGCACATTATTATAGGAACCAACATACGCACTATTGCCCCATCCGGCATAGATACGTACAGTATGCGTTATGACTCGCGTCACAGTTGATGCTTGGCCGACAACGGCGCAGTCGATGTCGACGAACTGTCCGAGGGGTGCATGATCCTCGCGGTGGCACCTGGTGGCCGCGGTTGGACCGACGTGTTCAACGGAGGTGACGTATCGCATCCCGTTGCCCGGATGAGGGCATACATCGACATCCTCCGCCTGGTTTGGAGATACTTCATCGACGACGTGCCGGCCGAATACACCGGCCAGTTCTATAAATTCGCTTCCCCACTGTTCAATCCCGTAGGTCGAAAATGCTGCCCATCTTCACTTGCTGGACACCACCATCAAGCTCGCCCCCGCCCGGACCGCTCGATCAAGTTCATGCGATGCCGACGCGGCGGACGAACGCAACGCTGTAGCAGTCACATCCCGCTGGATGACCTGTTCAATCCCGATTTCCGCAGCCCGTCAAGGCACCGTCTGTCTCTAGTGAAGGAGCACCGCTATGGCACCACCGTATCCACAAAAGATGTGGCTAATGGGCCCGCTGACCCCCATGCGGTTCGAAGCCTCTGTCGATGACTGCATCGTCAGTGAGGGCGAGATACCCACGTCCCTCAACGGTGGGTTCTACCGCGTCGGCGGCACATGGAAACGGCCGACACGGCAGGGACTAGTGGGACCGTTCACCCTTGACGGGATGGTCCAAGGTCTCATCTTCCGAGAGGGGCGCGCAGACTTTCGCAACCGCTGGATACGGACACCGAAGTACCTCGCTGAGGAACGGGCTGGGCAACCCCTTTTCGACTGGACTGATGGCGATTTCGGCGATTGGCGGTCGTTCGGCTGGGGCAGGGTCGTCCGTAACGAGTTCACCCAGGGCGTGCCGCAGGGAGCGAACAACATCAACGTGGTTCCATTCGGGGATCAGCTTCTGGCCTTGGGAGAACAAGGTTCACCTCCGATTTCCCTGGATCCGATCTCCCTCAAAACGCGTGGTGTGGTCCCGTGGTCCACTCAACTGAGTGCAGGCATGCAGGCACCGGCATGCTTTGGCGACGCAGCGTTCACGGCCCATCCCAAGTGGGATGCCCAGACAGGCGAACTGCTCGGCTGGGCCTACACCGATCACAAGCCGTACACCACGCTGCATTGGGTGAAGCCCGATGGCACTGTTCGAACCCGCGCACTCGACGACGCTCCGTACGCAGCGCTCACCCATGACATGTGGCTCACAGAACATTTCGTTGTTCTGCCCTTCCAGCCACTTGTTGTAGGTCTCGATCGCATCGAGCAAGGAAAAGCCTTCTACGGATGGGAACCCGATCTCCCCATCAAGCTCGCGCTGATTCGGCGGGACGACATTGATGCACCCATCAGATGGGTTACCGTCGATGTCGAAGCTGAGTATGTCCTGCACACCATGTCGGCCAACCACGTTGGAGATCAATTGGTCTTGGATGCACCGATATACGACTCCCCGCCGTTTCCCACTGACGAATCCAATCCCGTTGGAGCCGATTATGTTCCGATGTCGACGACTCAAATGGGCAGGTGGACTATTGATCTGCTAACCGGGTCGGTCAAATCGGAGAGGGTCGATGACCGCGCCGTCGAGTTCCCCAAGGTCGACGAGCGGTTCTACGGAAAGCCCTACAAGTGGGGCTTCCTGATGGCTGGTCCGGAGATGTGGTCGCTGCGAACTGTGGTTCGCCGCAATGTGTTAACAGGTGAAGAGGACAGCTACACCATCAAGAGTGATGCGCCGATCTCTGTCTTCGAGCCCACTTTCGCCCCTCGCAGCCCAGACTCTCCGGAGGCAGACGGCTACCTCATCGTCCCGCTGTCACGGTACATGGAGCACCTCTCAGAGTTCCAGATCTTTGATACCTCGGACATCGCGAGCGGTCCGGTAGCGCGAGTCGAAATTCCCTTCCAAATCGGGTGGACTCCTCATGGGCATTGGATGGACCTCACCCATTAAGGCTCCGGCGCGAGGGTCGAACGTCCCCAGAGCGTCAATATGACGTATTCAGCCACATCGACTATCTGCCGGGACATCCTTCGCCGATCCACCCGGGTGGAGTCAGGCACGGTCAGCGAGGCGGGGTTACCTTCTCAATAGTTGGCGTATTACGCATCAGCCAGACAGACACTCCCTATAGTGGGAGGATGCGCAGAAATCGGCCAGATTTCTCGAGCGGCTGAGAAAGGCGATGCGTGGCAAAGGCACCTGGTCAGACGGGCAAAGCAATCGTTCCGGCACGGACGGTCGTTGATCAAATCGAACTCGATGATTTGGACCGCGCGCTGATCGACCGGCTGCGCGACGACGGACGGGAGGGCAACCGTGCGCTGGCCGCTAGCCTCAACGTCAATGAAGTGACGGTTGCCGCGCGTCTTCGGCGACTCGAAGATGCCGGCGTTCTGCGGATCGTCGCGATCACTGACATCCGGCTGTTTGGACACCGCGAATTCGCCTTTGCGATGATCAACGTGACCAATCGGTCCGTGCTGGACGTGGCCGCGGACTTCGCCAAGATGCCCGAGGCGATATCAGTGACCGTCTGCACCGGCCGCTTCGACATCATCGTTGCCCTACTCGGACGCGACCGTCTGCACATCGCCGAACTTTTTGGCGATGTGCTACCAAAAGTTAAAGGCGTCAACACTATACACGGGTGCATGGCGTTGGATGTGCTGAAGTACGAGTCCAAGTGGACTCTGTTCAGCGTAGATTCAGGCGCGATGCCACAAGCGCAACCTAGCGATTCGATCGACGAACTCGACCTGTCCATCATCCACGAGTTGCAGATCAATGCGCGCCGCAGTAATCGTCAGATCGCCGCGGATTTGGGGGTGTCCGAGGGAACCGTCCGCGGGCGCATCAAGCGCATGCAGACTGACAGGGTCTTTCGCATCCAAGCCGTATCCGACATCACGGTCTCGGGCCTGGGCGCGCACGCCTTCATCGGCGTCAAGGCGGCCCCTGGTAAAGCGAGAGAGGTCGCGAAGGTGCTCGCACGCCGAGACGACGTCGCTCAGATCACCCGACTCCTTGACGACTTCGACTTCCTGGCGGTGTTGGTGGCTCGCGATCGCCCGACCTTGATCAACTCCGTATTGAACGAGATCGCACTAGCACCTGGGGTGCAACGCACTGAGACTTTCGATACCGTCGGCACGCTCAAGCACACCTACGCTTGGACGTGGATCGTCTGAATTCTTCTGCCCGCGGGTAGCGGCGCCCAACCTCCAGTGTGTAGTACTAGGGCTGCTTGCGCATCCGACGGGCCAGTAGCGCGCGGAGCCCGGTACCTGGCGTCAGGTCGGTGAGAACTTCAGCGGCACAATGCCTTCCAGGCAGGCCCGAAACTCCGCCGCCGGGATGGCAACTCGCTGAACCGATGTAGAGTCTATCGATGACCGTTCGGTATCCGGATGCTCCGACCGCCGGCCGCATCGGCCCGATGCGCGTCGGCGCATTATCGATGTGATAGATGCAGCCGTTGATTGCGCTGGTCCTAGTGGCGATGTCCTGAGAAGTCTCCACGTAGCGACCGATCTCCAGTGCGGTCAGGTCCGGATAGACCATCTCAGCGCGATCCACCAGACGACGCTCGGCCTCCTGGCACCACTTATCCCAACCGCCGTGGGGCTCAACAGGTCCCGGCCCGTACAACTGCAGAACATCTTGGCCCTCCGGCGCCTGGGTCGGGTCGACAGCCGTGAAGATTCCCATGCAGAAGACGGCACGGTCAGGGACCTCGCCGCGTGCCGACTGCTCTGAAGCGGTCACAACTTCTTCGAGCGTGCCAATGTAGACGGCCGGTTTGCGCAGGTCGACGTCATCGCGAAGCGGCTGGTGGTGCGGCAGTTCCAGTCGTCCGGCCAGCGCAGCATTGATGGTGAAGGTTCCCAACCCCGTGGCGTTGGCCGGTGCGTGGCGCAGTCGTTCGGCGATTCGGGCGGGCATCGCGGCACCGACCAGATTGGGCAGATTCTGCACCGGACACGCCGCGATCACCGCCCGCGCAGCGTGCAAAACCGTGCCGTCGATCAGTTCGACCGCGGTAGCGCAGTGGCCATCGGTATGTATCCGGGCGACCTCGCTAGCCAGACGGACGTGCCCGCCGTGTGCAGTCAGGCACCGCTGCAGCGCAGTGATCAGACCACCCATCGCACCGACGGGGCGCGCGGCGCCTTGATGATGAATTAGCGATGAGGCCAAGACCGCCAGCGCGCTGCCGTCCACCGTCAGCGGCGCCAGGATCGACCCTGTCCCCGCGAAAATTCCTCGGACAGCTTCACTTTCGAAGAGCGCGTCGATGCTGTCTACCGCAGTAGTGGTGAGCAGGCTACTTAGCAGCGCCCGCACCTGTTTGTCGCCGGACACCGCTTTAAGGGCCGCGCCAACTGTGGCCATACTCGGGCGTTTGGGATGGGACAGTCCGTACTCATCCTGGATCTTGAGGATCTTGACGCCCATCTTAACGAGCTCGGCATAGCGTTGGGCGTCGCGGCGAGAGAAGCGCCGGATGTCTTCCACGGTGCGGGCGACATTGCGTTGCACGACCAACGATTCTCCGTGGTCGCCCAGCCAGGCCCAGCCGGCAGATTCAACTTCGCGGTAACCGAACGTATCAAGATTCAGTTCACGGCCCACGCCTCCAGCGCGGAAGTAGACGTTCTCCCAAGCGCCGGGGCTGAGCACATGGTCGGGGGCTTCAGCGACGAACGGACGCGCGGCGGCCATGCCGCCGAGCCATTCTCGTTGTTCGACTACAACGACCCGTAGCCCGGTCCGGGCCAGGTAGCAGCCGACCACCAGACCGTTGTGCCCGCCGCCGATGATAACCACGTCGTAGTGTTCACTTGCCGAGTCCATGTCACTCCAGTTTCATGTTGTCGTCACGAGGGTCTGGCCGTCGATCATCTCCGGCTCCGCCCGCGGACAGCCTGACAGCTAGTGCACTCCGCTGCCGGCGTGCTGTCCTGAAGCAAGGATCGGATCGCCTAGACCGATTCCTACCTTCGCCAGTAGCACCTCATGCCAGGTGACGCGATGATCGATCGCGATGCCCGCGAACTGCTGTGCACGATGAATTTCTCCGACGAGCAGCCAAACGGCCATGGCACACAAGGCAATTGTGATCGTGCCGCCCAGGTAGACCAGTGGCGTCGACGGGTTTCCGTTGATATCAGCGTGGTAGTTGCTGTTCAGGGATGCGAATACTGCCCATCCGAACGCTCCGTTGAGGCCTGAGTAGACGCTCGGCAGGATCGGGATGATGAGCAGGCGGCCCCACCCGGTGAGGCGATGCCGAATCAGGAATAGCAGCAAGCCGGCGGCGAGCTGGAATGTCGCGTCGATGGAGTACCACCAGGCTGGGCCGCCGAAGAACAGGTATGGCTGATGGCCGTAGTAGTGATACAACCCGAGCTGAGCTCCCGTCACCTGAAGTGCCATGTCGAACAACCAGGAGAGTGCGTAGGCATAGAGAAAGAACTTGGGGCCTTTGCCCAACAGGATCGCGCGGTAGACGACGTATGCCTGCAAGCCGAAGAAGAACGAATATCCCAGTACCACATAGAGAGGGATGTGCCGGCCGAACAGGTTGACCGCGATGGCCACGTTGTCCGGCGCGAACCAGAGCAGACCCAGGTAATCCAACCCGGGCTCAAGCACCCCCATGAGTAGACCACCAAACAAGAAAAACATGCCGAGGCTGTCGCCGCGAGATGCAAGGCGCGCCACCCATCCCAGGGCCAGCAACCAGAAGGCGACACAAATGACCGTGAATGTCATGCTCAGTGCGTGCGGAGCCGATAGGTCACCCGGCGGCACCGGATAGGACGGAATCCCTTGTGCCAGTGTCAGCGTCGTCACTGTCATCCTCTCGCTATGGGGGTCGGAACGGCCGCTTGATGCGGGGCAGTGCGGCCCCTAATCGCACGCTGCCCACCTGGGCCGCCACGGCCACGCGGCGCACGCGATGGGGCCATCTCCGCCAAGTGTGCCACCAATCACACGATCTGTCTGCTATTCGCGTAGAGTTTATTGATTATCGCTGCGCACTTTGACATATTCTCGATGCGTCTGCTATCAACGGCGGCGGTGCCTTGCCGCCGCATCTTCCAGAACCTACGAGGCGGATTCAACTATCCCTGGGCACTGCCCAGCTTTGGATCGCGAGGCAAGCGCGGCCCACCAGGAGAGGACAACACGTGACCGGATCTTTGCGCAGCACCGGCGGCTCGTCGGCCTGGATGGCCGCCGACGTCGCTGCCGTAGCCGAACTCGCGCGCGAGTTCTTTGCACAGCGCGTCGTTCCCGAGCGGGAACAGTCGATTCGGGCTGGCCGACCCGACCGCAAGCTCTACGAGCAGGCCGGTGAAATGGGCCTGCTGTGTATGTCAATTCCTGAGGCGTACGGCGGCGGCGGTGGCACATTCGCCCACGATTTCGCCTTGTTGACCGAACAGGTCAAGGCCGGCGATTCGTCGCTGCACCTAGGCGTGCACTCGGTCATCGTCCCGCACTACATCCTGACCTATGGTTCCGAGGAGCAAAAGCAACGCTATCTGCCACGACTGGCCCGCGGAGAATGGATCGGTGCGATTGCCATGACCGAGCCCGGCGCGGGTTCGGACCTGCAGGCAATGTCAGCCCGCGCCATCCCAACCGATATCGGTTATGCCCTCACCGGCACCAAGTGTTTCATCTCCAATGGTCTCAATGCTGATGTGGTGATCGTCGCCGCCAAGACCGATCCCGGGGCCCGTGGCGCGGGTATCTCGTTGTTCATCACCGACGTCAGCAAACGCAGCGCCGGTTGCGAACCTGCCGGGTTCTCCCGTGGAGCTGCACTGAATAAGATAGGCCAGAAAGGACAGGACACCGCTGAGCTGTATTACGACGACTGCAAAATCGGGGCCAATGCCGTTCTGGGACAGCTCAACGCAGGCTTCAAGCAGCTCAAGACCCAACTAGCCACTGAGCGCGTCATCTTGGGTGTGTCGGCGGTCGCCGCGATGGAGCGCGCCGTGGCCGTGACTGCTGACTACGCCAAGCAGCGCGAGTTGTTCGGCGCGCCGTTGTTTAACATGCAGAATTCGCGCTTCGAACTCGCGGAATGCGCCACCATCGCGCGGGTGTCACGAGTGTTCATTGACCACTGCATCGACGCCTTGCTGGCCGGCGAGATCGACTCCACCACCGCGGCAATGGCCAAGTATTGGCTTGCCGATCGTCAATGCGAGGTGATCGATCGCTGCCTGCAGTTGTTCGGCGGGTACGGCTACAGCACCGAGTATCCGATCGCCCAGATGTACGCCGATGCACGTATTCAGAAGATTTATGCCGGCGCCAACGAGGTGATGAAAGAACTCATCGCACGAAGTCTCTAGTTCCGTGGCCGCCGCCTAAGCGTCGCGGCCCGGTGGACAGCGCTGTCCAGCGGGCCGCGGTCTAGGCCAGAGACGAAATACACACCAGGACAACGGATTACCGTGATCTTCCGTCGACGGCGGCGCCGTTGACGAAGGTACTAAACAGAACGTCGGCGTGATTCGTCCCTTCGAGCCAATCGGGCGAGGGGGTTGATGTGTCCTGCAGGGCGATTGCCAATGCGGTAAACGCCAAGGTGAACCATTGTGGTGGCAGGTCAGCACGCACAAGCGCGGCCTGCTGCCACCGCTCTATCAATGGAGTCAGTCCAATTGGATCGGCGCCAGCCGCGAGCACCGGCGAACTGCCAATCAAAAACCTGTACCGGTCGCCAAACTCGGCGATCGCTGTAGCGAGCCGGCGGATCTCATCAAGGCACGGCTCGTCGAGGGGAACTGCTGCAACGATGGCCCGGCCGTCTGCAATCGCTCGCTCGGTGAGTCGTTGGATCAACGCCTCCCGATTCGGGAAATGCCGGTACAGCGTCGCACGGTGGACTCCGATCTCGTCCGCTATCCGGCCCATCGAAGCGTGCTGATCTGAGCGCAGTACGGCCGGGGCGTTGTTGAGTATCCGGTCTTCGGTTCTTATGGCATCGACTCGGCGAGACGGTGTCACGTGCACAGCGTCAGTGTGTCACAGCGGCGAATCATGGCACCGGAAAGTAGGACGGAAACACGTTGGGGGGCGCAGTGCGCAGACTAGCGAGAACGTTGAACGGCAAGAAGTACAGCAGGATATAGGCGACTTCCATGAAAGCAAAGACCGCGAAGAAGCGCAGCACAGTTTGCGCTCTGGGTGCACGCACGACATCGGCGATGCTGCGCTCGACAAACGAGAATCCCCGTGCGTCCCGGGACCAGCGCAGTGCAGTCATGGCTGTCCAGGTGAAGCCAAACAGTATCGGGTTGTACAACGGGAACGCGTGTGTTGTTCCGTCCCAGAGGGTTAGCGACTCGTAGGGGCGAATGTTGGCGATGGCACCGACGCGCAGGTATACATTCTCGGACACTGCGGCCAGCAGCGCATCCACGACAAACACTGCACCGAATGCCGGCAGAATTCCGCACGCCGGAAAGATCTTTTGGATGCGTTGAATTAGTCCGGTGCCCATCCGGACAGCCAGAAAAAACGCCCATGTGTACGCACCGAACACGAACGCTAGCGGAACCGCCCAGAGGTGCGGGGCGGGGCTGTGCCAGCCGGGAATAAGGCCGGCCCAGGAGCTGACGTTGAGTTGGTATGCGTTGTACTGGAACGCGAATACCCAGTAGTTATCAAGGACGTCCCAAAAATTCAGAAGTATCGCACCGAGTACGAAGAGACCGTCGAACTCCAGGGCCTTGCGTCGAATGAGTGGACGCACGACGACCAGTCCAACGATGATCACGAACGCACCGAACTGAACCCACTCCAGAGCGTGCATTACGAGGAGGTTGAGTGTTGGCATCGTGTCATGCCCCGGGGAGACCGAAGTAACTCCGGCCGCCACCCAGCTACTGATCTTCCACACGATGAGCACGCCCGACAGGACGCCCAATGCCGGCCAAGCCAGCCCGAGGCGCGTAAGTGGTCGGTTTCCGGTCTCGTCAACGAAACCAAGGGAATTCCGCATTTCTCGGCACGCTCCTTCGAACGACGGTGTCACTAAGTGCGACACTAATGTCGCACTTAGTGACACCGTCGTCAAGGGGTTTGGGCTAGTAGATGGCCGGGTCTTGTCCGCCGCCGTCGATCGTAATGCGTTGTCCAGTAATGTATTCCCCGCCCTGGCCGGCGAAGTAGACAACAAGACGACCCACATCGGACGGCTTGCACACCCGGCCGAACGGGGCAGCCGCCTCGGTCTGATCTATGGTGGTGCCGTCGGTTGCAGCTACGAGTTTGGCGCCCATGTCGGTATCGACCAATCCCGGGGCAATTATATTGACCCGGATTCCGTGGCGCCGCTCCTCGCGCGCGAGCACGCGGCACGCCGACTCCATGGCCGCTTTGGCCATGGTGTACGGCGCTGTATTGGGCGGGCATGCATCAACGACCGAGCTGGAAATCATGATGATGTCCGACCGGCCTTTAGTGCGCATGCCAGGTATCAGGTCACGAATGAGTGCCAGCGGGCCCAGCGCGTGCACCGCGAGCAGCGACAGGAATTCCTCGGCGGCGGTGGACGCAATACTGCGGCCGCGGCTGGCGATACCGGCGTTGCTGACCAACAGATCGACGTCACCGAGAACATCGGCGATGCGCTCTAACGCTTTTGCCCACGAATCGGCCTCACCCGCCGAGGCGTGCACCGCCACCGCGGTACCTCCACACGCTTCGATATCGGCAACGACGCTCTGGGCGGCTTCTGGAGACGAGTGGTAGGTCAATGCGACCCTGGCACCAGCGGCGGCAAGTTCACGTGCCACGGACGCCCCGACGCCGCGTGAGCCTCCGGTGACTAAAGCTGTTCTGCCGATGAGTGATTGGCCGGAGTTGTCCTGTCCGCTCATAGTTATTGTATTACTCCTCAATGAAATCGCGCCGCCTGTGCGCCAGCACCATCGCCGGCACACTCGGTCGGTATAGCGTCAGCCGCTGCGATCCGCGGCGGCGGCCAGTCGTTTAGCCAGAGCGGATATCGTCCCGTGGAGCACGGCATAGGCGGCGCCGCTCCCCCCGGGCACCCGACTGACGAATTCCACCTGCCACGACACATCAGTTCCGCCGTCGGGAGCCGCGGTCAGCTCGACGGTGCCGAGATAATGGCTGAAAAGCGGCGGACTCACCACCGTGTAGGTCTGCACGCGGTCGGTGTTGGTGAGGATCTGCTCGCGGATCCACATGGGCCAGGTACCCAAACGGCGGACTGCGCCAGGGCCGGCCGGTATCGGATCGCCCCATTTCTCCCAACGGGTTTGAGCCAAGATGGGTCGAGCCCAGCGGGTCCAACGGTCGGCATCGTCGAGCAGCGCTTTGACGGTGCCCACGGGCGCGCGGCTGTGGGCTTGCACCAGGAAGTGACGCCGCGTCATCGGACGTGTGCCTTCGGCCGACGAAAACGCGCGGTAGTCATCGCGCGCAGCATAGGTACGGTGACCGGATTACGCTGCAGTAGCATCCCGTTCAGCCCAGGCGGACTGAATCGCTTATGCGCCACTGACTTGGTTCGACTGTATTCGCGCAATCCTTCGGCACCGTGGATGCGTCCAAACCCGCTGTCTCCGATTCCGCCGAACGGCAGCGCGGGGATGCTGACAAAGCCGAGCACCGAATTGATCGATACCATGCCGCATTTGAGCCGGGCGGCCAGTCGTTGGCCGTCGGATCGGGAGAACACCGATGCGCCTAGACCGAACTTGCTGTTGTTGGCGAGCCGAACTGCCTCGTCGAGGTCTGGGACTGTGCGTACGGTGACCATCGGCCCGAACGTTTCCTCCTGCACTGCCTTGCTGTCCTCGTCGGCTTCGAGCACCACAATGGGTTCGATGTTGTGGCCGACGATCCGTTCGAGGCCTCCCAGCGGCAACTGCGTTCCGCGCGCTACCGCGTCAGCGACATGATCACAGACGATGTCGGTTTGGGCCGGCACCGTCATCGGTCCATAGGTTGCTTTAGTTGTGGCACCGACGGTCACCCCGCGCAGGCGGTGAACCAGTGCAGCGGTGAATTGCTCTGAGACGTCTTGGTGGACATAGATCCGTTCCACACCCACACATGTCTGACCGGCGTTGCTGTACCCACCCCAGGCTGCGGCATCAGCGGCGGCTTTGATATCGGCATCAGCGGCGACGATCATCGCGTCTTTACCGCCACATTCCATGACCGCCGGGGTGAGGGTGTCGGCGCATGCTCGCAGGATCGCTCGCCCCGTTTTCGGTGATCCGGTGAAGCCCACCTTGTCGACTCCCCCACTGATCAATCCCGCGCCGGCGGCCGCACCGCCGGTAACCAGCGCCAAGACGTCGGCAGGCTGTCCCGGATTTGCGTCGACGAACGCATCGACGAGAGCGGCGCCCACCGCGCTGGTGTACTCGCTGGGTTTGAGCACGACGGTATTGCCCGCCGCCAACGCCGACGCCAGGTGTGCCACCGGCGCAAACAACGGGTAGTTCCACGGACTGATTACACCGATGACGCCGAAAGGTTCGTAGTCAATCGATGCGCTGAAGTTAGGCAACAGCATTCCCGCGGACACGCGCCGACGACGCAGAACCCGTTGGGCGTGCGTAGCCGCCCAACGAATATGTTCGACTGCGATTGCCAGCTCCATGTAAGCGTCATCGGTGGGCTTGCCCGTCTCCTGATGGATGAGGTCAACGAAGCGTTCGCTACGGGCAACGATCAGTGCTGCCCATGCCTGCAGCGCCGCCCGACGAACACCGAATCCCGCGCTATTCCAGCGTGATTGCCCGGTGCGCGCCCGCGCGACGATTGCGGCCGCAGCTGCTTCATCCATTGCCGGGAACTCCGCGATGACATCGCCGGTGCCCACGTCGCGAGCGGTCAACGTCTGCCCGCCGGGTTCGACTATGGGTGCTGTGGTCATTGTGCTGCCTCCGCTGCGGCGTAGAGCGAGTCGATCTGCGAAGCGAATTTTTCGGCGATAACACGGCGTTTGAGTTTGAGGGTGGGCGTCAGTTCGTCACTACCGGGAAGCCAGAACGCGTTAAGCACCAGATGTCGCTTGATCTGCTCGACCCGAGCGAGTTCGGTGTTGCCCCGGTCGATGGCATCGGCGATGCAATCGGTGACCGCGCTACAGCCGGCGGGATCGCCGAGAACGTCTGTACCGAGTTCGTGTTCGGTGATGAACTGCGACAACGCTTCCGGATCGAGTACTACCAGTGCGGTAAGGAATGGGCGGGCATCGCCGATGGCCACAACCGAACCGATCAGGGAGCTGTGGGCCTTGATGGTCGATTCTACTTTGACCGGTGAGATGTTCTTGCCGGCAGCGTTCACAATAATCTCTTTCTTGCGGCCGGTGATCGATAGGTAGCCCTGATCGTCGATCTGGCCTAGGTCGCCTGTCTTGAAATAATTTTCCTCGCTGAAGGATTCGGACGTTTCCTGCGGTTGGCCGCGGTATCCGCGCATCAGAATGGGACCGCGGACCAGCACCTCACCGTCGTCTGCTGTGGTGATGTCGACACCGCGCAGAGCCTTACCGACGGTGCCTAGTTTCTGCGCACCGACCGGGTTGACTGTGGCCACAGCGCCAAGTTCGGACATACCCCAAACCTCGACCACCTCGATACCCAAGGCAGTCAGGAAGTTCTGAACATGTGGTGGAGTTGGTGCGGCACCGACCATCAGCCACCGCAGTCGACCTAGGCCAATGCTGTGGCGAATATGCGCCAGTACTGGCTCGGCTTTATCCCGCTCGAACTGTAACGATGGCGAGGGTGGGCCGTCAGAACCGGACCGGAATCGTTGCACCGCTTGGGCATAACGGGCTCCGACCTCAATGGCCTGGGCACCCGGTGATGCCTCGCCGTCCCCACCGAGTCGCGCACTCACCGCTGCAACCAGTTTCTCTAAGATGCGGGGCACCGTTCCCCAGATATCGGGTTGCATCGTGACGAGGCTCGCTCCCAGCATTGCGATGTCATCGATGCAGACGACCTCCAGCGCGAAGGTCATGGCGTTGTAGTGCGTGCCCCAGCGCTGAGCAGCGTGGGCCATAGGCAGGGCCGACGGAACGCGGTCGCCGGGGCGAAATTCCAGGAATTCGGCGGCCAGAAACACCTCAGCGAGAATGCCGCCGTGCGTCAGCTCCACCGCTTTAGGGGCTCCGGTGGTTCCCGACGTGTAGATGAGCGTTAGTACGTCGTCGGGCTCGACGGCGCGCCATGTCGATTCAAAGTCGAAATCTGCTGGCCGGGGTAGTTCGTCGAGGGTTTCGTACCCCGCGGCGCGTTCGGTGACGACGATCCGCAGGTCGTTATCTGCCTCACGGAGCCGTTCTGCGAACTCCGGCTCGCAGACTGCCAGTCGTGCTCCGGAGCTGCGCAGATTGTGGTGGATGTCTTTGGTCGGTGAGGTGTTGTAGATCGAGCACGTGGCGGCACCCAGGTGCATGACCGCCGCGTCGACGATGTGAAACGAAGGGACGTTTTCAAACATCAGCGCCACGGTGTCGCCCCGTCGGACGCCGCAGCCGTCGAGGGCCGCCGCGGCATCAGCAACGGCGGCGGCGTATTGGGCGTAGGTCCAACACGTATCGGAATCGGTTGTTCGCAGGGCGATCTGATCGGCATGCCGTCGCACCGTGGTATCGAAAACATCGCACATGGTGCGGCACTGCGCGTAAGCCAGCGTGACATCCGGGGCGGTCATTGATGCACTCCGCTGACCAACGTGCTTGGCTCAGGCCAGCTGATGTACTGGCCGGGCTGAAATCTGCGGGTGGCCTTGGCGTAGGCGAGGTGCGAGGCCGGCCACATCGCGGTGACTTTCCCTTCGGCGTTGGTATACCAACCTGGGCAGTTGTCGGTGAAGACGGTGCGGTCGAGTTTTGCTTCGAGCCAGTGCTGGAACGCACCGAACGTCGCGGAGCTGACCTCCAGCCACGGACGGTGGGACTGTTCTTTGTACTCGATGGCCTGGCGGATGTAGCTGGCTTGGCGCTCCAGCAGGAACACGATGGTGTTGGTAATGCTGTTGGTGTTGGGGCCGAACAACATGAACATGTTCGGGAAGTTCGGCACCGTCATGCCCAGATAGGCCGACGCGGTGTGGTTCCACTGGGTGTGCAGGTCAGCACCGTTGCGGCCACGGATCTTGATCGGCGCCATGAACTCGCTGGCCTTGAAGCCCGTGCACCAGATGATCACATCGGCGTCGATCTTGCGGCCATCAGCGGTTTGCACGCCCTCCGGATACACCGTCTCGACGGCCGATCCAATGAGGTGCACGTTGTCGCGGCCGATGGTCGGGTACCAGTCGTTGGACAGCAGCAGTCGGTTACACAACAGGCGGTAATCGGGAATGGCTGCGGCGACCTCGTCCGGGTCTTTGACTTGCCGCTTCAAACGCCACACCAGGTACCACTGCGACAGCCGGCGCACGGGTTCTGCTGCGCGCGTGACCAACGGATAACGGACTTCATACGCCAGGAACAAGGCGATGTGGTGCAGCGTGCGCAGCCATCCGAACTGTCGCATCAACGCCGTCTGAAGGCGGCCGGGTACGCGCCGACTCTTCCACATCACCCAGTTCGGGGAACGTTGCACCACAGTCAAATCCGCCACCGTGTCGGCGATGGCCGGCACAATCTGAATCGCACTCGCGCCGCTGCCGACGACCACAACGTTCTTGTCGGCCAGGTCGACGTCGTGGCGCCACTGCGCGGAGTGAAACGACTGGCCTTTGAAGGTATCCAGGCCTTCGACATTGGGCATCTTGGGCCGGCTGAGTTGACCGGTCGCCAAGATGAGCATATCGGCGGTAACGGCGTCGCCCCGCGAGGTTGATACGGTCCAGGTGCCGCTGTTCTCGTCGAACTCCGCAGCGGTGACTTCGGTATTGAACTGGATCAGCGGTTCCAAGCCGTAGTCGTGGGCGACTTCCTGCAAGTAATGGTGAATCTCGGCCTGCTTGCCGAACAGCGCAGACCAGTCCGGTTTGAGCGCATAGGAATACGAGTAGATCGGTGACGGGACATCACAGGCAGCGCCGGGGTAGGTGTTGTCGCGCCACACGCCTCCGACCGATGGTCCTCGTTCGAAGATGGTCAGCGTCTCAAAACCCGCGCGTTTGAGTTCAATGGCCGCCGCCAGGCCGCCGAATCCACATCCGACGATAACGGCCGATGTTTGGCGCCGCGGAGTTTTACGCCACAGCCGTTGTGCCGCTTGAGTGATCACTGTTCCTGCTTTCCTATGTCAATGACGGCATCGACCGCCTCCCCAACGCCATGGAGGTCGGTGCTTGCGGTGGTGTCGGCGGGGCTGCCATCTGGTACACCGTGCAGGCAATGCCCAGCCAGTACTGGCATGTCGTACTGGTTCTAGGACAAGGTCCGCTCGTCAATCGGCAGAATGTTGGCGGTATCGGCGGGCGGTGCCAGGTCGGACGCATCTTGTCCGAGCACGTAGTCGCCGGTCGTTCCTGGCCAGTTGTGGACCAGATAGGGAACCACCACCAGGCATGGTGCGGCGTCGGGCACGACGAATTGTGCCGCGCGAGTGCGCCCACCCGGTGCTTCATCGGCCTGTTTGGCGCGGACGAACAGCGGGGCGACATGTTCACCTAGGAATGATTCGAAGACCTTTTGGCCCTGCTCGCCACAGAACCATTTTGACAGCAGACGCAGCGAGGCGTGCACGGCCAGTCGGTGTCCGAGCTTGGGTCGGCGGCTTATCGAAATCAGTTCCCGCTCTTCCCATGACATGGTGACCATCGCCATATCGGCGAAGGCACGCAGGATAAACATCGCGATCTGGCGGACGCCGATGGGGAGGTCGCCGATGGCGGTGCCGCGCGGGTATTCACCGCGGGCAAACGGTGAGAGGATTTCTCGCGCTTGTAGGCCGGTGGCGAAGCGATTACGTGCGTGGGCAATGAAATCGATTGCCTGGCCATAGGTTTCAGGTAGGTGGTCCGGATTAGTGCCCAGGAGTGCTGCCGGAACCAATTGTTCACGGAAGAATTGGTCGCGTTGAGCGCTGGATAGTTCGCCGTGCAGCAGTTCGTACGTTGCCAGGAATGACGCCGAAAGCATGGCCTGGGTCAGTGCAAGTTCGTATTCCGAATCGGCCCGATACGGCAGGCCGGTCAGCGGCTCGGAGCCGACGATCATCTTGTGCCGACGGCGCACGATGTTGCTGACATGTTCGGCGTCGGCAGGGCTGCCGTAGGTGGCGGCATAGGTGTACCAAGCGACGTGCTTGAAACGCATGACGGGATCGTCATTGAAGCTGTCGTGATCTACCGCGGCCGCGGCAAATGCGGGGTGCAGGGTCAGCAGCATGGCCTCGCGCAGCAGGCCGATGATGAACACGGTCGGGTCTTTCATGACCTTCCACGTGATCGCGCCTGGGCCCAGTGCCCACTCAACCGTCCCGGGCACGACTGCCGTTTGAGACGGGTTAGTTCCATTCAAGTTTCCATCGGTGGATCTCACCGCGGCGACTCCCATTTTCTAGCCCTTCCGTCGAAGCACATCGGTGCGCTGGATCCGCGAATCGCGCGCCCTGTTCGGTCGCGCCCGCGGCGTACACCAACCAGCCCACGGCGGTCTGCCGCACCGG
The DNA here is from genome assembly GCA_031292665.1 of Mycobacterium sp. GTDB lineage: Bacteria > Actinomycetota > Actinomycetes > Mycobacteriales > Mycobacteriaceae > Mycobacterium. The sequence continues at coordinate 1,393 of JARLGR010000109.1, read as the reverse complement.
CAAACTGCGCTAAACGCATACTATGTATCAGATCGCATCACAGTCAACAATTTGCGTAATAGAATTACGCTGCAACGATGCACAGCGTTACGATGAGTCGGCGCGCACACAAGATTCGGTAGTCACCGAGCGGCAATTTTGCCGGTCGTGCCCAAGCTCGAGCTGCCCGACGGCCTACGCCTACCGACTGGCGCGTGAAGACGAGATTAGGGAGGGGAGCATGGTCCGGCAGTCCCCGACCAGGCAACGGATGGGACCGTTCCAGCGCCGCGAGCAGATTCTGGCGGTCGCAACCCAACACTTCGAACGGTTCTCCTACAGCGATGTGTCGACTCAGGCCATCGCGCACGATGCCGGCGTGGGGCGGCCGCTGATCAACCACTACTTCGGTACCAAGCGCGAGCTCTATCTCGAGGTTGTCCGCCGTTTGGCGATCGTGCCCACGCACGTCCCCGGTGAGGCCGTCCGCGGGATCCCAGCGTCAGCACTGGAACTGCGCATCGAGGCGAGCATCGACTACTGGCTGGCCGTGGCGAGTCGGCACCAGTTTGTATGGACTTCGACGATCATCAGCGCTGAGGCACCGATCCGCGACCCGGAGATCGCAGAAATCCTGGCGCAAGCCGAATCTGTTGCGGCCGTGCGCATGCTTGAAGCTCTCGGATTGGCTGAGCATCCGCAACATGAACGTTTGCATGTCATGTTGCTGACTTTTGGCGCCCTCGCCATACGCGCCTCACGCCAGTGGCTGATTCACAAAACATTAAGTCGCGATGAGGTTTCTACTCTACTGAGCCGGACATTGTTGACTATCGTTTGCGATGTTGTACCCCAAATCGCCGCCCAAGAGACCTCACAACGACAGTCAGCGATGTAGGACGCGGACACGCACACTCAGCGGACTACCGCGACAGGCGCACCGCCGCTACCGCTTTCAACTCCGAGGATCTCTGCGCTGTAGTCATGGCTCGCAACCCATGGCCCACTACACATCCGAAGAAATACGCATTCGGCGGTAAATATCTTACCGAGTTGACATTATTCGCATTGACCAGGCTTACTTAGTGAGCAAACTGTAGGTTTGGTTCACGTTGCCCGGCTCCAGCGATCGCCAGCGGGCGGGGCATGGGCACGTCGCACCGACCTCGAGGGGCCCCTGCCATCCCTATTTTTAACCGAAAAGCACTACCCCTCAACAGATTCAGGACCAACGACGTGACAGGAAAGAACCGCATCCATGACTGAACAGGCTTTCATCTATGAGGCCATTCGCACGCCCCGTGGCAAGCAGCGCAAGGGCGCACTGAACGAGGTCAAGCCGGTCAACCTGGTTGTCGGCCTGATCGAGGAGATGCGTCGCCGCCACCCCGATCTCGACGAGAACCTGATCAGC
>JARLGR010000108.1 GCA_031292665.1 Mycobacterium sp. | reverse complement strand
GGCGCGCTTTGGCCCAGGGACAAGCGTGACAGTTGTGACCAACGACCGTCGTGGTCAGTGATCAGCGGCTGGGCCCGCCGCGGAGCCGCTGGCCGATCCGCAGCGCGGGAAGCAGCAGGGTCCGGGGCGCGTACCTGCCGCTGGCGCTGACGGCCTTGGGCACCACGCCGGGCACCACGCTGCGCCTGCCGGCGAGCATGCCGCCGATCGCCGCTTCGGCGACGTCGCGCGGCGACACCTGCGCGGCCGGGATGCTGAACCGCTCGGCATTGGCGATCTCGGCCCATTCGGTGGGGACCGGGCCGGGGCACAGAGCGGTCACCGAGACGCCCGTTCCGTGCAGCTCTTCGTGCACGGCCTCGGAGAACGTCTGCACGAAGGCCTTGGAAGCCGAGTACACCGCCATGTAGGGAATCGGCTGGAACCCGGCGATCGACGCGATGTTCAGCACCGCACCGGCGCCGCGCTCGACCATGCCGGGCAGGGCCGCGTGGGTGAGTTCCATCAACGCCAGCGCGTTGAGGGTGACCTGCTCGCTCTCGCGGTCGATCGGCAGCTCGTGGAACAACCCGCTGGTGCCGAAACCGGCGCTGTTGCACAGGCCCGCGATGGGCTCGCCGCGCAGCCGGGCCGCCAGTTTGGCGCGGGCCTTGGCGTCGATGAGGTCGAGCGGCATGACCTCCACCGCGACCGAGTTCTCCTTGCCCACCTCGTTGGCGAGTTCGTCGAGACGGTCGCGGCGCCGCGCCACCAGCAGCAACGGGAAGCCGCGGCGGGCCAGCCCGCGCGCGAGTTCGGCGCCGATGCCGGACGAGGCGCCGGTGATGACGACGGTTGTCTGATTGTCGGGTTTAGGCAGGCTCATGGTGTCACCAATGTATCCCTCGGGTCGCGCGCACGAAGGTCTCGCTCCGCGCGTCGAATTGTGTTGTTTCAGAGATTGATTCGCCGCCCTTGGCGGCATCGGAGTCGCCGAACATGGCGAAGGCGCGGTTGCGCACGCGGTCCATCACCGCCGGGTTCACGGCGTCGGCGACCGCGGCGAACTGCCCGAACGGTGAGCTCAACCGCCGGGGCCGATGCACGATCGCATCGGCGATGACGCCGGCCGCCTGGTCGGGCGTCAGCGCCGGGAAATGGTCGTACATCGTGGTGGGGCTGATCATCGGGGTGCGTACCAGCGCCATGTGCACGGTGGTGAATCGAACGTCGTCATTGACGGTCTCGGCCTGCAGCGCGTCACACAGGCTATCCAGCGCGGCCTTGCTGGCGATGTACGCGCCGAAGCGCGGCGCGCGGGTCTGCACGCCGACCGACGAGACGTTGACGATCTGCCCGTAGCCGCGTTCCCGCATCCCCGGGATGAACTTGAGGATGAGCTGCACGGCGCCGAGATAGTTCAGCTGCATGGTCCGCTGATAGTCGTGGATTCGGTCGTAGGACAGCGCCAGCGAGCGTCGAATCGAGCGCCCCGCGTTGTTGACCAGAATGTCGACCCCACCGAGATCGTCGAGCACCCGGTCGGCCATCGCGGCGATGGCGTCCGTGTCGGCCAAATCGCAGGGGTACACGTGGGCGGTTCCACCGTTGCCCCGGATCTCGTCGGCGACCTTCTCGAGGTTCTCCTGGGTGCGGGCGACCAGCACCACCGCTCCCCCGGCCTCCGCGATCTTCTTGGCGGCGGCCTCGCCGATGCCCGACGACCCCCCGGTGATGAGGGTGGTCCTGCCCTTGACCGCGTCGCCGAGGGTGCGGCCCTGCACCGCATCGAGCAGGTTCCTCAGATAGAACGGCCGGTATCGCCCGGTCGAGTTGGGAGTGTTGATGATTTGGGACACCGCCGCGAGCGGCTTCTCCATCAGCGTGTTGGACACCGCCGCCAGCGGCTTCTCCACAAGATTGGTCAAGTCACCGAGATTCATCGGGTATCGCTCCTCATGTCGGCCCCCCGGCCGCGAGTGGCCCGGCCGTCGGCCGAGACCGCCTTGCGCGGCATTGCGAGTGATGTGACGTCGGTCATACAGCCAACCTAGGACATCGATCCCCCGCTGGGTGCGGATTGCCGTCATGTAAACGCGGAAAGCGCCTCACAGCGCGGCCGACGAGATGGACACAAGTGAGCAATGCCCTTGTTATGCAGAGCAATCCGAGCGTGATCGCACACTAATTGACGGGCAACCATCTATGATCGGACACGAGGCGATCGAAGCCGTCGTTGAGGACTTCTACGTTCGTGTGCTTGCCGACCAAGTTTCCGGGTTTTTCACCGGCACGGCCCGAGACGTACACCGGCGCGAGCGATGAGGCGGGTGCACGGGGTGCCCTCCCGGGCGGTGACCGAAATACTCAGTGCCATCGCACCGTTGGCGCCCGAGATCGCGACGGGCGAGACCGACAAGGCCAAGGTCTGATCACACCTACGCCGAGGTTGCCGTGGGGGCTGTGATTGCCGCTGCCACTGCAACCATGACGGCAATCTCGCCAACGACCGCCCCTACCGGGCGCACAATGCGAGGCATGCGTCGCACATTCGACGACCTGGTGGCGGAGGCCGATGCCGCTCCCGTCGACGGTTGGGACTTTTCCTGGCCGGACGGGCGCGCAACCGAGGAACGCCCGTCGTGGGGCTATCAGCGGCAGCTGAGCCGGCGGCTGGCAACCGTCTCGGCCGCGTGCGACCTCGACACCGGCGGCGGGGAGGTGCTCGCGGGCGCCGAGATGTTTCCGCCCACGATGGCCGCGACGGAATCGTGGCCGCCCAACACCGCCCTGGCCACGAAGCTTCTGCATCCGCGCGGGGTGGTGGTGGTCGCGACCCGGGATGAGCCGCGGCTGCCGTTCGCCGACGAGGCGTTCGACCTGGTGACCAGTCGGCACCCGATCACGGTGCGCTGGGATGAGATCGCCCGCGTGCTGCGGCCGGGCGGTAGCTATTTCGCCCAGCAGATCGGGCCCGCGACGATGGCGGAACTGGTCGAGTACTTCATCGGGCCGCAACCGGAGAAATGGGCAAAGTGTCACCCGGACACGCAGCGCGCGGAGGCGGTTGCCGCCGGGCTGCAGATCGAGGACATCCGCATGGAGCGGATGCGGGTGGAGTTCTTCGATGTCGGAGCCGTCATCTATTTCCTGCGCAAGGTGGTGTGGACGGTGCCGGACTTCACGGTGCAGCGGTACCGCGAGCGGTTGCGGGAACTCCACGAATGCATCGAGGCCGACGGGTCCTTCCTCGCCCATTCCACCCGCGTCCTCGTCGAGGCCCGCAAGCCCGGGTGATCACCCCTCGTCGCGCAGGACGTCCAACGCGTGCTGCAACTCGGCCGGGTAGGGGCTGACGAACTCCACCCGCCTGCCGTCGGCCGGATGGGCGAACGACAATGAACGCGCGTGCAGCCATTGGCGTTCCAGCCCAAGCCTTTTCGCCAGCTTTGGGTCCGCCCCATAGGTGAGGTCGCCGCAGCACGGGTGATGCAGCGCGGCGAAATGCACCCGGATTTGGTGGGTGCGGCCGGTTTCCAGATGCACGTCGAGCAGGCTGGCGGCGACGAACGCCTCCAGGGTGTCGTAGTGGGTAATGCTGTGCCGGCCGTGCTGGGTGACCGCGAACTTCCAGTCATGGCCGCGGTGGCGCCCGATCGGCGCGTCGATGGTCCCGCTGGACGGATCCGGATGCCCCTGCACCAGCGCGTGGTAGCGCTTGTCGACCGTGCGGTACTTGAACGCCCGTTTGAGCACCGTGTACGCGCGCTCGGACAGCGCGACCACCATTACGCCGGAGGTGCCGACGTCGAGGCGGTGCACGATGCCCTGCCGCTCGGGCACTCCGGAGGTGGTGATGCGGTAACCGGCGGCGGCCAGGCCGCCGAGCACGGTTGGTCCCGTCCAGCCCACCGACGCGTGCGCGGCCACCGCCGCCGGCTTGTCGACCACGACAATGTCGTCGTCGGAGTACAGGATCGTCATGCCCTCGATGTCGACGGGCGTGTTCTGCAGCGGCGCCGGCGCCTCGGGCAGGCGCACCTGCAACCATGCGCCGGGGGTCAACCGGTCGGATTTACCCGCCTGCACTCCGTCGAGTTCGACGCCGCCCTCTTCGGCGATGGCCGCCGCGGCGCTGCGCGAAAGTCCAAGCAGGCGTGCCAGCCCCGCGTCGACACGCATGCCCGCCAGGCCCTCCGGAACGGGCATCGAACGGTCGGTCAACGCTGGTCGGCCTTCCGCCGACCACCGGTGTCCCCGTCGGCGTTGCGCCGACCTGCCGTGTCGAAGTCGTAGCCGAAAATCGAGAGCACCACGAGCAGGATCGCACCACCGACCACGGCCGGATCGGCGACGTTGAACACCGGCCACCAGCCGACCGACAGAAAGTCCACCACGTGGCCGCGCAGCGGTCCGGGCGACCGGAAGAAGCGATCGACCAGGTTGCCCATGGCGCCACCGAGGATCATCCCCAGGCCCACCGCCCACCAGGGCGACACCAGCCGCCGGCCCATCCAGAAGATGCCGACCACCACACCGGTCGCGATCAGCGTCAGCAGCCAGGTGTATCCGGTCGCCATCGAGAACGCCGCGCCCGAATTTCGCACCAAAGTCCAGGTCACCGTGTCCCCGATGATCGACACCGGTTGGCCGGGAGGCAGCAGCTTGACGGCGAGCACCTTGGTGACGATGTCCAGCGTCAGCACGACCGCCGCCACCGACAGCAGCAGCCGCAGCCGCCTCGGGGACCGTTGCGTGGGCGCTGCGGTGTCACCGTCGTCCGCAGCCTTGTCGGCTGAGGTCACCGGCTCCGTCGATCGTTCCTCAGGCACTCTCTCATCATCCCTTAACAGCAGACACGGGCCGGGCGATGTTCGCCGGCGGCGTGCGAGATCATTCCACTATGGCCCGCCTGACCGTCATCGCCACCGGAGGGACGATATCGACGAGCACCGGTGCCGACGGGGTGCGCCGGCCCACCCGCAGCGGGGCCGACCTCACAGCGCCCCTGAGCAGGGGCCTCGACGTCGACGTCGTCGACCTCCTGGCGGTCGACAGCTCGGAGCTGACCCTGGACGACTGGGACCGGATCGGGGCGGCGGTGCGGGCCGCGGTCGATGGCGGTGCCGACGGTGTCGCCGTCACCCACGGCACCGACACGCTCGAGGAGACGGCGCTCTGGCTCGAGCTCACGCATGCCGGCCCCGTGCCCGTCATCCTGACCGGCGCCATGCGCAGCGCCGACGCTCCCGACGCCGACGGCCCCGCCAACCTGCGCGACGCGCTGGCGGTGACGGCCGACCCCGCCGCCCGTGACCTCGGGGTGCTGGTGTGTTTCGCGGGCCGCGTGCTGCAGCCGTTGGGCATGACCAAGGTGGCGACGGAGGACCTGAGCGGATTCGCCGGTGAGCTGATCGGCACCGTGGACGGCGGCGTGGCGCTGACCGGCACGAAGACACGGCCGTACGTCGGCGATCTCAGCGCCGCCGCGGCGCCGCGGGTCGACATCGTCGCGGCATACCTGGGCAGTGACGGGGTGGCCCTCGACGCCTGTGTGGCCGCCGGCGCGCGGGCGGTGGTGCTCGAAGCGCTGGGTTCCGGCAACGCCGGACCCGCGGTGGTCGACGCGGTGCGCCGCCATTGCCGCGACGGGGTCGTCGTCGCGGTGTCCACCCGCGTTCCCGGCGGTCGGGTCGCTGCCGGCTACGGCCCCGGGCACGACATGGCGGCCGCCGGCGCGGTGCTGGTGCCGAGGTTGCGGCCGCCCCAGGCTCGGGTGCTCCTGATGGCCGCGCTGGCCGCCGGCCTACCGGTCGCCGACGTCATCGCCCGGTGGGGCTGACGCGGCGTTAGCCTGCAGCACGCCAACGTAATCCGGCCAATCCAGGGAATCGACGGGATTCGCGCTGTGGAGCACCTCGGTGTCGGCGGCAAACGTCCGGGCCTGCCCCGGCCCGGAACTGCGTGTTTCGAACCGCACGGTCACCACTCCGTGTCCCGCGCCCTGCACCCAGCCGTGCCCCAGGTCGCGGTGCGCGACATCGTCGCCCACCCGCCACCGAACGTCGTCGGGGCCCGGGGCGAACACGGCCTCGGTTGCGGTTTCCACCGACTCGGTTTCGGGCTCCGGCAGCTCCAGGTCCGGGAACAGCGACTCCTGGCGGGCGTCGCTCAATCCCGAAAACCCTACGCCGACAAGACGAATGGGCCCTATCTCCCGTGGGTCGAGCAGCAGGCGGCGGGCCACCGCCGTGAGCGCACCCGCCTCGGTCGTCGCGTAGGGCAACGTCGCCGAACGGGTCAGCGTGCTCATGTCGGATTTCTTCAGCTTCACCGTGACCGTGCGGGCGCCGCGCCCGTCGCGCAGCAGGCGCTGGTGCGCATGCTCGGCGATCGGGGAGATCGCCTCCTGCAGCTGCTCGAGGCTGGTCAGGTCGACGGCGAAGGTCGACTCGGAGCTGATCTGCTTGGCCTCGGCGCGCTCGGCAACGGGGCGGTCGTCGATGCCGCGGGCCAGGCGGTGCAGCGCCGGCCCGACCGTCGCCCCGAGGATGTTGGCCGCCTCGGCGTCGGTCAGCGCCGCCAGCTGGCCGATCGTTTCGATGCCGAGCCGGTTCAGCTTCTCCTCGGCGACCGGGCCGATGCCCCACAGCCGCCGCACCGGCAACCCGCCGAGCAGCGACTCTTCCTCGGCGCGACGAACGACGCGGATGCCGTCGGGCTTAGCCAACCCGGACGAGATCTTGGCGATCTGCTTGCCCGAACCGGCGCCGACCGAGGCGATCAGGCCCGTTTCTTCGCGAACCCGTCGCCGCAAACCCTCGCAGAACGCCTCGACATCCTCGGCCGACGCCCCGGCGAGCTGGGGCGGTTCGGCGAACCCCTCGTCGAAGGACAGTTGCTCGACGACGGGTACCACACCGCGCACGGTGTCGAAGACGCGCCGGCTGGCGACCCCGTACACCACGCCGCGCGGCGGCAACACCACCGCGGTCACCCCGATCAGCCGGCGGGCCTGATGCATCGGCATGGCAGACCGGGCGCCGAACACCCGCGCTTCGTAGCTGGCGCCGGCCACCACGCCCCGGCCACCCAGACCGCCGACCAGTACCGGCCGCCCCCGCAGGGTCGGTCGGGTGAGTTGTTCGACGGACGCGAAGAACGCATCCATGTCCAGGTGCAGCACCCAGCGGGACTCCACACCTGGAAATGCTATTGGTCTAGCGTCGTTGAGTATGGCTATGAACCTCTGCCACAGGTGGTGCTGCAACTCCGACCGCTGGGCGAGAGAAGTCGAAGACCACCCGCTGTCGTGGGCCGGCTGATGGGAACCGAGCCCGGGAGCGCGCCCTCGAAGCGATTGGCGCGGCTGCGCCACCAATGGGACCAGCGGCTGGAGCCCGGCGAACAGGTCACGGTTCTGGCCTGGGCGTCGTTCACCCTCACGTTCGCCGGGCTGCGCGCGCTGACTCACTGGATCCGCGCCGGCCACGGACCGTCGGGTGGAGGTATTGCCATGGGCAGCAAGCACTTTCACCACTACAACATCGGTATCGGGATGCTGGCGACCGTGGCCGGCGTGGGCCTGCGCGGAACGGAGAGGCAACGGCGGCACCCCGCGGCGGCGGTCGCGTACGGCGCCGCGAACGCCATGATCGTCGACGAGCTGGCGCTGCTGCTGGACCTCAAGGACGTCTACTGGGCCCACGACGGCCGCGAGAGCGTCGACGTCGCGGTCGGTCTCATTGCTACCGGCGCGACCGTCGTTGCCGGTATGCCGTTCTGGCCGCATGCCCATCGTGCACTGCGGAAGGGCTAACCCGCGCGCGAGCCGCTCGCTTCCGTTGCGCCGCCGCACCGAGATCGACGCCAGCGCGACGTCTACTCGCGCTTTCTCGCGCTAGCGTCGATTTCGGCGCAGTTGTCGACCGCTCAGGGCAGCACGCGTGCGCGCGGTCGCGGCTAGGCCTTCGCGATGCTGACCCGCACCCCGTCGCCGATCTCCGCCCCGTCCGCGCCCGGCTCCGAGAATTCGAAGCTGGTCGCCAGGATCTCCCGGGCGATGAGGTCGCGGTGGGTTCGCGCCCATTCCAGGCGCTCGTCGGGCACCGCCATCACCACGCGGATGCGGTCGGACACGTCCAGTCCGGTCGACTTGCGCAGTTCCTGCAGTTCGCGGATGCGGTCCTTGGCCCAACCCTCGGCCTCCAGGTCGGGAGTGACCGTGCCGTCCAACACCACCAAACCCGCGCCGTCGGCCAGCGCCGCCGTGAATTCCGGGTCGGCGGCCACCAGACGTGAGCTGAACTCGTCGGGTTGCAGCACCGCGGGACCCGCGGTCAGGGTGCCGTCCGGGTTGACGACGCCCTCGCCGGCCTTCACCGCCTTGATGGCGGCCTGTACGTCCTTGCCCAGCCGCGGACCGGCCACGCGGGCGTTGACGGTGAGCTCGAACCGTCCGTAGGTGTCGATGGCGCCGGTCAACTCGACGCGCTTGACGTTGAGCTCATCGGCGATCAGATCGGCGAACGGCGCCAAACGTTGCGGATTGCCCACGGCCACAGTCAGCTTGGGCAGGGGTAGGCGCACCCGCAGCTTCTTGGCCTTGCGTAGCGACGACGCGGCCGAGCAGACTTCGCGAACCTGGTCCATCGCGGCGACCAGGTCGGGGTCCGCGGGCACGACACCTTCTTGCGGCCAGTCGGTCAGGTGCACCGAGCGCCCGCCGGTGAGACCGCGCCAGATGATCTCGGTGACCGACGGGAGCAGTGGGGCGGCCAGCCGTGCGGTCACCTCGAGCACGGTGTGCAGGGTGTCGATGGCGTCGACGTCTTCCTCCCAGAACCGCGAACGAGAGCGCCGCACATACCAATTCGTCAATGCCTCGGTGAACTGGCGCAGGTGCTCGCAGGCCCGGGAGATGTCGCAGGCCTCCATCTCGGCGGTGAGGTCGTCGCGGAGTCCGGCCAGCTTGGCCAGGATGTAGCGGTCGAGCACGTGCGCCGAATCGGTGCGCCACGTGCCCACTTTCGGTGCGTAGAGCGCCAAGAAACTGTAGGCGTTCCACAGCGGCAGCTGCACCTGCCGCACGCCTTCCCGGATGCCCTGCTCGGTGACGATGAGGTTGCCGCCGCGCAGAATCGGCGACGCCATCAGGAACCAGCGCATGGCATCGGAGCCGTCGCGGTCGAACACCTCGGAGACGTCGGGGTAGTTACGCAGCGACTTGCTCATCTTCTGGCCGTCGGAGCCCAGTACGATCCCGTGCGCCACACAGGTTTTGAACGCCGGACGGTCGAACAGCGCGGTGGCCAGCACGTGCAGCGTGTAGAACCAGCCGCGGGTCTGGCCGATGTACTCGACGATGAAGTCGCCCGGGTAGTGGCTGTCGAACCAATCCGCATTTTCGAACGGATAGTGCACCTGGGCGTAGGGCATCGAGCCCGAGTCGAACCAAACGTCGAGCACGTCGGGGATACGCCGCATTGTGCTTCGCCCGGTCGGGTCGTCGGGGTTGGGCCGGGTGAGCTCGTCGATGTACGGCCGGTGCAAATTGGTCGGCCGCACCCCGAAGTCGCGCTCGAGCTCCTCAAGGCTCCCGTAGACATCGATGCGCGGGTAGGCCGGGTCGTCGGACTTCCACACCGGGATCGGGGTGCCCCAGTAGCGGTTTCGCGAGATCGACCAGTCGCGGGCACCCTGCAGCCACTTGCCGAACTGGCCGTCCTTGACGTGTTCGGGATACCAGGTGATCTGCTGGTTGAGTTCGACCATGCGGTCGCGGAATTCGGTGACCCTGACGAACCAGGACGACACCGCCCGATAGATCAGCGGGTTGCGGCACCGCCAGCAGTGCGGGTACGGGTGGTCGTAGGTCTCGTGCCGAACCAACACCGCACCGTTTGCCGCGGCCGGACCGCTGCGATTCTTCAGGTCCCGGATGATGTGCGGGTTGGCGTCAAACACGCGCTGCCCCTGGTAATCCGGGACCGTGGCGTCGAAACGGCCCTTGGAATCGACAGGCGTGACCGGCACGATGCCGACCTTGTCGGTCGTCGCCATGTCGTCCTCGCCGTAGGCCGGCGCCATGTGGACGATCCCGGTCCCGTCCTCGGTGGTCACGAAATCGCCCGGCAGCACCTGAAACGCGTTGGCGGTCTCCATGAAATACGGGAACGGCGGCAGGTACCGCGTGCCCAGCAGATCGGCCCCGCGGTAGGTGGCCAGGATTTCGGGCTCATCTCCTGGTCCGGGGCCTAGTTCGCGGGCGTAGGCCGCCAGCCGCGGCTCCGCCAGCACGAAACGATGCTCACCGGCCCTGACCTCGACGTAGGTGACGTCCGGGTTGACCGCGACCGCCAGGTTCGACGGCAGGGTCCACGGTGTCGTCGTCCACACCAGCAGGTGCGCCCCGGCCAACCCCTTCTGGGGGCCACCCCCGACCACCTTGAAGCCCACCGTCAGGGCCGGGTCCTGGCGGCTCTGGTAGACGTCGTCGTCCATCCGCAATTCGTGGTTGGACAGGGGGGTTTCGTCGCGCCAGCAGTACGGCAACACCCGGTAGCCCTCATACGCCAGGCCCTTGTCCCACAGTTGCCTGAACGCCCAGATCACCGACTCCATGTACGGCAGATCGAGCGTCTTGTAGTCGTTGTCGAAATCGACCCAGCGCGCCTGGCGGGTCACATAGGCCTGCCATTCGTCGGTGTAGCGCAACACCGAAGCCCGGCAGGCGTCGTTGAACGCGGCGATCCCCATGTCGTCGATCTGAGACTTGTCGGTGATGCCCAGCTGCCGTTCGACTTCCAGTTCCGCCGGCAGCCCGTGGGTATCCCAGCCGAAACGGCGCTCCACCTTGTAGCCGCGCATGGTGCGATACCGCGGGACGATGTCTTTGACGTAGCCGGTGAGCAGGTGCCCGTAGTGCGGCAGCCCGTTGGCGAACGGCGGGCCGTCGTAAAACACGTATTCCGGGGCGCCGTCACGGCGGGCGATGCTGGCCCGGAAGGTGTCGTCGCGGGCCCAGTAATCGAGCACCTCGAGCTCCAGCGCCGGAAAGTCCGGTGCCCCTGGCTTCGGATAGGCCTTGAGCTCGGCTCTACCGGTGATCGAGTCGGTCACGATGCGCGTCGTCTCCTAGCGGCCCAGGGTCCCCAATGTCCCCAATGTCGTTGTCAGGGACGACGACGCGCGATGTGCGCGAGCGCCGCGGTACCACCCCGCTTGCCGCGCTGACGCGTGGCCGCTCGTTTGTGGCTATGACGGGCCTACCCGTTCGGTTCTACTGAGCCGTGCCGGCCGTTCTTCCGAAGGCTCCCCGGTGATGGCCGGATCGACGCCGCTGGATCGATTCTACGGAATGCCGCAAATCCGACCCCGCCTACTCCAAGCCCACTCCAAGGGGCTACCTCGCCTCAGGTCAAGCCTGCGGCCGGGTAGCCCCTTGGAGCGTCGATTGCTCGCTGTCCATCGACTTGGCCTGTTCAGGCGTGGACTTCGAGCACACCAACCCGCCACAGCGCCGCGTACACGTGGCGCAGCGGGATACTCAGCAAACGAGCGGCGCCGTCCAGCAGCGGGTCACCGCCGAAGGACTTGCTGTCGACCCGCATAACCTTCTTGGGGGCGGGGGTCTGGATCGTGTCTCCCGCACGCACCACCCTCAGCGTGCGGGCGGGCGCTACGGTCACCACTTCGTCGTACAGAACTGCGGTCATGGTCGTCTCCTAGACGGATCTAGACGGAAGTGAAAACGAGGACTAACTGGACTGACGTGTCCCGTCCCGTCGTGGTTCCGATCCCAGAACGCTTGACCCGTAGGCGGATTCAGCGTGCCAACGACTAGCTAACGACTCAGCGAAGAGCGTCGCGCCGGAGGCAGGGTCGGGACGAGACACAGTTCGGACTTCGATCCGGACTATCGCTGGAACTCACAGGTCCCTCACCTCCTCAAGGTCCGACGCATGCGGTTGTCCGCACGCGATCTACGCGCAGGCAGAGGAGCAGAAACCCGACGACCGTCGGAGATCCGCACCCCTCTCGTCAGAGCTTTGGCACCACACGACGTGTCCGGTATTCGGAAGCCACCTGGGCTCAACCCTTAAGCCGGGAGGAGCTGTCCTGACCCGGGGCGTCTTTCGACGTTCGGGGTCAGTGGCCTGTATTCGTGTAGACGCCTCACCTAACGAGGTGCTTACCCGACCGATAATGCATGACACCACTGACATGGTCAAATTCCTGGACCCGGTGTTTCCGAATCTTTACGAAATCCTTCACCTGGGGCACAGGTAGTCACCAGCTTGGTGCCGGCGACCTGGACGAACGCTCATCCCGCGACATTCCAAGAGACGAAGCCGCGGGTGCTCACCTCTCGACCAGGCCCTCGAGCTTCCCGATCGTGTCGATGAACTCCTCGACCATGTCGAGCACCACCGCGCGCGTCGGGCGGACCCGGTCGAGCGAGCCGACCACCTGGCCGACGAAGTAGGTCGCCAGCTCGCGGGCCTTGCCCCCCTGATGACCGGCCGCCTGGTTGATGCGCATCTGCGGCTCGCCGACCAACGCGCTCTGCAGCGGCATGCCCAGAGGGCTGGGGGTGTCCTGGCGCTCCCATTCGTCTGTCCAGGCCGTGCGCAGCATCCGCGCCGGCTTACCCGTCATCGACCGCGACCGTACGGTGTCGGAGGAGCTGGCGGCCAAGAACTTTTCCTTCACCACCGGCACCGTTTCGGCTTCTTCGGTGGTCAGCCAGACCGACCCGCACCACACGCCCTCCGCGCCCAGTGCAAGGGCGGCGGCGATCTGGCGCCCGCGGGCGATGCCGCCGGCGGCCAGCACGGGGACGGGTGCGACCGCGTCGACCACTTCCGGGACCAGGACCATGGTGGCCACCTCGCCGGTGTGGCCCCCGGCCTCGGTGCCTTGCGCGACGATCAGGTCGACGCCGGCCGCCGCATGCCGCTGCGCGTGCCGCGTGGTGCCGGCCAGGGCGGCCACCAGCACGTCCCGGTCGTGGGCACGCGCGACGAGGTCGGCCGGGGGCGGGCCGAGCGCACTGGCGATCAGCCGAATGTCGTGGGCGAAGGCAACTTCCAGCAGCGGCTCGTACCCCTTCGGCGAGATATTGAGCCCGCCGGACGCCCCACGCGGCTGCTCGGCGGGCGCCGAAATGCCGTAGCGCACCAGTAGGTCGTCGACGAACGCGCGGTGTTCCTCGGGCAGCAATTCGCGGGCCTGCTTCGCGTCGATCCCGCCCTGTTCGGCGCCGACGTACTTGGGCGGCAACAGCAGATCGACCCCATACGGCTTGCCGCCGGTCTGCTCCTCGATCCAGGTCAGTTCGCTCTCCAGCCGCTTGGGGCTGTGGGCCACGGCGCCGAGGATCCCGAATCCCCCCGCGTTGGTCACCGCGGCGACCACATCACGACAGTGGCTGAACGCGCAGATGGGGAACTCAACGCCGAGAATTTCGGCGACACGGGTACGCATTGCCACGACGCTAGGAGTTACCGATTGATAGGTCAATCAAGACGCTGCGCGTTCGCCGAACGCGCCACCACGGACAGATCGCGCCGAATTTCGCACTGACTACACGCTCGGCGAAGGCGAAGGCGGGCGGCCGTCCGGCGGCCAGCTCGACACGCCTTCCTCCAGCGGGACCTCGAGGCTGTGCAGAATCGAGGCGACCATGCGCCACGCGCCGATAGCGGTGACGAGTTCGAGAAGAACCGCTGCGTCCCCACGCAGTTCGCGTTCGCAGGCGGCCCAGTTCTGCTGACTGATCGAGCCGTCGCGCACCACGTCGTCGGTGGCCGCCAGGACTGCGCGCTCGACGGGCCCGAACCCGGCATGCGACTCCCAGTCGCGCACGCCCAGCAGGTCGTCGCGCGTCACGCCCAGTCTGGACGCGACTCGCCAGTGCTGCGTCCACTCGTAATCGCAGGCGGTGAGCCAGCCGATCCGCATGATCACCAGTTCGCGCAACCGCGGGTCGAGGGAGCCGTGCCAGAGCATGGTGGCGAGCAGGTCGTTGATGGCGCGCGCGAGCGGCGGATGGTTCAGCAGCACTTGGAAGATGCTGAGCTCGGCCATGTAGTCGGGCACCGCCGCTTCGTCCGCGGCGGCCTTGGCCTCGTCGACCGGCAGCAGGGGCACTCGGGCTGGCTTCTTGGGCGGGGTCATGGCGGACACTCCGTCTACTGGCGGGACACCTGCGCGTTCACCGGTCATGGTAGTCAGC
>JARLGR010000107.1 GCA_031292665.1 Mycobacterium sp. | reverse complement strand
TGGGCTGTTCGCCCATTAAAGCGGCACGCGAGCTGGGTTTAGAACGTCGTGAGACAGTTCGGTCTCTATCCGCCGCGCGCGTCAGAAACTTGAGGAAACCTGTCCCTAGTACGAGAGGACCGGGACGGACGAACCTCTGGTGCACCAGTTGTCCCACCAGGGGCACCGCTGGATAGCCACGTTCGGACAGGATAACCGCTGAAAGCATCTAAGCGGGAAACCTTCTCCAAGATCAGGTTTCTCACCCTTTTAGAGGGATAAGGCCCCCCGCAGAACACGGGTTCGATAGGCCAGACCTGGAAGCCCAGCAATGGGTGCAGGGAACTGGCACTAACCGGCCGAAAACTTACCAACACACATCGCAACCACAATCCGAAAGAAACGACATCTTGTCGTGGAACACCACACCCCCCACCAACACAAATTTAAATAGAGTTACGGCGGCCACAGCGACAGGGAAACGCCCGGTCCCATTCCGAACCCGGAAGCTAAGCCCGTCAGCGCCGATGATACTGCCCTATCGGGTGGAAAAGTAGGACACCGCCGAACATACACAAAAACACCCCCGGCGACGGGGGTGTTTTTGCATTTGTTTCAAAGCCGGTCGAATAAGGTCAAATTCGCCTGCGTACGCCTTTTCTCCAATTCGAGGAGCGTTCGTTTCCGGTCGAGCCCGCCACCGTAACCGGTGAGGCTTCCGCCGGCCCCGATGACGCGATGACATGGAATCACGATTGCGATGGGATTGTGCCCATTGGCCAACCCCACCGCACGAGCGGAACCGGGTGCGCCGATCTGCCGGGCGATCTGCCCGTACGACCTGGTCTCTCCGTACGGAATCGTCAGCAGTGCCTGCCAGACGCGCCGCTGAAACAGGGTACCGACGAGATCGAACCGGATGTCGAAATCGGTGAGCTCGCCGGCGAAGTACGCCCCGAGCTGCTCGACGACGTCGTCGAAGGCCGTCGGGTCGGGCGACCAGTCGGAACGGCCGGGCTCGTAGGTCTGGTCGACCATCCGAAGGTGTGTCAAGACCGAGTCCCGGCCGGCCAGGGTCAGCGGTCCGATCGGGCTGTCGACCGTGCGGTAGTGGATCATGCGACCTCCTGTGGTGGCCAATGGTTTACCGGATGCTCGAGGGTGGTCCACAGATGTTGGGTGGCGTAGGACCGCCAGGGGCGCCACCGCTCACTGTGCGCGATCAGATCTCGCTGGGCCGCGGGTAACCCGAGTTGCTCGGCGGCCATTCGCAGGCCCAGGTCGCCTACCGGAAACGCGTCCGGGTCTCCGAGGCCGCGCATCGCGATGACTTCGGCGGTCCACGGGCCGATTCCCGGCAACCCCAGCAGCTGCCGGCGGGCGCGTTCCCAATCGCTGCCCGCGTCCAGCGCGATGCTGCCGTCGGCGAGGCCGGCGACCAAAGCGCTCAACGTCCGCCGCCTGGCCTTCGGGACCGCCAAATGGGCGGCATCCATGTCGGCGAGTTGGTCGACCGACGGGAAGGTGTGGGTCAACCCGCCGCCGGGGTCATGTATCGGCTGCCCGTAGGCCGCGACCAGCCTGCCCGCGTGGGTGCGCGCGGTTTTCGTCGACACCTGCTGGGCGAGTACGGCACGTACGGCGAGTTCGGCCTCGTCGACGGTGCGCGGAATGCGCTGTCCAGGAGCCTTTTTCAACACAGGACCGAGTTCGTGGTCATCGGAAAGCGCGTCGACCACCGCTTCGGGATCGGCGTCGAGGTCCAGCAGCCGCCGGCAGCGGGCGATGGCGGTGGTGAGGTCGCGGAAGTCGTCCAGAACGAGCAGGCAGCGGACATGATCGAGGGCCGGCGTCAGGGTGGCCACCGCGTTGCCACGCGGCAGCCGCAGGCTGCGCCGGAAGGCGCCGTCGCGGAACTCCTCACAGCCCGGTACGGCGCCGGCCGCCAGGTGACCGAAGACGCCCTCGTAGGCGAACGGGGTGCGCACGGGCAGCCACAGGCAGACCGCGCCGGGTGAAGCCGTCACGGCCCCGGATCGGGCCGCCGCCCGCCGCCTCAGAGCCGTCGGTGTGCCCTCGAACACGGACAGCACGGTGTCGTTGAATTGTCGGATGCTGGAGAAGCCCGCGGCGAATGCGACGTCGCCGAACGGCAGGTCGGTGGTTTCGATCAGCACGCGGGCGGTTTGCGCCCGTTGGGCACGGGCCAGCGCAAGCGGTCCGGCGCCGACCTCGGCCCGCAGCAGCCGCTCGACCTGGCGGGTGGTGTAGCCGAGGTGCGCCGCGAGGCCGCCGACCCCGTCACGGTCCACCGTGCCGTCGGCGATCAGCCGCATCGCGCGCGCAACGACGTCGCCGCGCACGTTCCATTCAGGGGTGCCCGGAGAGGCGTCGGGCCGGCACCGTTTACACGCCCGAAATCCCGCTCGTTGAGCGGCCGCCGCGGTCGGATAGAACCGCACGTTGCGGGCGAACGGCGGCCGCACGGGGCAGCTGGGCCGGCAATAGATGCCGGTGGTGAGCACCGCGGTGACGAACCAGCCGTCGAATCGGGCGTCCTTGGACCGGACGGCTCGGTAGCAGCGTTCGAAATCGTCGTGCACGCTTCCACAGTTGCACCCGAGCACCGACAAAACTAGCGGGAAAACGACACGGCAGTGGGGCGCGTGGTGGGCGTCGGACCCGTAGGCAAGTTGCTCGACGGTCCCATCGACATCACACCCGAAACATCAAACGCCGAGCCGTCAAACGCTGGATCTATGGGGTTGTCACGGCCGGCCTTACCTCGTCGATTCGGATCCACACCAGGGTGGGTGCCAGTACAGAGCGTCCGGCGAGCCGAGGCGTCACACGACGTCGAGTAGCGACGCGTACCCCGCCAAACGATTTGTACTCGTCGAGCGTCTGGGTCGCCCGCGCCCATTGACCGACAGCGCGCGCGGTGTAGTCATGTCGGCGGATCAGCCCGTCATCGTCAATGTGGAGCAGCTGAACGGCGCAGTGCGTGACAGTTCCCGGCGGCAAGCGCACCTGCAGCCGCCGCAAGCCGCGCCGTGGTGGAAGCAGTTTGAGTTGCGCGCCCGGCTGGGCGACAACAAATGGGACAGTCAGGTACGTCCACATAGCCATCGCCGCGAAAGCGGCGATATCAGTAACACCCCAACGCAGCAGGCGTGCAGGCCGGCGAAGCATGTCGACGTCGTTGGCAAGGTCGGCGCTGTCGTCGGCACGGTACTCCCAGGGCTCCGGCGTCCTTCCCGCCAGTCGGACCGACTGTTGGCTTACGGAGAATTCTCCGCCGACGTCGGCCAGGGTCGTGGGTTGTCCCTTCGACCGGAAGAGGAGCCCGCCGGAGGAGAACCGCACGGACAGGTTGCGGCTGCGCAGAAATCGATCGACGCCGCCGTGCGCGGCCGCGATCTGTTCGGCTAACTGCTCTGCCGACGTCATGCGGCGGCGGCCACGAGCGCACCGATATCGGCGGCCAGCTCGGCGGGTCGCTCCTGAGGAAGGAAGTGCCCGGCTCCCGGGTAGAGCCGCAGCTCGGCACCCGCGGCGTCCGCGGTCCGGTGGCCCTGCGCCACAGAGAACAAGGGGTCGCAATCTCCCCATCCCACCAGGGTCGGGACACGCAGCGCATGGAGCTGCGCTTCGACCGGCTCATAGAGCCTCGCGAGGTTGGTAAGGCTCCCGGCGAAGATGGTAGCGATCGCCGCTTGTTGAGCGCTGTCGCCGAGATGGACGGCAGGGTCGAGTTGCGGTCCTGCGGAACCCACCCCTTGGCGCAGCAACATCCGAAGGGACGGCCCGCAGAACAGCACCCGCTGTGCTGGTGCGCCGATGAACGGCCAGTTCACCATTGACAACGGGAACGGAATCGGGGTGTCGGTGAATGCGTTTGTAGCGAACAACCCGATGGCCGCCACGAGGTCGGGTCTCGTTGCGGACAGCATGATGCTGACGGGTCCACCGAAGTCATGACCGATAACGGTGGCATGCGTGATCCGAAGTTCGTCGAGGAGCGATCCCAAAACGTTTGCCTGCGCGACGGCGTGCAGAGCATCAAGTTCGCGTGGGCGGTCGCTGCGGCCGAAACCCAAGAGGTCGGGAACGATGACCTCGGTACCGCGGGGAAGCTGTTCGACCACCTGCGCCCACGTTGCCGCACTGCCAGGTATCCCGTGCAACAGAACCAGTGGCTGACCGCTGCCCATCCGGCGATATCCAAGCCCCGACTGTGACCTGAGTACTTCGTCTGTCCACATGAGCCCGACCCCCTCTGCTACTAGATCGATAGTAGAATTTTCGCATGGAAGCCCGCAAGAGCTATGGCCAGTTCTGCGCTCTCGCCCGGGCGCTGGATCACATCGGAGATCGATGGACGCTCCTCGTTGTTCGCGAACTCCTGATCGGGCCACGATCCTTCCAGGAATTGCAACGAGCGCTTCCCGGGCTGAGCCCCAATCTGCTAGTCCAGCGCCTTCGAACGTTGACGCAGGACGGCCTGGTACTGCGCAACGAAGCACCCGTTCGGTCCAAGTCAGTGATGTTCCAGCTCACAGAGGCCGGCCTAGCACTGGAAGCAGCGGTGTTCGAGCTGATCCGATGGGGCGCCCGATGGATGACGACTGGCCCGAAGGCCGATCATGTCGATCCCGCGTGGTCGATCCTGGCTCTCCGCGCCGTACTCGACGGAGCGCCGGTCATCCCCAACGCTGCCGATACCGTCCATGTCAACGCCGACGGGCATTGGCTCACCATCCAGACGTGCGCTGGTATACGCCGTGTGGAAGCCGGACTGTCCGGTTCCCCCAACGCGACCGTTACCGCCCAGATGCCTGCATTACTGGCCGTCGCGGCCGGGCTCACGGCCCTTGACGCCATCGACGTCGAGATTGTTGGGAACAGGAGTGCCGCCGCCACTGCGCTGTCCCCTGCCGCGCGCTCCGCAGGTGGTCCATAACGGCTGCCAATTTGATGTCACATTGTCAGTCGAAGTGGCATATGGATGTCGCTTACGACACAAACTTGAGAAACTGCTGCCCGAATGAATGTAGGTTCCGAGTTTACCCGCCGGAACCTGTCGACCCGGCCCAGCCGGGCAATCTTGTACCGAAAGTCGGAGGGAGATCGTCCATGATGCCCGGATGGTGGGTGTGGCTGGTGGCCGCCGGGCTCTACGGCGGTTTTCGCCTGGCCTATGACAATTGGCGAGGCAGGCTGACGCACAAGGAGTTGACACCTTGCTGGCCCAAGCCGAGGCGCAAGGTGCAGGCGAGGTCAGTGATCTGTCGATCGTGCGCGAATTCCTAGAAGAGGACGACGGGCGGGAATTCGTCATGGTCAATCTGGTGCGGGTGCCCGACACGATGGTCACCCATCCCGATACCGGAGCGCAGGTGCCGGCGCGCGAGATGATGCAGGCCTATTCCAAGTCCTTACATGCCGCTGCTGATCAGACACGGCGGCCATCCGGCGCTGGCGGACGCGGAAAGTCGGCGGCTACGTCGATTCCTGGATGGTGGGCCCCGATCCCGGCTGGAGCATTGTCGGCTTCGTGCGCTACCGCTCGCGCCGCGACATGCTCAAGATGGTGCTCAACCCCGCCTTCGAGGCCGCACATAAATACAAGCTGCTGGGTGTCGCCGAGACCTTTTCCTTCCCGACCCAGCCCTTCCTACGCGCCTATGTCAGTCCGCGCGTCTCGGTTTTCCTGATCCTTGCCCTTGCCGCGGCGCTGGCGCAGCTGGCCATCCTTGCTGCACGCTGAGCAAAGGGCCTCCCATCAACATCAAGCCCGACCGGATCTAATCACCGCAGCGTCTGCCTGGGGGCAGTCAAACATACGGTAAATAAACGAAATTGAGAGAACATCCGTTTACGAAGCTTGAAGAGGCGGACCACTCGGGGGGTGTCACGGTGACGAAACGTCCAGCGCCCGCGGAGCGCACGGCTAGTCGACGGCGAAGGATCGCGAACACCGTAGCCAGGCCACCTCGGAAAATGACACGAGATTGAGACGGAACACCGATGACATCAAGTGAGACAACCAGCGGAGGTGGTCGTCAGAGGATCGCAATATGACAGGGACTTGAGAACCTACAGGGCCAACCCGCGCGCTTGCCCGCGCGGCCCAGGGGGTACATGCCTGGAGGCAGTCATACGCGAAGGAGCGACGTTGTCGGCGGAGTTGGGGTGCCCGAAACGGATGGATTTCGGGCCGTGCGGCGGGGTGCGGCCCGACGGCCAGTGTGAAATGCGTCCGGGCGCTTGCGCGTTCGACGACGTGGTGCCGTGGTCGGGCAAGCAATTCGCGCCGCGACCGGTTCGCGCGCCCCTGGTGCTCACCGATTTCAGCTGCGCGCCGTTCGATCGCGATGACCTCGCGGCAACGGCCGCCATCCTGGCGCCCGGGTGCGACGCCGTCCTGGTGGGCGAGCATCAGAACAAACCGGACTTCCCGCCCACATTGATGGGATCTTTACTGCTGGACGCGGGCGTGGCGCCATGGATCACGCTGTCGTGCCGGGACCGCAATCGCGTGATCGTCGAACAGGAACTGCGCGGGTTGAAGCGCATTGGCGTGGACACGGTGTTCTGCGTGACCGGCGACGGACGCGGCTACGACGTCCGCCCGGAGGTCACGCAGACCTTTGATCTCGACGGGCCCCGGCTGGTTTCGCTGGCGGCCTCGCTCGGCATGATCCCGGCGGTGCCCGAAACGCCCACCGCGCCGCCGCTGCACGCCCGTCCCGCCCGGCTCGTGGAAAAACAGCGGGCCGGGGCGAGCCTGGCGGTGCTCAACCACGTCCCCTTCCCCGAAATGATCGCCGAGTTCATGAAGACGGCGCGCGCGGCGGGTTTGTCCATCCCGGTGATCGCCGCAGTCGCCGTCGTCACCGACAGCGTGTCGGCGGCCGTGCTGCAGGGGTTGCCTGGCCTCGAACTCGACGAGGCCGTGACCGAGCAGATCCTGGGCGCGGCCGACCCGGTGGCGGCCGGCATCGCGGCGGCTGTCAGCGAAGCGCGGGCGCTGCTGTCCATCGAGGGGGTCGACGGGGTGAACGTCTCGGGGCTGGCGTCGGCGTCGGGCGCCCGCATCGGCGCGGAGATCAAAGCAGAAGTCGGACGCCTCATCATGGAGGAGGCCGCATGACCGAGGCGATGGAGGCGGAGTTCGACACCGTCGCGGAGTGGACCGCACAGGTGGCGGCCGACCTCGGCCCTGATTACCACGTCCCCGCGGGGTGCCGCGGAAGCGGGAGTCCGGTCGCGCTGGACTGGCTGATCGACCAGATGGGCCTGGCGGCGGGAGACTCGCTCCTGGACTGCGGAGCCGGCGTCGGGGGTCCCGTCGCGTACGCGGTGCGATCGCGCTCGGTCGTGCCCGTGCTTGCCGAACCCGAAGCCGGCGCCTGCCGCGCGGCACAGCGCCTGTTCGGTTATCCGGTGGTGCGCGCCGACGCGTCGGCGTTGCCGATCGCGGACTCGAGCTTCGACGCCGCGTGGTCGCTGGGGGTGTTGTGCACGATGCCGGACCAGCTCGGCCTGCTGACGGAGCTGCGACGCACCGTGCGGCCCGGGGGACCAATCGGGTTGCTCGCCTTCGTCATTCATCGCGACATACCTCGCGACGAGCTTGCCGAGAACAACTTCACGACTCCCGACGGCCTGCTCGAAATGGTGCAGGATTCCTCGCTTCGCGTCGAGCAGTGGCTGGGCACGGCCGAACTGCCCAGCATTCCGGAGGCATGGAATCAGCGCATCGACACGGTCACCAGCGAGCTCGCCAACCGGCACGGGCATACGCGGGCCTGGCAATTGGCCGAAAGTCAGAGTTCCAGGATCGGTGATTTACTCGGGGACGGAACGCTGACCGGCGAACTACTGGTGCTGCGCCACGCGTGACCCTCACGCACGATCGGCGGGCAACGCCAGCCGCGTCGGCTGGACATGGCCGCGAAGCGTCACGGTGTCACCCAAAAACCAACGCGCACTCTCGGTTTCGCTAGCGCCCTCCAGAGTGCCTGCCGTCGTCAACAGCAGGCCCGGCTCCGACTTGGCCAGCTCGCAGAGCCGGGCCGCCTCGTTGACCGGTTCGCCGATCACGGTGTATTCGAACCGCTCCCTCGCTCCGACATTGCCGGCGACGACCTGACCCGCCGCCACCCCGATGCCGGCCTTACATTCCGAGATCTCCCGGCGGAGTCGATAGGCAATGCAACGGGCGGTGGCCAGCGCCTGATCTTCTGGACTGTCAAGGTGGTTCGGGGCACCGAAGATGGCCAGTGTTGCATCGCCTTCGAACTTGTTCACCAGCCCGCAATGGCGATCTACCTCTTCGACGATGATCGCGAAGAACCGATTGAGCAGCTGGACGATCTCGGCCGCGCGTCGGCTGGTCACCAGCTTGGTGGAGCCTATGATGTCGATGAACAGGACGGCGACATGGCGTTCTTCGCCGCCGAGTTTCGGTCGCTCACGTTCGGCGGCCAGAGCGACCTCTCATCCGACGTGCCGGCCGAAGAGATCACGCACGCGTTCGCGCTCCCGCAGGCCGTCGACCATCGCGTTGAAACCGCGCTGCAGCTCGCCGAGCTCGGTGCCGTCGAAGACCACCAGATTGCCGCGCAAGTCGCCCTGCTCTACGCGTCTGAGCGCGGCGCGCACCACACGTACCGGTGTTGCGGTCAACCAGGCCAGGATCCACATCAGGAGGCACCCGAAAATCAATGCGGCGCATGACGTGATCAAAACGCCGACCGCGAATTGGGTTTCGGTCAGGTTCTGCATCAAAAGTTGAAAGAACGCCAGCAATGCGATGCCGATGACCGGGACGGCCGAACCCAGGAACCAGACCATCATGGTTCGGCCCATGAGGCCGGCCGACAGCCGGCGCGGCGGCGGCCCGGCCTCGAGTGCTTGCGCGGCCACGGGACGCAGCGCGAATTCGGCCAGCAGGTAGCTGCCGGTGGCGACCAGGACGCCGCAGAAGTTCACCACGACCAGGAACCGCGGGATGAACATGACGTTGACCAGGCCGTAGAGGGTCGTCGTCAGCGCCGCCCCGGCCGCCCACAAGATGAGGTCGACGATCGCGACTCGCCACGGGGCCAGGAACGTGTTGCGCTCGTCGTCGCGGGTCGGTTGGCGCTCCTCGATCGCCCAGCGCAGCGCAATCACCGTCCGCCGGGTGATCCAGTACGCACCCAGCGCCAGCGCGACTGCGACGTAGGCCGGCACGACTCCGAACGTGAGCCACAGGGGCGCGTCGCTGAACACGCTCGGCTCGGGAATGGCGACCGTCACCAACAGCACCGCCACACCGATGCCGATCAGGTTGGCCCCCACGACGAGGATGGTCAGGATGACCTGAATGCGTACGCGCCGACGCGCCTGGCTTTCCGATATCCGCCCGAGCAGCAGCGAGCCGTACACCGGAGTTTCGTTCAGCCGGCCACTCTGACGGGTCACGGCCTCGAGCACCCGGCCCAGGAGTTGAGCTACGGACTTGGGGGCCGACATGGTGGCGTCAGCCTATGGGTCGGTCACGCTCTAATGTGAGTCGGGTGCGTCTAGTGATCGCGCAATGCACCGTCGATTACGTCGGCCGGCTCACCGCGCATCTGCCGTCGGCACGCAGGCTGTTGCTGTTCAAGGCCGACGGTTCGGTCAGCGTGCACGCCGACGACCGCGCCTACAAGCCGCTCAATTGGATGAGCCCGCCGTGCTGGTTGACCGAGGAACCCGGCGAAGCACCGGTGTGGGTGGTCGAGAACAAAGCGGGCGAACAGCTGCGGATCACCGTCGAGGAGATCGAGCACGACTCGAGCCACGATCTGGGTGCCGACCCCGGGTTGGTCAAGGACGGGGTCGAGGCGCACCTGCAGGCGTTGCTTGCCGAGCATGTCCAGGTGCTGGGCGAGGGGTACTCGCTCGTTCGTCGCGAGTACATGACCGCGATCGGGCCCGTCGACCTGCTGTGCCGCGATGAACGGGGCGGTTGTGTGGCGGTGGAAGTCAAGCGGCGCGGCGAGATCGACGGCGTCGAGCAGCTCACCCGCTACCTCGCGTTGCTCAACCGGGACAGCGTCCTCGCGCCGGTCAAAGGGGTGTTCGCCGCCCAGCAGATCAAACCGCAGGCCCGGACCCTGGCGATTGACCGCGGAATTCGTTGCGTGACACTGGATTACGACAAGATGCGTGGGATGGACAGCGACGAATACCGGCTGTTCTGAAATGCCCGATTAAACTGGCCGCATGGCTCGGCGCCGCACCCCGTCCCGCCGGCAGCGGCCGCTCGCGCCGTTACCGGCCCCGCGCAGGGTGGAGATGGGACCCGACGGTCATGAGTACGAAGTCCGTGCGGTCGCGGCGGCCCGGGCGGTCAAGACCTACCGGTGTCCGGGTTGCGATCACGAAATACGTTCGGGGACGGCGCATCTGGTGGTGTGGCCGACAGATACGGTGTTCGGGGGCGCTGATGAGCGGCGGCATTGGCACACGCCGTGCTGGGGCAACAGAGCTACTCGCGGTCCGACCCGAAGGTGGTCGTGATCGGTCGGTTCTAGACGGCCGGTTCGACCAGTTCGACGAGAACTCCACCGGCATCCTTGGGATGGATGAAGTTGATCCGCGAGTTCGCTGTGCCGCGGCGGGGCGCCTCGTACACCAGCCGGACGCCTTGAGCGCGCAGGCGCTCGCTCAGGCCGTCGAGATCGCTGGTCCGAACCGCCAGCTGCTGGATCCCGGGTCCGCGCTTGTCGATGAACTTGGCGATGGTCGACGAGTCGTCGATCGGGGCCATCAACTGGATCTGTGCGGTGCCGCCGGGGGCGCCCCGCACGGCCAGCATGGCCTCCCGAATGCCCTGGTC
>JARLGR010000106.1 GCA_031292665.1 Mycobacterium sp. | reverse complement strand
TATGGACGCCGGCTCTCGCCGAAGGCGTTGCGCGCCATCATCGTGGTGGTCGGCCTGATCGGGCTGTACCGCCTGCTCGCGCTGGCGTGACGTCAGCTCAGCTCAGCGCGCTCACCAGCGAGCAGCCGACGCGAGAGCGGAGTCGGCGGTCGGGTAAATCGGCAGCACGGCGTTGAGCCCGCATGCGTCGACGATCCGGGTGACGATCGGCTCGTGGCTCACCAGCCGCAAGTCGATGCCGCGGTCCCGGCAACGTTGCGCCTCCTCGGCCAGTACCGCGAACGCGCAGCAACCCATGAAGTCCAGACCCGTGACATCGACGATGAACGGTCCGGGCGCAATGACGACGCCGGCGGCCTCGCTGACCAGCTGACGCCAGGTGTGCTCGTTGCACGCGTCGATCTCGCCCCCCGCATTGATGACCACCGCCGGGCCGTTGCGATCGGTGGTCGCGCGCAGCGTGCTGGTGTGGTCGCCCAGTTCGTAGACCAGCCGCGTGCTGAGCGTCAAAGGCGTGCTGGACATGGTTTCCGTAATGACCAAACTCATGATGGGCTCCTTAATCAACCGGAGTTATCGACGCCGGGATGGATGCCCGTCCTGTTATCTGAAGACAGACGTTAGAGAAGTGAGTATCTCGTTTATATAACGAGACAGGGCGGTCTGTCTATACGGCGCGAGCTAAGAGTATGGTGAGGCTCGCCATGGCCACTCCCGATGTCGCGACGCCCGTCGTTTCGGCTCGTGAACGGATCGTGGCCGCGGCCTACGAACTGTTCAGTCGGCGTGGGATCCGCGCTGTCGGCACCGACGAGGTAATCGAGCGGGCCGGTGTCGCCAGGGCAACCCTTTACCGTCACTTCGCGGCCAAGAACGACCTGGTCCTGGCTGTGCTGCAGCGGCGGGAAGAGGTCTGGACGCACGGTCTGATCGAGGAACAGTCACGGCAACGGGGCGACACGCCGGAGCAACAGTTGCTGGCGATCTTTGACGTGATGCACGACTGGTTCCACCTCCGCGACGGCTGCGAGGGTTGCTCGTTCATCAACGTGCTCCTCGAGTTGGGGGCGGATCATCCGGTCGGGCAGGCCTGCGTCGCGCACATCGATCACGTGCGTGACATCGTGCGCAAGCGGGCCGTCGCGGCGGGGCTGACCGACGTCGAGGACTTCGCCTGGTCGTGGCACATCCTGATGAAAGGCGCCATCATCCTGGCCGCCGTGGGTGACCAGGACGCCGCTTTGCGGGCCCGCAAGATGGCGTGCGCCCTCATCGACAACCACCGGCCGATCTCGGCGGCGGACGCCGGCGAGGCGGTGGGTTAGCCGGCCGCAGGTTTCACGCGGCGTCGGCCGCGGTGGTGCCGGTCTTGCGGTAGTGCTCTTCCTCGAGTTCGGCGATCGTGCGAGCGGTGCGCTCGCGCAGCGCGAAGGCGGCGATGAGGCCGAACACGATCGCGACGACCAGCGCCACCCAGGAGAACCGCTCCAACCAGCGTTCGGCGGCCATGCCTGCGAAGTACACCACGGCGGTCGTGCCGCCCGCCCAGCAAATGGCACCCGACACGTTGGCGGCCAGGAAACGCGGGTAATGCATCTTCAGGGCTCCGGCGAGCGGCCCGGCGAATATCCGCAGCAGCGCGATGAAGCGGCCGAAGAAGACCGCCCGAACTCCCCACCGATTGAACAGCCTTTCGGCGAGCGCGACGTGCCCGGGACCGAAGTGCTTCGGGAACCGGCGGCCGAGCCGGTCGAACAGCGGCATGCCGTACCGGCGTCCGATCGTGTAGCCGATGGAGTCGCCGACCACGGCGCCGACCACCGCGGCGACGCCGACGCCGATCGGATTGACCGCCAGGTCGTGCTGTGACGACATGAGCGCGGCGGTGACCAGCACGATCTCGCCGGGAAGCGGGACGCCCAGGCTCTCGACCCCGACGACACCGCAGACCACCAGGTAGACCGCGAGCGGGGGGACCGAATGCAGCAACGCCTCCACGTTCATGTGTCAAGGATGCCTGACCGGCGGATACCGCGCGCCATAATCTCCTCGCCTGGCGAGCCGAGCGGTTCCAACCGCGGACGCTTCGGCTCTCGCCCGTCGGCCGACGAACGGCCCCGCATCCGGCGCCACACCCACGGGAAGAAACTGCCTTGCGTCCAGCGCAGGTGCCCGTAGGCGCTGGCGGGCAACGACAGCCGCCCGCCCCCGGGGCTTGGGTTGGCCCAATCATCGCTGCTGCCAGGCAGATTCAGCGCCTCGGCGGCCGCGGCCGCGAACAGGATGTGCCCTCGGGTGGACGCGTGCACGCGGTCGATGTCCCAGGTGTCCAGTTCGCGCATCGAGGCCGCGCTGTACAGGTCGACGAGCCGGAACCCGTAGCGATCGACAGCCGCGTGGATCGCCGCGTTGATGCCGGCCAGCCGTCCCGACACCAGGCGCCCGAGTGGCAGGAATCGCGCGACGTTGGGGAAGGTCGTCGTCACCACGGTCGCGCCCGAATCGGCGAGGGCGGCGTAGAGGTCCTCCAAGTCGCCAAGGGCGGGGCGGAACGACCCTCCGGGCTGGATGACGTCGTTCATCCCGACGCACACGGTGATCAGGTCCGGTCGCATCGCCAGCGCCGGCGGCACCTGTTCGCTGAGCACGTGGGCGATCCGCTTGCCGCGGATCGCGAGGTTGGCGTAGTGCAGGCCCGGGTGGAGCGCGTCGATCATCGCGGCGAGCCGGTCGGCGAACCCGAGGAGGCCAACGGTGTCGTCGCCGTCCCACAGGCCCTCGGTCTGGCTGTCCCCCAGGGCGACGTATCGGCGATACGCAGTGTGAATGGCCCCGCACACGATGCCGAGACTAATCGCAATGTAGCGTGACGCTGGCTTGCTGTGAGGAGAGTCGGTGGAGTTCAACCTCGCCCAGGTGTGCGCGGCGGTCGCGGCGGCCAACCCTGACCGGGACTGCATCGTGTTCGGGGACCGGCGATTCACGTTCGCGCAGACCGACGAACGTGCCCGCCGTTTCGCCCGCGCGCTGCACCAATGGGGCCTGGGGGCGCATCGGGAGCGCGCCGAGTTGGCGCCCTACGAGTCGGGCCAAAGCCACCTCGGGTTGTACCTGGCCAACTGCAACGAGTTCCTCGAGGCCATGCTCGGCGCGTACAAGGCGCGGGTCGCGCCCTTCAATGTCAACTACCGCTACGTCGCTGACGAACTGCTGTACCTGCTGGGCAATGCCCGCGCCGACACGGTGATGTATCACGCGCGGTTCGCCCCGACGCTTTCTGAAGCGCTGCGGGACATGGGCGGCGAGGTTCGCCTGATCCACGTCGACGACGGGTCCGGCCACGATCCGTTGCCCGGAGCGGTGCGTTACGAGGAACTGCTGGCATCGGTGTCCGACGAGCCGCTCGACCTGGTGCCTTCGCCCGATGATTTGTATGTGCTCTACACGGGCGGCACCACCGGGATGCCCAAGGCGGTGCTGTGGCGCCAGCATGACATCTATCTGAATGCCATGGGCGGGCGCAATTTTGGCACCGGTGAAGTGGTGACCAGCCTGGAGGAGATCGTCGAGCGGTCCCGGCCCGAGGGGCCCGGTTCGATGACGGTGGCGCCGCTGATGCACGGGGCGGCGCAGTGGGCGGCGTTCATCAACCTGTGCGGTGGCCGGCCCTTCGTGATGGCGCCGACGACCACGCACTTCGATCCGGCCGAGGCGTGGGCGCTGGCCAGCCGCGAACGGGTGGTGTCGCTGTCGATGGTTGGCGATGCCTTCGGGCGGCCGTTGCTCGACCAACTCGAGGCCGGCGGCCCGAAGCTGCGCGGGGACCTGTCCGGGCTGCTGATCCTGATCACCGGCGGGGCGGCGCTGACCGCTCCGCTCAAGCGGCGATTCGTCGAACTGCTGCCCAACCTGACGATCCTCGACGCAGGCGGGTCGTCGGAATCCGGCTCCCAGATGGGCGAGGTGTCCAGTCGCGCGCAGACGGCCTCCGGGCTGTTCGCCCCGAACCCGGGCGCGGTGGTGGTCAGCGAGGATCTGACCCGGATCTTGGCGCCCGGCGACGACCACATCGGTTGGCTGGCGCAGCAAGGCCTGATACCGCTGGGCTATCTGGGCGACCCCGAGAAGACGGCGCGCACGTTCCCGGTCATCGAGGGAATCAGGCATTCGGTGCCCGGTGACCGGGCCCGCTGGCATGCCGACGGCCAGATCGAACTACTGGGCCGGGACTCGGTCACCATCAACTCGGGCGGCGAGAAGATCTTCGCCGAGGAGGTCGAGGCCGCGATCGCCCGTCACGCGGGCGTCTACGACGTCGTGGTGACGAGCCGGCCCAGCGAGCGGTGGGGCAATGAGGTGGTCGCCGTCGTTCAGTTGGCCGACGGGGTTGTGCAGGACGGATTGGCCGACAGCATCATCGCCGAGGCCGGTCAGCACATCGCGCGCTACAAACTGCCCAAGGCGATCGTCTTCTGCGACCGGGTTCAGCGTTCGCCGTCCGGCAAGGCTGACTACCGGTGGGCGAAAGAGCAAGCGGCGCAGGCTCGCTGAGTCTCGCCGTGCCGCATCCGTCACTGTGATCTCCGGCGGGAGACGGTGGTCGTTGCGCCCACCTCCGCGCGACAAACTCGGCTGACGCTCCGGCGCGACCGACGCTGTCGCTGTAAGGCGGGCACAAAGGATGCCCCCTGTTGCCTCATGTCATCCCTGAAGGGGCGGGGTTTTGTCAAGGCGTTGACGTCCTGGGGTTTTGCCGATTTTCGGCCTCCGGGTAGGCGGCATCGGGTAAGGGGCCGGGGTCAAGACGGAGCGCCCGCAGCGTAGCGAGGACGAACGGTCTTGACGGTGGCCCGTGCCGATGCATACTTCGGCGGATGCCGGAAGATCATTGCGGCGAGAGTGGGGTTTGTGGTTGTGGGCCTTCTCCAACTGTGATGGTGTGCAGGTACTTTGGGGCAGGGCCGGACTTTTCCGGCTGCCGGTCATCCCTTCGCCCAGCTGTCGGTGGGCATGGAGCGGTGCGGTAGCAACCACGCGGGGTCAATCAAGAGTGACGACCACGCCGAGGGGGGTCAGACATGAGAGCGACCGCGCGCGGGTTGCGTCCGGACTGCTCACGCCGCTCTGTCTTGGTCGAGCGCGCGGATGTGGCCGTCGCGCAGCCCGTAGTAGACCAGCGTGAGCAGTTTGCGTGCCGCGGCAACCTTGGCGATGTTCTTGCCGCGGCGAGCTTCGATACGGTCTTTGTCGGCCGCGATCTTGGCCGTCGTGGGGTGGCGCTGCACCGCCTCGATCGCGGCCCAACGAACCAGTTTGGAGCCCTGTTTGGTGATATGCCCGCGGTGTACGACGGTGTCGGACTCGCGGTGGCGCGGGGTCAGCCCGGCCCAGGAACACAGTTGGGCAGGGCCGGCGAAACGGTGAGCGTCACCGATCTCGGCGACGAACACCGCCGCCAACACCGGTCCGATACCGGGTACCTGCTGGATGGCCTGATAGCCGCGGTCAGCGTCGAGCCGTTTGGCGATCAACGCAGCAAACCGCGCCTCGTGGCCATCGAGGATATCGATCAGCTCCAGCAATGAGCGAACCCGTTCGGCGTAGGCGGTGGCCAGCGGCACCTTGGCGAGTCGTTTGCGACCACCGACCCCGAACAGGTCCGACACCGCGATCAACACGCCCGCTTTGGCCAGTACGGCATGGACCTGGGCTTTGAGCCCGGATCGGATCGCGACGAGTTTGGCTCGGTAGCGCACCAGCTCCCGCAGCTCGCGGGTGGCCGGTGGTGCGATCCAGGCCTCGGGCAGTCGACCCATCCGTAGCAGATCAGCCAGATCGCCGGCGTCACGCACGTCGTTTTTCACCCTTCGGTACCGAAACCCTTTGACTCCCAATGGGTGTGCCAGATGCACCTGCGCTCCGTGGGCTTGCAACACATCAACCGCCCAGTACCAGCCGTACGTTGCTTCGAGCACCACCTCGGGGTCGGCGCCGGCGTCCTCGAGTTGCAGTCCCAACGCGACCGGGTCGTTGACGATCCGCACCGCCGAGAGCAGCTCACCGGACTCGGACTGGCGCACGATCACCGACCGCTGCCGATGCAAATCAATCCCGACGAACTGCTTGCCGTCATACTCGTTCATAGGGGCCTCCCATGATTCGTGGAACGTGGACACCCCCAGCATCCGCCGGGAACGCCACGAGGAGCGGAGGCCCCGCCCCTTCATCGCATCAATATGCCCGCGACGGTATTCGTTGCCTCATGTGCCGGATGCCCGCGACATGTCGTTCGTTGCCTCACTTTCTGGTGCCCGCATGGGCGGGGCTTTGCGCTTGGGTCCGGCCTTGGCGATGGCCAGCGTGAGTAGTTCGGTCATCAGTGCCTGAATTTGGCGTTGCAGGGCGGCGGGGTTGATGTCGAGGTAGGTGACGGTCAGGTTCGCTTTTGCGGTGGTGGGCAGGTTTGGGTGTGCTTGTGTGCGGCGGTGCGGGGTGGCGGCGGTGTCGTGCTTCTTGGTGATTTTCGCGCCGTCGCGGACTTTATAGACAAGTTTCTGTTGGGGGTAGAAGTAGTTGGTCAGCAAGGACTGCAGCGTCCAGATCCTGTTGAGTAGCACCAGTTCTGCGGGTGTGTCGTAGCGGTGGTAGCCGACGAGGGCGCGCACGGTGGTCCAGTTCTTCTGCTCGACGTGACAGCCGTCGTTCTTGTTGCCCGGGCGCGAGCGGGTGAAGGTGATCTGGTGCTTGCAGCACCAGTCGAGCAGGTGGAAGTTGATGAACTCTGAGCCGTTGTCGGAGTCGATGCCGCGGATCGGGAAGGGCATCACCGCGGCGATCTCATCGAGGGCGGCCATGACCCCTTTGAGGGCCTTGCTGGGCACGCTGCGGTTCTCGGTCCAGCCCGTGGCGATGTCGGTGACCGTCAATGTCCAGGCATGCTCGCCCGCGGGGTTGCCGCCATCATGGCTGACCAGGTCGATCTCGACGAAGCCTGGTACGGCGTCGTCCCAGTCGGCCCACGTGCGCACCGGGATCTGGCTTTTGAGCAGGGTGCCGGGCTTGGTGCATGAGCGTCCCTTGACGGCGTACTTCTTGCGCTCGGGGGCCAACCGGCGATCGACGGTGGCCGCGGACATGCCTACCAGCAGCGACGCGGTGTCCTCATCGATGTCCAACTCGCCGAACCGGCGCAGCACCGCCACCAACTCACCCAGCATCGGCGCCAGCCTCTTACCCGCCGGCATCCCCAACACCGACCAGCACAACACCAGCGCAGCAACCGCTTTCGGCCCATACTTCGGCGGACGCGGCCGCCGCGCACCCACCACTCGTGGCCGCAGCGCGCCCCGCAAC
>JARLGR010000105.1 GCA_031292665.1 Mycobacterium sp. | reverse complement strand
GCCTCGGCCTCGTGGGCCGCCAACGGCAAGATCACCAGCGACGACCGCTACCTGTGCATCAACCCCTTCTTCCACAACTTCGGCTACAAGGCCGGCATCCTGGCCTGCCTGCAGACCGGAGCAACGCTCATCCCCCACCTGACCTTCGACCCGCTGCGCGCGCTGCGGGCAATCGAGCAGCACCGCATCACCGTGCTGCCCGGGCCGCCCACGATCTACCAAACCCTGCTCGACCATCCGGCCCGCCACGACTACGACCTGAGCTCGCTGCGGTTCGCGGTGACCGGGGCGGCCACCGTGCCGGTCGTGCTGGTGGAGCGCATGCAGTCCGAACTCGACATCGACATCGTGCTCACCGCCTACGGCCTGACGGAGGCCAACGGCATGGGAACGATGTGCCGCGCCGACGACGACGCGGTCACCGTCGCCACCACATGCGGGCGCCCGTTCGCCGATTTCGAACTGCGCATCGACTCCAAGCCCGGATCCGAAACCGGCGAAGTGCTGTTGCGGGGACCCAACGTGATGCTCGGCTACCTCGACGACCCGGAAGCGACCTCCGCCGCAATCGATTCCGACGGCTGGCTGCACACCGGCGACATCGGAGCCGTCGACGCCGCCGGCAATCTGCGCATCACCGACCGGCTCAAGGACATGTACATCTGCGGCGGATTCAACGTCTACCCCGCCGAGATCGAGCAGGTGCTGGCGCGGATGGACGAGGTGGCCGACGCCGCGGTGATCGGCGTTCCCGACGACCGGCTGGGCGAGGTGGGCCGGGCGTTCGTGGTCACCCGGCCCGGTGCCGCCCTCGATGAGCAAGCCGTGATTGCCTACACCCGAGAGCATTTGGCGAACTTCAAGGCACCGCGATCGGTGCGGTTCGTCGACGAGTTGCCGCGCAATGCCGGCGGCAAGGTGGTCAAAGCACAACTGCGAGAGCAGGGCTGAATGGATTTCGAATGGACATAGCACTAGACGACGAGACGCTGGCCTTCCGGGCCGAGGTGCGGGAATTCCTGTCGGACAACGCCGCGTCCATCCCCACGAAGTCCTACGACAACGCCGAAGGCTTTGCCCAGCACCGGCATTGGGACCGCGTGCTGTTCGACGCCCGCCTGTCGGTGATCACCTGGCCCAAGAAGTACGGCGGCCGCGACGCCCCGCTGCTGCACTGGGTGGTGTTCGAGGAGGAATATTTTCGCGCCGGGGCGCCCGGCCGGGCCAGCGCCAACGGCACCTCGATGCTCGGCCCGACCCTGTTTGCGCACGGCACCGCAGAACAGCTGGACCGGATTCTGCCGAAAATGGCCAGCGGCGAGCAGATCTGGGCCCAGGCCTGGTCGGAGCCCGAATCCGGCAGCGACCTGGCGTCACTGCGGTCGACCGCCACCAAGACCGACGGAGGATGGCTGCTCAACGGGCAGAAGATCTGGAGCTCGCGGGCCCCGTTCGCCGACATGGGTTTCGGGCTGTTCCGCTCCGACCCGGCGGCCGAGCGGCATCATGGGCTGACGTATCTCATGTTCGACCTGAAGGCCGAGGGCGTCACGGTGCGCCCGATCGTCCAGCTCGGCGGCGACACCGGCTTCGGTGAGATCTTCCTCGACGACGTCTTCGTCCCCGACACCGATGTGATCGGCACCCCCAATGACGGCTGGCGGGCGGCCATGAGCACAGCGAGCAACGAACGCGGCATGTCGCTGCGCAGCCCGGCCCGCTTCCTGGCGGCGGCGCAGCGCCTGGTGCGGCTGTGGAAAGACAGCGGCTCGCCGCCGGAATTCGCCGACCGGGTGGCCGACGGGTGGATCAAGGCGCAGGCCTACCGACTGCAGACCTTCGGCACCGTCACCAGGCTGGCATCCGGCGGTGAACTGGGCGCCGAATCGTCGGTCACCAAGGTGTTCTGGTCCGACCTCGACGTGGAGTTGCATCAGACCGCGCTGGACATCCTCGCCGCCGACGGGGAGCTCGCCGGCTCGTGGACCGAGGGCCTGCTCTTCGCGCTGGGCGGGCCGATCTACGCCGGTACCAACGAGATTCAGCGCAACATCATCTCCGAGCGGTTGCTGGGCCTCCCGAGAGAGAAGACACGGTGAGATTCGAACTAGACGAACAGCAGCGCGACTTCGCGGCCAGCATCGACGCCGCGCTGGGCGCGGCGGACCTGCCCAGGGCGGTCCGCGCTTGGTCCGCGGGCGACGCGGCACCCGGCCTCAAGGTCTGGGAGCACCTGGCCAACCTCGGCGTCACCGCGCTGCTCGTGCCCGAGCAGTTCGACGGCCTCGACGCTCATCCGGTAGACCTCGTGGTTGCCCTCGAACGCCTCGGGCGCTGGTGCGTGCCCGGCCCGGTGACCGAATCCATCGCGGTCGCACCGATTCTGCTCGCCACTGACGATCAGGCCGAACGCTGCGCCGCCGTGGCTTCCGGCGAGCTGGTGGTCACCGTGGCACTGCCGCCGCACACGCCCCGCGCGGTGGACGCCGAGATGGCAGGCCTGGTGCTGCTGGCCACCGACGACGATGTCAGCGAGGGCACGATCGGCGACCGCCACGAGTCCATCGACCCCAGCCGCCGCCTCTACGACGTCACCGCGACCGGCCCGAGCTGGCAAGCGGACGTCAAGCGCGCCTCTGAGTTCGGGGCCCTGGCCACCGCGGCACAGCTGGTCGGAGCTGCGGAGGCACTGGTAAACGTCACGGTCGACTACGCCAAGCAACGCTCCCAGTTCGGCCGGGTGATCGGTTCCTATCAGGCGATCAAGCACAAGCTCGCCGACGCGCACATCGCGGTGGAAATGGCCCGCCCGCTGGTCTACGGCGCGGCCGTGTCGTTGGAGTCGCGCGACGTCAGCGCGGCCAAGGCGGCCGCGTCCGAGGCGGCCCTGCTGGCGGCGCGGGCGGCATTACAGACCCACGGTGCGATCGGGTTCACCCAGGAACACGACCTGTCGCTGTGGCTCCTGCGGGTGCAGGCATTACGGTCGGCCTGGGGCACGCCGGAATCGCATCGGCGCAGAGTGCTGGAGGCGCTATGACCATTTCCGAAGAACGGGAGATGCTGCGGGAAACCGTCGCGGCCCTGGTCACCAAGCACGCAAGCCCGGCGGCGGTGCGCGCCGCGATGGAGTCTGACCGCGGCTACGACGAGTCGCTGTGGCACCTGCTGTGTGAGCAGGTCGGCGCGGCCGCGCTGGTGATCCCCGAGGAGCTGGGCGGCGCGGGCGGCGAATTAGCCGATGCGGCAACGGTTCTGCGGGAGCTGGGCCGGGCCGTGGTGCCCTCCCCACTGCTGGGCACCACGCTGGCGGAGTTGGCGCTGCTGGCCGCACCCGAGCCGGACGCCGAGACGCTGGAGGGGCTCGCCGAGGGCAGCCTGATCGGCGCGCTGGTGCTCGATCCCGACTACGTGGTCAACGGCGACATCGCCGACGTCGTCGTCGCCGCCGGTGACGGCCGGCTGAGCAGGTGGACCCGGTTCAGGGCAGAGTCAATCGCCACCATGGACCCCACCCGCCGCCTGGCCCGAGTGCAAGCCGAGGCGACCGAAGACCTGGGAGCCGATCCCGGCCTCGCCGATATCGCGGCCGTCCTCCTGGCGGCCGAGCAGGTCGGCGCCGCCGAGCGCTGTCTGGAACTGACCGTCGAATACTCGAAGAGCCGGGTGCAATTCGGTCGTCCGATCGGCAGCTTCCAGGCGCTCAAGCACCGGATGGCCGACCTGTATGTCGCCGTCGCCGCCGCGAAGGCCGTCGTGAGCGACGCATGCAACGACCCCACGCCCACCAACGCCGCCACCGCGCGCCTCGCCGCCACCGAGGCACTGCAAGCCGTGGCCGCCGAAGGGATCCAGATGCACGGCGGAATCGCGATCACCTGGGAACACGACATGCACCTGTACTTCAAACGGGCACACGGCAGCGCGCACCTGCTCGACTCGCCGCGAGAGTTGCTTGGCCGACTGGAATCCGAGGTACTCAAGTCGTCGTGAACGACCATGTCGCACTGCGCGCCGGCATCCCGCCCTTCTATGTGATGGATGTCTGGCTGGCGGCCGCGGAGCGCCAGCGCAGCCACGGCGATCTGGTGAACCTCTCGGCCGGCCAGCCCAGCGTCGGCGCACCCGAACCGGTGCGCGCGGCCGCAGCCGCCGCCCTGCATCTCAACCAGCTGGGCTACACCGTGGCACTTGGCATCCCGGAGCTGCGGGCGGCGATCGCCGCCGATTACCAGCGCAGGCACGGCATCGATGTCGAGCCCGACGCGGTGGTGGTGACCACGGGTTCCTCGGGCGGCTTCCTGCTCGCGTTCCTGGCCTGCTTCGACGTCGGCGACCGGGTGGCGCTGGCCGGCCCCGGCTACCCGTGCTACCGAAACATACTGTCGGCGTTGGGGTGTGAGGTGGTCGAGATCGCCTGCGGACCGCAGACCCGCTTCCAGCCCACTGTGCAGATGCTCGCCGAACTCGACCCGCCCGTGCAGGGCGTGATCGTCGCCAGCCCGGCCAATCCCACCGGGACGGTCATACCACCGGCCGAGCTGGCCGCGATCGCGTCCTGGTGCGAGGAGTCCGGGGTGCGGCTGATCAGCGACGAGGTCTACCACGGCCTGGTCTACGAGGGTGCGCCGCTGACCAGCTGTGCCTGGCAGACGTCGCGAGACGCGTTGGTGGTCAACAGCTTTTCCAAGTACTACGCGATGACGGGCTGGCGGCTGGGCTGGCTGCTGGTGCCGCCGGCGCTGCGCCGGGCCGTGGATTGCCTGACCGGGAACTTCACCATCTGCCCCCCGGTGCTGTCGCAGATCGCCGCGGCGGCCGCGTTCACCCCGGAGGCGACCGCCGAAGCCGACGGCAACCTGCGGCACTACGCGGCAAACCGTGCGCTGCTGCTCGACGGGCTGCGCCGCATCGGCATCGATCGCTTGGCGCCCACCGACGGTGCGTTCTACGTCTACGCCGACGTCTCGGACTTCACCAACGATTCCCTCGCGTTCTGCTCGAAATTGCTGGCCGACACCGGGGTTGCCATCGCCCCCGGTATCGACTTCGACACCGTGCGCGGCAACTCCTTCGTCCGGCTCTCATTTGCCGGACCGACGAGCGACATCGAAGAAGCGCTGCGCCGAATCGGGCCCTGGCTATGCGCCCGCTAAGCGCCGAGGACTTCCTCGAGCCGGGCTTCTAGCGCAGCGCGCTCGCCCACATCGGCCACGTTGACGCCGAACCGCCCGCTCAGGGTGTCGACGACCGCGGCCGCGT
Organism: Mycobacterium sp.; assembly: GCA_031292665.1. GTDB lineage: Bacteria > Actinomycetota > Actinomycetes > Mycobacteriales > Mycobacteriaceae > Mycobacterium. The sequence goes on along the minus strand of JARLGR010000105.1, from coordinate 16,217 downwards.
CGTCCAGGCGGACTTTCTCGCTGCCGTCGGCGCGATGAACCGCGAGGTTGCGGCCGGCCAGGTTCACCCGGGCGTCGTCGATGACGATCGCCGCCGTCAGGCCCCTCACGAAGAGGGAGGAAGGGTGCGTCGAGACGAACCAGCTGCCCACCTGCAGGTCGACCTGCGGCACGCTCCGGGTGCTGAACTCGTAAAGCGACACCCACTCGCCACGGATCAAAACCTGCAGGACCAGCCCGTCGCCGCGGTCCATCAGCCGGTACGGCTCGTGCGTCGTCTGTTGCACGCTGCCGGTTTCGATGCGGAGGGGAGACGTCGGCGTCTGGCCGCCGAACCCGACGTCGACCAGGTAGGAGCCGTAGGAGCCGGGGAACGTCACCGCCAGCACCGTGTGTGCCTGCGCGGGTACCGGTGCGTCGGGCGGGAGCATCCAGACGACCCGGCCGGCCAGGCGCCGCACCCGAAAGCCGACCTCGGCCAGCACGTAGCCCATCAGCCCGTTCTGCTCGTAGCAGTAGCCACCCCGACGCCGATGAACCAGCTTCTCGGTCAGAGCGCTCGGACTCAGGTCGTCGACCGGCACCCCCATCACCGGATCGAGGTTTTCGAAGGGAATGGCCCGGGAATGTGCGCTCACCAGATCCCGGAGCACGTCCAGGTTCGGCTCGGCGGCGCCGCCGTAGCCGATGCGGTCGAAGTACCCGTTCAGATCCAGCGTCATGAACCCATTCTGCGGGGAGCCTTCGGCCGTCCGGGACCGCACCGTCGACAGAAATATACCCATGGGGGTATTATCGGGCATTCGGGAGCACGCGATGGAACGGAGAACCTGTGGTGGACGTCGACCTTTATCTCGATCCGATATGCCCGTTTGCGTGGGTCGCCTCGCGCTGGCTGCTCGACGCGGCCGAGACAAACCAGACCCCGGTCACCCTGCGGCAGATGAGTCTCGCGGTTCTCAACGAGGGGAAAGAACTCGATGCGAAGCAACAGGGCATGATGAACCTTTCGCGGCGGCTGGGACGACTGTTTGCCGCCGTCGCCGCCGAGCACGGGCCCGACGCATTCGCGCGTCTCTACGATTCAATCGGTGCCCGCATGCACGTGCGTAAGGAGGAGATCGACGCCGGCGCGATACGGGAAGCCCTCGCCGAGAACGGACTCGAGGAATCGCTCGCCGACGCGGTCGACCAGAGCAAGTTCGACGACGTCGCCAGGCAGGCACACGGAGCCAGCCAAAAGGTGTTGGGCGGTCCCGGCGGTAGCCCGATCATCGCGGTCGACGGCCGGGCGTTTCACGGCCCGGTTCTGACCGGGGTGCCGAACAAGGAGGACGGTGTCCACCTGCTGGAGGCGGTCGTCGCCGCCGCACGTATCCCCGAATTCGCCTTGTTGCAACGGCCCTTTCAGGGGCCACCGATAATCGAAGAGGGCCCCCGCTGATGTGCCACCCCGTCAAGTGCCGCACGTGTGGGAAGGCAACGTGGGCCGGTTGTGGAGCGCACGTGGACCAGGTCCGCAAAATGGTGCCGGAATCGCAGTGGTGCCCAGGTCATGCGGATCAGTCCCGCGGACGCTGGTGGCAACCGCGTCGGTCCTGATCCGCGACCGCACTTTTCGCGAGCGAAGGCGACGTTCAGCTCCCAATCGTGGCCGGGTAACGAAGGCCGCTGAAAGATATCCCCGGAAGGTTCCGAGCGCTAATCTTGAGCTCTCCAATAAACCAAGGGGAGTTTGAGCGCCAGGAAATGCCTGAAGAGCCCGACGGCGTAACGCCGGTATCGAGTGGGATCGACACGGAATTGGCGGCTGCCGGTTTCGAGGACGCGCGTCAGGTGGCGCGAGGCGGCGCCGGGGTGATCTATTGCTGCTACGAGACGGCGCTCGGGCGAAAAGTCGCAGTCAAGGTGCTGCCGGCGCATTTCGACGAGGACAGCCGCGAACGTTTCCTGCGTGAAGGCTACGCGATGGGCGGGCTGTCGGGGCATCCGAATATCGTCAACATCTTGCGCGTCGGCGTCACCGCAAGCGGCAAGCCGTACATCGTGATGCCGTACCACTCCGCGGATTCTCTGGCGGTGCGGCTGCGCCGCGAGGGACCCATTGCGTGGCCGGAAGTCTTACACATCGGCGTAAAGCTTTGCGGCGCACTGGAAACCGCACACCGGAGCGGCACGTTGCACCGCGACATCAAAGCCGGCGAACATACTGGTCAACGATTACGGCGAACCGCAGTTGAGTGATTTCGGGATCGCCCATATCGAAGGTGGTTACGAAACGGCGACTGGGTTTTTCTCCGGCACGATCGACTACACCGCGCCCGAGGTGATGACCGGTAATCCGGCGACGGTCGCCGCCGACATGTACTCGCTCGGCGCCACGCTTTACGCGCTCATCGCCGGCAACGCCGCCCATGAACGAAAAAAGGGCGAAGACCTGGTAGCCCAATATCTGCGGATCAGCACCGCAAAAGTCCCGGACCTGCGTCCGGACGGAATCCCCGACGCGCTGTGCTCGGCGATCGAGAAGGCGATGTCGATCGACCCCGCCGAACGGCCCGCCTCAGCGGAGGATTTCGGCCGCGAATTACAGGAGGCGCAAAGCCGCAACGGCCTGAAGCCCGACGCGATGGCGATCACCGGGCGCCCGACGGGCGCCCCGGAGGATGCCTCGCAAACCGCTTCCATCGCGCCCGGCGGCCACAGCCAGGTAATGCGGACGGTGGGTCTGGACTCGTCAGGCGTCCCCGCACCGGCGCAGGAGCCGACCGGACACGACGGCACCACCTCTGCCATCAGCGCGCAGGTCGATCACCGGGACCCGATCGAGACCGCTGCCTTGGCGCCGCCCGGACCCGCCGGTCAGCAGAGCTTCTCCGAAGCGGCCAGCCTATTGCGTGGCGGGCACGGCTCGGCGACCCGGCCGAGGGTTCGGCCCCCGTCAGCCGGCTCCGAACCGCCCGCGGAATCAAGCGGCGGCGCGAGCGGCCCGCCGAGCGGCCCCGGGCGCGAGGGCCCCACCGCCGTCGGTCCGCCTCGGGGCGGAAAGCCTCCCCTTTCGGCGCGGGCGGCCGCCTGGTTCACGGAACCGGGCAAGAAGCGGAATCGCATTGCGTTGGCTGCGGGTGCGGCCGCCGTCGTCGTGCTGTTGGTGGTCGGGGGTGCCTTCTTAGGGCTTTCGCGCGACGACAACCACAAGGGTGCCGCCAGTCAACAGAGCACCCAGGCGCCCGCCGTCTGGAGACCGATCACCAACGCGCGGATCGCGCGCGACGCGGCGGCCACCACACAGGCCGACGGCACGATCTGGATCTTCGGCGGGATTCGAAGCGACGGCGCCGCCACCGCACACCACGAGGGCTATGATCCCGCTGTCGACGAATGGAAGGGCGGCGACGATTTACCCGTTCCGCTCCAGCACGCGATGGCGGTCACCTGGCAGGGAAACCCCGTTGTGCTCGGCGGATTCAAGACTGAGGGCGGCAAAAATGCTGCAAGCGATCAGGTTTGGCGGGTAGTCAACAGCCACTGGGTGGAAATGCCGCACATGTTGCAGCCCAGGGCGGCAGCTGCGGCCGCGGTGGTGGGAGATCGCCTCATCGTCACGGGCGGTGTTGACGCCAACGGCGTGCTGCTGAACACGACCGAAGTCTTCGATGGCACAACCTGGACCCTCGGGCCGCCGATCCCGACTCCGCGGCAAATGCTCGCCGCAGCGTCGGACGGAAAGCTGATGTACGCGATAGGTGGAACCAGCGGCGACTCGGACCTGGTGACGGTCGAGGCGTATGACTTGGTCGCGAAAACCTGGACGGCCTTGCCTGCACTGCCCCAGGCCCGCAGCGACCTCGGGGTAGCGATCGCCGGTGGACGGCTGGTGGCGGTAGGTGGTGTGTCAGGAGGGCAAGTCCTGAAAAGCGTTTCAGCATTCGACCTGATGACAAGAACGTGGGACGCTTTGCCGGACATGGCGACGGCTCGGCATGGGATGGCCGTTGCCGCGGTGGAGAATTCCGTGTATGCGATCGGCGGGTCGACCGGCATCGGGGATAGCCAGGTGGTTGCGACGGCAGAAGCGCTGAAGCTGCCTGCACGCAAGATCCAGCCTGCGCCGCAATGGCGTTCCCTGCCTGACGCACCGACACCCCGGCTGATGATGGCGTGGGCGGTGCTCAACGACAAGATCTGGATCGCGGGCGGCCTGCGCAACGGCGTCGCACTACAGACCGTCGAGAGTTACGACCCGCGCACCGGGGCCTGGGAAATGGGACCGCCACTGCCCATCCCGCTGCACCACGCGGCGGCAGCGGCCTACCGCGGTGAGGTGGTCGTGCTCGGGGGCGCCAGCGACAACATCGCGGACGGGTCAAACAAGGTGTTCGCGCTGCGCGGCGGCAGCTGGGTGGAGTTACCGAGCCTCACGCATGCCCGGGCGGCACCCGCGGCGGCGGTGGCTGATGACAAGCTCGTGGTCGTCGGCGGGCAGAACGCGAAGCAGCTCGTCCCGCAGACCGAGGTCTTCGACGGCAGTTCGTGGAAGGACGCCGCCGACATGCCGACGCCGCGCGAACACCTGGCCGCGGTGTCGGATGGCACCTACGTGTACGCGATCGGCGGCAGATTCCTGTCCTCCGACAAGAATTCGGCGGCAAATGAACGGTTCGACCCCGCGTCAGGAACGTGGACGAGGTTGGTGGGCATGCCCACCCCGCGCGGAAGCTACGGCGCCACGTACATCGATGGCCGGATCGTGGTAGCCGGTGGCGAAGAGCCGACGGTGGTGCTCGACGTTGTGGAGATGTATGACATCGCCGGCGGTAAGTGGAGCACGTTGCCGCCCATGCCGACCCCGCGGCACGCCGAGGTGGTCGCGACGGTCGGGAACACGGTTTACTGCATCGGCGGCGCGAACCGGCCGACGCATGAAGGCCCCATCGCGACGGTCGAGGCGCTGGATTTCAGGTAATCGTCGCCCATGACGGATTTCTCGGAATTGCCCACCGCGGACCAGGAAGCGATCGGCAAGACGCTGCTGACGTTGTTGAAGTCGTTCGACGAACGAGACGTCGAGCCCCTGCGCAACGTGTATTCCGCGGACGCCGACTGGGTCAACGCTTTCGGCACCGTCAAGCGCGGGCGCGACGACATCGTCGATTACCTGACGGGTCTGTTCGCAGCCAGCAACTTCAATCACGGCGAACTCACCGGTCCACCGGAAACGCGCTCCCGGGTGCTCACGCCCGAGGTGGTCCTGGTGTCGGCGCATCTCAAAGTCGGGGGCCAGGGACTGGTCGGGGGCGAAACGCTTGACCGCGACAACTTCTCGTTGCGCGCCCTGCAACGTCAAGAAGGCGGATCCTGGCTGATCGACTCCGAGATGTTTCAGGACGCCGACACCGAAGTCACCTACCAGCAAAAGTAGCGCCGGGCCCGCTTGTTTGATACCTGTCGAATAGGGGAAACGCTAGAGACGGGTTCCGGCAGCTAACGGGGAGCGTCGAGCGGAATTCACCTGGGTAGTCCGATGGCCCGCCCCCTCAACGGGCCATCGGGCGCGCCCACCCGGTAAGCGCCGGTAAACGATGCACTACGGGTTTCCAAATGCCGCGGGGCCAAACATCGAGTTCGTCAAGTTTTGAGGAATCGAGGAATCGTCGCGCCGAGCGCAACGGCGCACCGGTTGGAGACAGGGGGCGCTCCGTTAACGCGACCGTGCCCCTCTCAGCCCGCCCCATGTGGTGAATCGGGTGGCGACTGAGTCCCTGACAACCGGCTTCTTGAAGCCGCGAATGTCAACGAGCGGCTCGCCGGTCGCTTCAGCGATCGTGCGCCGGATCTCCGCCCGCCTTTTCGCCAGTGCCGCCAAATCGGACGGGTCGCACTCGAGCCGGACAGCGGGTAGCACCTCGACTTCCAGGGCGGCGGGTCGGTATGGCCGGCCACGCATCACCTCCCGCGGACCCTTCAGAGCCAACGGGACGATCGGGATCCCCGCACTGGCGGCCAGCTTGAAAGCGCCGAGCCGGAAGGGGTAGATGCCGGGGGTGTCGCGGCGTTCGCCCTCCGGGAAGATGTGGATCGATGCGCCCTCTGCCAGCAGCGCCCGCATCCGCTCGTATGACGCCAGCGAGGACTCCAACGAGCCTGGTTCGAGGGCTATGACGCCGAGGCGCTCGGCGATCACCCCGAACAAACCCTTGAACAGTCGCCCCTTTCCAGTCATCGAAACCGGCCGGTCGAACGCGCTTACAAGGAGGAGGGGATCCATGTCGGTGGGGTGATTGCTGACGTAGAGCGCCTGCCCCTCCGGGAGCGGGACACCGGTGCGCCGGAACGACATCCCGGTCGCGGCGAACAACAGGCGAAGTCTGCGCCGAGCGAAGCGCCACGTGGTGGCCCGATCGCGAGGCCACAGTGCCGAGCCAACGGAAATCAGTACGACGAACATCGCTACGCCCGCGATGTAGGCGCCGACAACGCTCTGGCGACACCGGTCGGCGAATGTTCGCGCCCGGTACCAGCCCAAGCGGGCCATCGTCGCGGCCAGCCGCCACTGTCCTGCTGCACCCTTGCCCAGGGTTCCGTCCCGATACGCTTGACGGGTTTCTTGGCGTCGCAGCTTGCCACTGGACGTTTTGAGCACGCCGCCACGAGGAATCAGCACCACGTCGTCGGCCGACGTACCCGTCGTCGCGACCACCGCCGCACGGATCAAGGCTTTGAGTTCGTCGTGCCGTGCTGCGTCGGTGGCGGTTTCGGCGACCACCACTATCCCTTCGCCGTGCTCGGGCATCTCCTCGCCGAACGCGATTACGCACCCCCTGCGTACCTCGGGCACCTCGCCGACGGCCTGCTCGATGTCCTGCGGGTGATAGTTGCGACCCGCCTTGATGATCAGGTCCTTGACGCGACCCGTGATGAAGAGTTCCCCGTCGGCCAGGTAGCCCAGGTCGCCGGTGTCAAGCCAGTCACCCAACCGGACCGACGCAGTGGCTTCTGGTCTGCCGAAATAGCCGGCCATCACAGACTTCCCCCGGATCAGCACACGGCCCTCGTGACGCTCCGCCACCGGTTGATGCCTCGGATCCGTCGCCCCGACGACTCGGACCTGCTGATCACCGATCGGCGTGCCAGCGGACACCAGGCTCCGTGTCCGCGATCCAGGGCCCGCGGGCACGGCACGACGGTCCACTGCCAGCCGATCCGCGTCGACAGTGTCCACGCGCGGACCCTGCGGCCCACCGCGCGCGAGCGTCACCGCAACGCACGTTTCGGCAAGTCCGTAGGCAGGCGCGAAAGCGCTCCGGCGGAAGCCGTAGGGCTCGAAGCGGCGGCAGAAATCGTCGAGGGCGCTGACCCGGATGGGCTCTGCCCCCAGCACCGCGAGTTCGATGCTGGAAAGGTCAAGTCCTGCGATGTGATCGTCCGAGACGCGCCCCGTGACATGGTCGAGCCCGAACGGCGTGGTCGCGATGGCCTTCGCCCGAAACCTATCGATGGCCCACAGCCAAGACGCCGGCTTGATGAGGAAATCGACAGGCGACATCAACACGACGGTGGCTCCAGTGCAGATCGCTATCCCCATCCAGGTTCCGATGAGCCCGAAGTCGTGGTAAAGGGGCATCCAGGACACCCCGACGTCCCCGGGATAGAGGCCGGCGCGAACAGTGGCCTCGCTGATCGCCTGGGTGTTCGCCAGCAGGTTGGCGTGGGTCAGCGCCACGCCCTTGGGGTCTCCCGTACTCCCGGACGTGTATTGGATGAGCGCGAGCTCCGGGGGCGACTCGATACAGAAGAATCCCGCGCTGCCGTTGGTGAGGGAGTCCACCGTCGCGGATTCCCGGAGGGAAGGAGTGGCCGCACACAGCAGCTCCGCTGCCGCCTTGAACTGCGGATCCGAGACGATGAAAGCCGCCCCGGCACTCCGCAGAATCCGGCTGTGCCGCTGGATGTAGCCGTCCAGGTCGTCGAGTCGCACGGGCGGATAGATCGGCACGGGAACCCCGCCCGCGCACAGCGTACCCACGAAGGCGACGAAGAAGTCGGGCCCCGTTGCCGCCAAAATCGCGACCCGCTCTCCGGTTACCAAACCAAGGTTTACCATTCCTGCGGCTGCGCGCCTTCCGCGGTCCCAGAGTTCGCCGTAGGTGAGCTCACTCACTTGGCCGTCCGCCGCGAGGAATTTCAGGTGGGGGAAGCTGCCGTCTTTTTCGGCGCGGGCAGCTAGCAGATCAAGCAGAGTCGACGCCGCTGGCAGCATCTGAGAAATGCTCGATACCGACTCGTCTCGGGTCGGTGCCTTCGGCAGCCGCGCGATGGCTGGCTGACCGCCGGCCGCTGCATCGACGCCGAGCGCTTGCTCGATCGCCTCGAGCAGGTCGCGCGGCCGGCGAAACCTTCCGATCCCGTCTGGGGGCAAGTCAACCCCGTAAGCCCCAGCAACCCGGATCAACAGATCGGCGAGTTCGATGCTGCCCAGGCCGAGCTGCTCCTCAAAATCGAAATCGAGAACATCGGGATCATCGATCTGCCCTAGACCTGCATCCCTCAGCACACCAGCCAACTCGTCGCGTAGGCGTTGCTCAGACTGCATTCGCACGGACCCCTTTCAGCTGCCCTCAGCTTCGCGCCCGTGTGCACGACGCTACGTCGAAACGCCAGCTGAAGTATATTGCGGGGCCGCGGCCCCGGGCCCCACAAATTGCCGTCCGGACGGTGGCGCCACCGACGGTACTATGTCAAATAAGCCGCTTCCACGCCTTAACGCTTCCACGCTTTCACAGGAATGCGACCGGGCCGAAGACAGACCGCGGCAGCGTATACGGGGTTAGTTTTTGCATCCAATTCATCGATTTTGGGTCGATGACGGGAAAAGCTATCTATCGTAGCGACAGCAACGACTGAAGGCAAGGAAGCGACATGGTTAAACACGGAAACGCGCCAGACTACCTCAACTCGCGAGACACCTGCGCCTTTTTCCGTGTCGGGAACACTCAAAGCCAACTCATCGCGACTTGTTTTTTCGACCGTCCCGACGACGACTGTGAATCTGTGTTCGACCTGATGCGAGAGCGTATCAGTGCCCGCGTGCCCTTTATTCCCCGGCTGATGCAGCACGTAGTAGCCACCCCGCTGGGGTTGGCCCCGCCCGCATGGTTCGACGCAGAATGCGTAGATTTTGAATATCACTTGCAGAGCAAGCGTGTTTCCGGGGGTAAAATCCCGGAGCTGATGCGCGCGGTCGAGGACGTGGTCGACACGCTTGACATGGGACGTCCACCGTGGCGTGTCTACGTCGTCGAAGGTTTTGATGACGGCAAGTGGGCCTTAATCCTCCAGGCGCATCACGTCCTGGGCGATGGGGCAGCATGCATCGCGCTCTTCGGCAGTGCATTTGCCGACATGGATTTTGTGGCGCCGCCACAGTTGAGCCGCCCCAAAGTCTCCGCCCCGCGTGTGAGCGAACTCGTTCGGCAAGGTTTGGCGTGGCGGGGCCGCGGCGTCGTGCAGAGGTACAGAAGCACGCTGGAGGCGATGCGTTCGCGTAACCGCGTGCACACCGCAGCGCGCGATCTGACCCGGCTGGCAAAGCTTGTGTGGCGTGAACTCCGGCACCCGTATAAGCCGGCCGCGATCAACCGGCCTTCGAGTGGCGAGTGGGTCTTCCGTACGACTTCACGACCGCTCGACGAACTCCGAGCGCTGGCTGACAGCACCCCTCGAGCGACGGTGAACACCGTATTCCTCGCGGCTGCGGCCAATGCCCTCGAAGAGGCACTGGCCGCGGAGCATCAGCCATTGACGGCGCCCCTGAAAATCGGGGTGCCCAAGAGTCTGCGTCGGGACACGGATCAGGTCATTTTCAACTCTTCTACTCAGACGGGCAACTTGGTCATCTCGGCGCCCCTTGGGCAGCAGAACCCGCTTGAACTCCTCCGTTCCATCACCGACCGGCTGCGACACGCCATCGCCTCCGATGAACACACGATCCGTTCCATGCTCGGCAAAGGGGGGGCAGCCCAGAACTGGCCGATGAAGTGGAATGTCACCGCAACGTTGCTCAATGGCCCACCGGACGGCTTGTTCAGTGTCGGTGGCCACCTCGAGCAGTGCTTGTTCGCCGCCCTCCCCGGCGGCACGAAGGCCCTGGGACTGATCGGGTCGGCGTACAACGGCAATCTTTCGGTCATGGTTGTCGCAGACCGTTCATTGGCCGGGCTCGCGGACCGCGTCTGCAACGGCATGCAGGAGTGGTGGGACGACCTCGCTCAGCAGGTCGTAGCGTAGGACCGTCTGAGGCATCGGCACGCAGTTACCCGGGTTAATGCCAGGCAACCGAAGGCAGTTCCGGACTTCCCCCGGCGGCATCCGCGCAGAACGTCGCTGCCCCGTCGGGCCGCCGACCTATGCTGGGCCGGTGACCGCCCCTGACGAGGCCGTGCCGCGACAAACCTCCCCGCAGACTGCGGCCAGGCCCGCCCCCGCCGCACGCACCGCCGCTTTCTTCGACCTGGACAAGACCATCCTCGCCAAGTCCAGCACGCTGGCGTTGAGCAAGCCATTTTTCGACCAGGGACTGCTCCACCCCCGCGCGGTGCTCAAGTCGGGCTACGCCGAGCTCATCTTCATGCTCTCCGGTGCCGGACATGACCGATTGCATCGGATGCGCGTCCACATGACCAACATGTGCACCGGTTGGGATGTGGCGCAGGTCAGGTCGATTGTCAATGAGATGATGCACGAGATCGTGACGCCGTTGGTGTTCACTGAAGCCGCCGACCTGATCGCCGCGCACAAACTCTGCGGCCGCGACGTCGTCATCGTCTCGGCGTCGGGCGAAGATATCGTCGAACCGATCGCCCGTACGCTGGGCGCCACCCATGCAATGGCGACCCGACTGGTGGTCGACAGGGGCAAGTACACGGGCGACGTGGCATTCCACTGTTACGGCGAACGCAAGGTGCACGCGATCCGCGAGCTGGCAGCTCGTGAGGGCTATCCGCTGGAGCATTGCTACGCCTATTCCGACTCGATCACCGACTTACCGATGTTGGAGGCGGTGGGCCACCCCAGCGTGGTCAACCCGGGCCGCAGTTTACGCAGGAAAGCAAACGAACGCGGTTGGCCCGCCTTGACTTTCTCCCCGCCCGTTTCGCTGCGCGACCGCATCCCGGTGCCCTCGCGCGCCGGAGCGGTCACCCGCGCGCTGCTGCGCGGCTTCGGGTCCTAGTTCTACTGGATTTGAGCGGTTGCCCGCCGGCGTCGATACGTTTTGGCTCGGGGCAGAAGTTAGAGCCAGGTGTCCTGTGTGGTGGTGGTGAGAAACGCTTCCAGGTCATCGCGCCACTGGGCCGGGGTCGTCTTGTCCGGTTCGATGCCGGTGTATTCACCGCGGTAGAACAGCAGCGGCCGCGGCTTGATCCTGGGCGCCTCCGACAGTGATTGCACCGCGCCGAACACCACGAAGTGGTCACCGCCGTCGTGCACGGATGCCACCGTGCAGTCGATGTAGGCCAGCGACCCGTCGATGATCGGCGAGCCGAGGCGCGAGAGGTGCCAGTCGATGTCGGCGAACTTGTCGGGTTCCGTCGACCCGAACCGCGCGGAGACGTCCTTCTGCTTCTCCCTCAGCACATTGACGCAGAAGCGCCCACTGGCCTCGATGGCCTTCCAGGACCGCGACACCTTGGTGGGGCAGAACAAGACCAGCGGCGGATCCAGCGACAGCGCCGCAAAGGACTGGCAGGCAAAGCCCCTCGGCACCTCGTCGTGCACGGTGGTGATGATGGTGATCCCGGTGCAGAACTGGCCCAGCACCTGCCGGAAGGCACTCGGATCGATCTGAGCCGACATGTTCTCCAGGTTAGCCGCGCGCGCCGACCGTGAAGTCGTGACCCCACAGGCTGACGGCGGTACTTTCCCGGGCGATCCAGTTTTCGTCGGCGACTTGCCTTCCCTCACAACCGAATTCGATGTCAAACCCGCCGGGCGTCTTTATGTAGAAGGACAGCATGAGGTCGTTGACGTGGCGGCCCAGCGTGGCCGACATGGGCACCTTGCGGCGCAACGCCCGGTCCAGGCACAGGCCCACGTCGTCCGAGTTCTCCACCTCGAGCATCAGGTGCACGATGCCGCTGGGCGTCGGCAGCGGCAGGAAGGCCAAGCTGTGGTGCCGCGGATTGCAGCCGAAGAACCGGAGCCACGCCGGCGCCCCGTCGGCGGGCCTCCCGACCACCTGCGGCGGCATCCGCATAGAGTCACGCAGCTTGAAGCCGAGCACGTCCCGGTAGAAGTGCAACGCCTCGGCGTCGTCGCGGGTGGACAACACCACGTGACCCAGGCCCTGTTCGCCGGTGACGAACCTGTGCCCGTACGGGCTGACCACCCGGCGGTGTTCCAGGGCCACACCCTGGAAGACCTCCAGACAGTTGCCGGACGGATCGGAGAACCGAATCATCTCGTCCACCCGGCGATCGGCCAGTTCGGCGGCGGTGGCTTCCTTGTACGGGACACCCTCCACCTCGAGCCGATTGCGAATCTCTTGCAGGCCTTCGGCGTTCGCACATTCCCAGCCGGCGTCGAGGAGCCGATCACGCTCTCCCGGCACGATCACGAGGCGGGCCGGGAAATCGTCCATCCGCAGATATAGCGCGCCCTCGGTGTCACCCCTGCCCTCGACCATCCCGAGAACCTTCAGACCGAACTCACGCCAGGCCCCCATGTCGGTGGCCTCGATCCGCAAGTAGCCCAGAGACCGGATGCTCATCACGCACCTCCCAGAAAATCGATCGTGAGCTTGTTGAACTCGTCGAATTTCTCCACCTGCGCCCAGTGCCCGCATTGCCCGAAGACGTGTAACTGCGCGCGCGGAATGGTTTTGAGCGCGACCAGCGCGCCGTCCAGTGGATTGACCCGATCCTCACGGCCCCAGATCAGCAGCACGGGCTGGCGCAGCCCGTACACCTCGCGCCACATCATGCCGAGCTCGGCGTCGGTCCCCGCGAACGACAATCCCATCGCCCGGGTCGCCGTCAGCGATTCCGGTGTGCCGGCCAACGCGAAACGCTCGTCGACCAGTTCGGGTGTGATGAGCTTCTTGTCGTAGACCATCACCCGCAGGAAAGCCTCGAGGTTCTCGCGGGTGGGCGCCATGGAAAATGCCGAGAGCCGTTTGACGCCCTCGGTCGGGTCGGGCGCAAACAGGTTGATGCTCAGACCGCCGGGACCCATCAGCACCAGGCGCCCGGCCCGGTCCGGGTAGTCGAGGGCAAACCGCACCGCGGTGCCGCCACCCAGTGAGTTACCCACCAGCGGAACGCGTCCGAGGCCCAGCTGGTCGAAAAGCCCCTTGAGCGCTCTGGCGGCGTAGCGGTTGAACTGCCCGTGCTCCGCGCGCTTGTCGGAGTGGCCGTAGCCGGGCTGATCGACCGCCAGCACGTGGAACCGCTGCGCCAAGACCGGGATGTTGCGCGCGAAATTCGTCCAGCTCGCTGCCCCGGGACCGCCGCCGTGCAGCAGCACGATCGTCTGCTCGTTGCCGACGCCCGCCTCGTGATAATGCAGCTTCAGGGGCCCGTCCACGTCGACCTCGACAAAGCGCGAGGTTGACTCGAACGTCAACTCCTCGGTTACGGTCACACTCACACCATGGTGTCGCCCGGCGGCAAGCCGAACTCGTGATTCCCGAAGATCACGTACGCGCGCTCGGGGTCATTGGCGGCGTGCACCCGCCCGGCGTGTGCGTCGCGCCAGAACCGTTGGATCGGAGCGTCATTGGCCAGTGCGGTGGCGCCGGACGCCTCGAACAGCCGGTCGATGGCGGAGATCGAACGCCCGGTGGCCCGCACCTGGTCGCGGCGCGCGCGGGCGCGCAGGTCGTAGGGGACCTCCTTGCCCGCGACCAGCAACGCGTATTCGTCGCCTACGTTGCCAATCAGCTGGCGCCAGGCGGCATCGATGTCGCTCGCGGCCTCGGCGAGGCGGACCTTGGCGAACGGGTCGTCCTTGGCCTTCTCCCCGGCGAACGCGGCGCGCACCCGCTTGCCCTGGTGCTCCACGTGGGCCGCATAGGCGCCGTATGCCATCCCGACGATCGGCGCCGATATCGTCGTCGGATGCATTGTGCCCCAAGGCATTTTGTAGACCGGCGCGGTGTTGGTCAGCTGCCCACCGGCGGTGTGGTCGTTCATCGCCTTGTAGGACAGGAACCTGTGGCTGGGGACGAAGACGTCCTTGATCACCAGGGTGTTGCTGCCGGTGCCGCGCAGGCCGACCACGTGCCACACGTCGTCGATTCGGTAGTCGCTGTTGGGGATCAGGAAGCTGCCGAAGTCGACCGGACGGCCATCCTTGAGGACCGGGCCGCCGACGAACGCCCACGTCGCGCGGTCACATCCCGACGACCAGTGCCATGCCCCGTTGACCAGGTAGCCCCCGTCGACCACGGTGCCGGCGCCCATCGGGGCGTACGACGACGAAACCCGCACGGTCGGGTCGTTACCCCACACGTCTTCCTGGGCCTGCTGGTCGAACTGGGCGAGGTGCCAGTTGTGCACGCCGAGGATCGAGGCCACCCATCCCGTCGAGCCGCACGCGCTGGCCAGCCGGCGGACGGCCTCGAAGAACGCCGTGGGATCGCACTGCAGCCCGCCCCACTGCCGGGGCTGCAGCAAAGTGAAGAAACCGACCTCGTCGAGCTCGTTGATCGTCTCCTCGGGGATACGACGCAGCTCTTCCGTCGCCTGGGCGCGCTCACTGAGCCGCGGCAGCAGATCATCGATGGCAGACAGTACCGACTGGGCGTCGCGTTGTTGAATAGATGTCACTGAAGTTTGCCTCCCAGACGAGCGGACTTACACAAAGACTAGAACACGTTCCGATTTGTGTCGAGCAGGGTATTCCTGCGGCTGGTAGCGGTACAAATCTGGATTTCTGTAACATGTTCTAGTCGCGAAGAAAGGGAGGGACGGGCATTGACCGAGGCAATCCCCGACGAGCCACTCGGCCACCACGTCCTGGAACTGCAGATCGCCGAGGTCATCGCCGAGACCGACGACGCCCGGTCGCTGGTGTTCGCGGTACCGAGCGACCCGGGCGATCCGGGCATCCCGCCGGCGCGGCTGCGTTATGCACCCGGCCAGTTCCTGACGCTGCGGGTGCCGAGCGAGCGAACCGGCTCGGTGGCGCGCTGCTACTCGCTGTGCAGCTCTCCGTTCACCGACGACGCACTCGCGGTCACGGTCAAACGGACCGCGGGCGGATACGCGTCCAACTGGCTGTGCGACCACGCGCAGGCGGGCATGCGCATCCACGTGCTGGCGCCGTCGGGCACCTTCGTGCCCAAGACGCTCGACGCCGACTTCCTGCTGCTCGCCGCCGGCAGCGGGATCACCCCGATCCTGTCCATCTGCAAGTCGGCGCTGTCCGAGGGCAGCGGGCAGGTGACGCTGCTCTACGCCAACCGCGACGACCGATCGGTGATCTTCTCCCAAGTGCTCCGGGATCTGGTCGCGAAGTATCCGGACCGGCTCACCGTCGTGCACTGGCTGGAATCGGTGCAGGGATTGCCGAGCGCCACCGCGTTGGCGAAGCTGGCCGCCCCCAACGCCGGCCGGCCCGCGTACATCTGTGGGCCCGGACCGTTCATGGACGCGGCCCGCGAAGCGCTGGCATCGCTGAAAGTGTCTGCCGCGCAGGTACATATCGAGGTGTTCAAGTCACTGGAGTCAGATCCGTTCGCGGCCGTGAAGATCGAGGACACCCCCGAAGGCGGGGAACCGCCGGCCACTGCGGTGGTCGAGTTGGACGGCGAGACCCACACCGTGTCGTGGCCGCGCAACGCCAAGCTGCTCGACGTCCTCCTCGCGAAAGGTTTGGACGCACCGTTCTCCTGCCGGGAGGGACACTGCGGCGCCTGCGCCTGCACCTTGCGCAAAGGCAAGGTCCACATGGACGTCAATGACGTCCTGGAGCAGCAGGACCTGGACGACGGACTGATTCTGGCCTGTCAATCTCGCCCCGAATCTGATTCGGTAGAAGTGACCTACGACGAGTAGTCGCGGGGTTAAGTTCACCTGCGGGTCAGCTAACCGGGAAGGGGAGCGAGATGGTCCGACCGGTAGCGGGAATTGCGGTCATCGTAGCCATGCTTGCGTTGGTGCCCGCCGGCCTCGCGCGGGCGGCGAGCAACACCGCCACCACGTTGTTCCCGCTGGACGG
>JARLGR010000001.1 GCA_031292665.1 Mycobacterium sp. | reverse complement strand
GCTGTCGGTGCACGTCCAAGCCGCCTATCATCGTCATCAGTGGGACCTCCTCGAGTTCCTGAAACCATTTTTCCGACGCCCAACAATCATCGAGCGTCTGAGCCGAGGGGGTCCCCAACACATGTCATCTCACAGCGACAAATCGGTGAGGTCGCTGCGATGTTTGCCAACCTGTCGCTGCGAGGCGGGCAGCTCGTGTGCCGGCCGGCGCAGAGACTGATGTGGCAACTGTGACCGGAACCCGGTCAGCCGGAAGGGCCCAACCGTAAGCTGTGTGCTTGTGAGCATTCCGAACGTGCTGGCCGCCCGGTATGCCAGCGCCGAGATGGTCGCGATCTGGTCGCCGGAGGCAAAAATCGTCGCCGAGCGGCGGCTGTGGCTGGCCGTGTTGCGGGCGCAAGCGGAACTGGGCGTGGAGGTGCCCCGGGAAGCGGTCGCTGATTACGAGCGGGTGCTCGAGGACGTCGACCTGGCCTCCATCGCGGCCCGAGAGCGGGTGCTGCGCCACGACGTCAAGGCCCGCATCGAGGAATTCAACGCACTGGCCGGCCACGAGCAGGTGCACAAGGGAATGACCAGCCGCGACCTGACCGAGAACGTCGAGCAGCTGCAGATCCGGCGGTCGCTGGAGTTGGTCTTCTCCCACGGGGTGGCCGCCGCGGCGCGACTCGCCGAGCGGGCGGTGAGCTACCGCGACCTGGTCATGGCCGGACGCAGCCACAACGTCGCCGCGCAGGCCACCACGCTGGGAAAGCGGTTCGCTTCCGCGGCGCAGGAAACGCTGATCGCGCTGACCCGGCTGCGGGAGCTGATCGACCGCTACCCACTGCGCGGCATCAAAGGCCCGATGGGCACCGCGCAGGACATGCTCGACCTGCTGGCCGGCGACGAAGCCAAGCTGGCCGAATTGGAACGCCTCATCGCTGAATTTCTGGGCTTCACAAACGTTTTGACCAGCGTCGGGCAGGTGTACCCGCGCTCGCTGGACCACGACGTGCTCTCGGCGCTGGTGCAACTCGGCGCGGGGCCGTCGTCGTTCGCCCACACCATCCGGCTGATGGCCGGGCACGAACTGGTCACCGAGGGTTTCGCCGAAGGGCAGGTCGGCTCGTCGGCGATGCCGCACAAGATGAACACCCGCAGCTGCGAACGGGTCAACGGGCTGCAGGTGGTGCTGCGCGGCTACGCCTCGATGGCCGCCGAACTGGCCGGCGCGCAATGGAACGAGGGCGACGTGTTCTGCTCGGTGGTGCGCCGAGTCACGTTGCCGGACAGCTTCTTTGCCATCGACGGGCAGATCGAGACGTTCCTGACGGTGCTCGGCGAGTTCGGCGCCTACCCGGCGGTGATCCAGCGCGAGCTGGATCGCTACCTGCCGTTCCTGGCCACCACCAAGGTGTTGATGGCGGCGGTGCGCGCCGGCATGGGCCGGGAGGCCGCCCACCACGTGATTCGCGAACACGCGGTGGCGACGGCCCTGGCCATGCGAGAACGCGGCGCCGAACCGGACCTGCTCGACCGGTTGGCCGCCGACGAGCGGCTGCCGTTGGACCGGGCGGCGCTGGACGCCGCGCTGGCCGACAAGAAGGCGTTCACGGGCGCGGCCGGTGACCAGGTCGACGAGGTGGCCGCCATAGTCGAGGAATTGGTGAACCGGTACCCGGACGCGGCCAAGTACGAACCGGGGGCGATCCTGTGACCCTCGCGCTCGCGGGCATTGATTTCACCGACCTGGACAACTTCGCCAACGGGTTTCCGCACGATCTGTTCGCCATCCACCGGCGCGAGGCGCCGGTGTACTGGCACGCGCCAACCGACAACACCCCCGACGGGGAAGGATTCTGGTCCGTCGCCACCTACGCGGAAACGCTTGAGGTACTGAGAGATCCGACGGCATACTCATCGGTCACCGGTGGCGGGCGACCGCACGGCGGCACGCTGTTACAGGACCTGGCCATCGCCGGTCAGGTGCTCAACATGATGGACGACCCGCGGCATACGCAGATCCGGCGACTCGTCAGCTCCGGGCTGACGCCGCGGATGATCCGCCGTGTGGAGGACGACCTGCGTTCCCGCGCCCGCCGCCTGCTGGATGAGGTGGTGCCCGGTGAACCGTTCGACTTCCTGGTGGACATCGCCGCCGAATTGCCGATGCAGATGATCTGCATCCTGCTCGGAGTGCCCGAGGCGGAACGGCATTGGCTGTTCGAGGCGATCGAGCCGCAGTTCGACTTCGGCGGTTCGCGCAAGGCGTCAATATCGCAGCTGTCGGTGGAGGAAGCCGGGTCGCGGATGTACGCCTACGGCCAGGAGTTGATCGCCGCGAAGCGTGCCAACCCGACCGACGACATGTTGTCGGTCGTCGCCAACGCAAGGCTCGACGACCCCGACGAGGACGCTGCGCCGGCCCTGTCGGATCTGGAGTTGTATCTGTTCTTCAGCCTGCTGTTCAGCGCCGGCGCGGAGACGACGCGCGACGCGGTCGCGGGTGGGCTGCTGGCGCTGGCCGAGCACCCGCAGCAACTTCAAGCGTTACGTGAGGATTTCGGGAAAATGCCGACGGCGGTCGAAGAGATGGTGCGGTGGACGTCTCCGTCGCCATCCAAACGACGCACCGCCACCCGCGACGTCACGCTCGGCGATCAGTCGATCGAGGCCGGGCAGAAGGTTCAGATCTGGGAGGGCTCGGCCAACCGCGATCCCAGTGTTTTCGACAACGCGGACCAGTTCGACATCGCCCGAAAGCCCAATCCCCACTTGGGCTTCGGTCAGGGTGTGCACTATTGCCTGGGTGCCAACCTGGCCCGCCTCGAATTGCTGGTGCTGTGCGAGGAACTGTTGTCGCGCTTTGCCGGCGTGCGGGTTGTGCAGACGGTCGAGTGGACGCGAAGCAATCGGCATACCGGCATCCGCCACCTGATTGTGGAACTGCGCGAGGAACCGTGACTGTCCGGCCCGAGGTGCTGCACTTCGCCGGTGTGTGGTGGGCGCTGGTGTTCCCACTGGGAACGTACGCCGCCGCCACCCACGCCATGGCGGCCGAAATCGGTCGGCCTTCGCTGATCACCGTTTCGCTGGTCTTTTTCTGGGACACGTTGGCGGCGTGGCTGATTGTCGTCGTCGCCGGTCTGCTGCGCCTTTGGCACGCCCTGGTGGTCAGCCCGGGCGGAGCCTGATCCCGGCGGCCCTGAGTTCGAGTGCGGCGAGCGCCCGAATGGTCGCGGGATCTTCGTGGCGCCACCCGCCGACCGGATCCGCGCTGACGGCGGCCAGTTTGCGCGGCGGCCGGTTAGTCAACGCCCGCAGCGCCAGCAGTTCCTGACCGGCCGCCGTGGCGGCCAACGCGGTCACCGTCCACTTGCGACGGAAGAAGCGCAGGCGCAGGAGCAACCACGGCATGGTCACCGCCAGGATCGGCGGCGAAGCGACCGCCAGTGCCAGCACCACCGCCAGCCAGCTCGCCGTGGTATTCAGGCTGTGTCCGGCGCCCGCGATGTCCAGGGCCGCATCACTGGCGGCGGTGAGGGGTTTGCTGACCTCGTCACCCACCAGCGGAATGTGTTGGGCGCCGTGGCCCGCCGATGCCAGGTTGCCCGCTATTCCCTTTGAGCCGCTTTCCACTTGCCCGCCCGCCTCGGCGATCGTGGCGATGGCGTCGTGTACGGCGAGGCCGACGAAAACCCATATCACCGTCCACAGCGAGACGGTGATATCGCTGATCAGTTGACCGAACAGGCGAAGAGGCCTGGTGGAGTAAGGCAAGAACCGCGTCATAGCCCCGATCCCAGCACAGGACCGGTGGTGCGGTGCCGGATAGGCTGACCCGATGCGCCCCGCTCTGTCCGACTACCAGCACCTGGCCAGCGGCAAGGTCCGGGAGATCTACCGCGTGGACGACGAGCACCTGCTGCTGGTCGCCAGCGACCGGATTTCGGCCTACGACTACGTGCTGGACAGCACGATCCCGGACAAGGGCCGCATCCTGACCGCGATGAGCGTGTTCTTCTTCGGCCTCGTCGACGCCCCGAACCACCTGGCCGGCCCCCCGAACGACCCGCGCATCCCCGACGAGGCTCTCGGCCGCGCCCTGGTGGTGCGCCGGCTGGAGATGCTCCCGGTGGAATGTGTGGCTCGCGGCTACCTGACCGGCTCGGGATTGCTGGATTACCAGGCCACCGGGCAGGTGTGCGGCATCACGCTGCCGGCCGGGCTGGTCGAGGCCAGCAGGTTCGCCGAACCGCTGTTCACCCCGGCGACGAAGGCGGCGCTGGGAGACCACGACGAAAACATCTCGTTTGCCCGGGTGATCGAGTTGGTGGGTGCGGTGCGCGCCGACCAGCTGCGCGACCGAACGCTCAAAATCTACGTGCAGGCCGCCGACCACGCCCTGACGAAGGGAATCATCATCGCCGACACCAAATTCGAATTCGGCACCGACCGCGACGGCAACCTGCTGCTGGCCGACGAGATCTTCACCCCGGATTCGTCGCGGTACTGGCCGGCCGACGATTACCGGGAGGGCGTCGTCCAGGCCAGCTTCGACAAGCAGTTCGTCCGCAACTGGCTCACCAGCCCCGAGTCCGGCTGGGACCGCTACGGTTCGCAACCACCGCCGCCGCTGCCCGCCGGCATCGTCGAAGCAACCCGCGATCGTTACATCAATGCCTACGAACGGATCTCCGGATTGAGCTTCGACGACTGGATCGGCCCGGGCGCATGACGCAGCCCCTCCCCCGCGTGCCCGAACCGCCGGTCGCCAAGCGGGTGGAGACCCGGCGCGAGCACCACGGCGACGTCTTCGTCGACCCGTACGAATGGCTGCGTGCCAAGGATGACCCCGAAGTCGTCGCCTATCTCGACGCCGAGAACGACTACGCCGATAAGATGACTGATCACCTGGAATCGTTGCGGCAGAAGATCTTCGACGAGATCAAGGCGCGCACCAAGGAGACCGACCTCTCGGTGCCGATCAGGCGCGGCGAGTGGTGGTACTACGCACGCACCTTCGAGGGAAAGCAGTACCGCGTCGACTGCCGTTGCCCCGTAACCGATCCCGACGACTGGAATCCGCCCGTCCTGGACGAGGATACCGAAATACCCGGTGAGCAAGTCTTGCTCGACTCGAACGTCGAAGCGCAGGGCCACGAATTCTTCGCGCTGGGTGTCGCGAGGATAAGCCCCGACCAGAACCTGCTGGCCTACTCTGTCGATATTCTCGGCGACGAACGCTATACGCTGCGGTTCAAGGACTTACGCACCGGCGAGTGCTACCCGGACGAAATCGCCGACATCGCAGCGGGCGGGACCTGGGCGGCCGACAACCGCACCGTGTACTACCTCACCCTCGACGCGGCCCACCGTCCCGACAAGGTCTGGCGCTACCGCCTTGGCTCCGGCGAGCCGTCGGAGCTGGTGTATCACGAGTCGGACGAACGGTTTTGGCTGGGGGTCGGGCTCACCCGAAGCCAGGCCTTTGTCGTCATTTCCGCCGGATCCTCCGTTACCTCCGAGGTCCACTACGCCGACGCCGCCGACCCGCAGGCCCAATTCACCATCCTGCTGCCACGGCGCGACGGTATCGAGTACGCGGTGGAGCACGCGGTAATCGGGGGACAAGACCGGTTGTTGATCCTGCACAACGACGGTGCGGTGAACTTCGCGCTTACCGAGGCCCCGGTCAGCGATCCGGCGCAGCAGCGGACGCTGATCCCGCACCGCGACGATGTCCGGCTTGACGGAGTGGATGCCTTTGCCGGCCACCTGGTGGTCAGCTACCGGCGCGCGGCGCTGCCGCGGATCCAGTTGTGGCCCATCGCTCCGGACGGGAGCTACGGGGAGCCGGAGGAGATCCCGTTCGACTCAGAACTGATGGCCGCGGGTGTCGGTGGCAACCCGGTCTGGGATGCGCCCAAACTGCGGATCGTGTCGGGATCTCTCGCGACTCCGGCGCGCATCTACGACGTCGACTTTGCCACCGGCGAGCGCACGTTGCTGCGCGAGCAACCCGTACTCGGCGGCTACCGGCCCGACGACTACGTCGAACGACGCGACTGGGCGCTCGCAGACGACGGCACCCGAATCCCAATCTCGATCGTGCACCGCGCCGGTATCGAGTTTCCCGCCCCCGCAGTGCTGTACGGCTACGGCGCCTACGAGATCTGCACGGACCCGAGTTTTTCCATCGCACGATTGTCGCTGCTGGACCGCGGCATGGTGTTCGCCATCGCCCACGTCCGCGGCGGCGGAGAGATGGGCCGGCTATGGTACGAGCACGGCAGGCTCTTGGAGAAGAAGAACACCTTTACCGACTTCGTGCTGGCGGCAAGGCATTTGGTCGATTCGGGAATCACCCGGGCGCAACAGTTGGTGGCGCTGGGCGGCAGCGCGGGCGGCCTGCTGGTGGGCGCGGTGGCCAACCTGGCGCCGGACCTGTTCGCCGGCATCCTCGCCCAGGTTCCGTTCGTCGACCCCCTGACCACCATCTTGGATCCCTCGTTGCCGCTGACCGTCACCGAATGGGACGAGTGGGGAAACCCGCTGAGCGACAAAGAGGTGTATTCCTACATGAAGTCCTATTCGCCGTACGAGAACGTCGCTGCGAAACGGTACCCCGCCATTCTGGCGATGACGTCTTTGAACGACACCAGGGTCTACTACGTGGAACCGGCCAAGTGGGTGGCGGCGCTGCGGCACGCCAACGGCAACGGCAATCCGGTCCTGCTGAAAACGCAGATGAACGCCGGACACGGTGGTGTCAGTGGCCGCTACAAAGCGTGGCAGGAGGCCGCCTTCCAATACGCGTGGGTCCTAGCCGTGGCCGATCGCGACCGTTACGGTGGCGGCCAGGAAGACGACCTCGACGACGGTGCGCACGGATAGCCTGGTCGTCATCGACGCGGGCGGATTGGGCATCCGCGCGGCGTACACGTTGGCCGGGAACATGGCCAGCATCAGAGCCAACAAGCACAGGGCCGCGGCCACCCGGGTCACCGGAAGCACCAAGCCCACGGCGCCCAGCAATTCGAGCAGCCCGGTGATGGTGACCAGCACACCGGGCGCCGGCAACCGGGGCGGCACGATCGCGATGAGGTCGGCCCGCAGGCGCGGAGCGAAGTGCGCAGTCCCCGTCAGCACGAACATGGCGGCCAGCCCGACGGCGATCGAGGCGGACCAGCTGTTGACGTAGGCGACCCCGAGCCAGCCGACGACCCGCGCGACGATGCCGGCCACCAGCAGGGTGATCAACGGAGCCATTTCGATCTCCAATCTAGACACTGACAAGTTACCTTGTGAAGTTAGGCCCCTATCTAGTCACTGTCAAGTTTCCCGGTATGCTGGCGTGGTGACCCGACCGAATTACCACCACGGCGACCTGCGCGCGGTGATCCTCGCCGAGACCGCGCGCTTGGTCGCCGAGCGCGGCGCGGAGGGCGTCTCACTGCGTGAGCTGGCCCGGGGCGCCGGCGTATCGCACGCCGCGCCCGCGCACCACTTCACCGATCGGCGAGGGTTGTTCACGGCCCTGGCCACAGAGGGATTCCGGCTGTTAGCCGAGGCGTTGATCGACGCGCGGGGTCACTTCGCCGATGCGGCCCGGGCCTACGTGCGGTTTGCCCTCGAGCACCCAGGGCACTACCAGGTGATGTTCAACAAGTCGCTGGTCGACCCGGCGGACGCGGAGTTGGCCGCCGTCGAGGCCGCGGCCGGGGCCGAACTCTCTCGTGGGGTCGCCACGCTGTGGGATCCCAACGCCCGTGCCGACCCCGCGGCCGCTCAACTGGCGGCATGGTCACTGGTACACGGGTTTTCGACGCTATGGCTCAGCGAGGCGGTCAACGCCGACGTTAAGAAGACGGATCCCATGAACACCGTGGCGCGGATCGCGACGATGCTGTTCGAGGGGTGATCGCGCTATTGATGGGTCGCTGGCCCGGCCGGCGTCTTCGGCAAAAACCACGCCGGAATGAGGGTCGACAGCACCAGGGCGGCCGCGATCACGAACACCGCCGTATAGGCGTGGGAAAGGTCGTGTAGCACATCGGCGGAGAAGCCGGGCGCCAGCGACCGCCTCGGTATGGCGGATTGATCGATCGGCACCCCGCTGGCGGCGGCCTTGTGTTGCAGCGCCGCGACCTTGTTCGCCGCGGTGATGCTATCGCTGCGATTGAACTGGTTGGTCAGCAGCATCGACATCAGCGCGGTCCCCATCGAACCCCCCACCTGCTGGCTGACGCTGATCAGCGTTGTGCCGCGGGCGATCTGGTGCGGGGCAAGCGCCTGCACGGATGCGACGGAGAGTGGCATCATCGTGCAGCCCATGCCCAGCCCCGTGATGGTCAGCGCGATCAGCAGCGTGGGCAAGTAATAGGCGTGCTCGGCCACACCGAAGGCGAAGGCGCCAAGGCCAACCGTGATCAGCGTGGTGCCGACGAGCACGATCTTGCCCGGGCCCTGCCGGTCCACGAACGGTCCGGCCAGCTGCATGGTCAGCATGGCGCCGAGTCCCTGGGGAATCAGGTGCACGCCGGCTTGCATCGGCGTGTTGTGGAGCACCTGCTGAAAGTAGCTCGGCATCAGCAGGCCGGCGCCGAAGAAGGCGGTGGCGAACACCAGCATCGTCACATTCGCCTGCCTGAGCACCGGGTTGCCGAATAGCCGCAGATCGATCAGTGGGTGATCGGCGCGATGCCGCGCGTGGACGACGAATGCGGCGATCAACGCCAGGCCGATGGCCGCCGGTACCAACACGTGGCGATCGGCCGCGGTTCCGCGGCCCGGGATCGACGACATGGCGAACAGGAACGTCGCCAGGCCGGGTGACAGCAGCAGGACGCCGACGACGTCGAAGGTTTCGGACCGGGTCGGATGATCCTTCGGAAACACCACGGCCGCAAGCACGAGCGTCGCGATCCCGAAGGGCAGGTTGATCAGGAATATCCACCTCCAGCTGGAGGTGTCGATGAGCCACCCGCCGAGGATGGGCCCACCGATCGGGGCGAGCAACATTGGGATGCTCAGGATCGACATCAGGCGGCCCAGGCGCCAGGGGCCGGCCTCGCGCGTCAAGATCATGAACCCCAGCGGCAACAGCATCCCGCCGCCGATGCCCTGCACTATCCGGAAAAGGATCAGCGACAGGATGTTCCAGGCTACGCCGCACAGCAGCGAACCCAAGGTGAATGCCACCACCGAGCCGATGAAAAGTCGTTTGGTGCCGAACCGGTCGGCCGCCCAGCCGGTAATCGGGATCACGGTGGCCAGGGCGAGGGTGTAGCCCGTCATCGTCCAGCCGACGACCGCCTGGGAGGAATCGAACTGTTGGATGAACGTGCGTTGCGCGACGTTCACGACTGTGACGTCGATGATCGCCATCACGGTCGCCAGGACGCACACGCCGGCGGTCCGCAGCAGCCCGGCGTCCAATTTGTCGGGATGGGCAGGGTTGCCCGCCAGCTGAGCGGGGGCGGCGGATCGCGGGGCATCGGCCGCTGCGGAATGGGCCTTCTCCATGGCGTTGCTTAGCATAGCGAACCGATCATCTCGCTCATGGCGTTCGGCGTTTGCTGGCGCGGCGGTCCGGCGGGCGGTCCGACGCCACGGTGCGGACCGTGTGCGCCCTTCGCCACCGGTTGACCGTGGGGTATGTACGCCTGCTGTCCGCGTGTCCTTCACCGTCCCGACACCTGCGATCGTCACACTGCGGGTGTGTCTGGAAAACTGGTCGTCTCGGTTTCGGGGATAGGCGAACGCACCCTGGCCGACGTCGAGGAGTTCTGCGCGCAGATGGACGCCCGGAAGGTGCCGTTGTCGTTGCTGGTCGCTCCAAGGCTCAAGGGCAACTACCGACTGGACGACGATCCGCGCACCTTCGAGTGGCTGACTGCCCGGCGCGCCGGCGGCGACGCCATCGTGTTGCACGGCTACGACGACCCGGCAACCAAGAAGCGGCGCGGCGAATTCGCGGTCTTGCGCGCACACGAGGCGAACCTGCGGCTCATGGGCGCCGACCGGGTGCTCGAGCACCTCGGGCTGCGCACCCGGCTGTTCGCGGCGCCAGGCTGGGTGGTGTCACCGGGCGTCGTCAGGGCACTGCCGCAGAACGGCTTTCGACTGCTTGCCGATCTGCACGGGATCACCGACCTGGTCCGGCACACCACCGACCGCAGCCGGGTGCTGGGCATCGGAGAAGGATTCCTCACCGAGCCGTGGTGGTGTCGCATGGTAGTGCTGTCCGCCGAGCGAATCGCGCGCCGCGGCGGCATCGTGCGGGTCGCGGTAGCCGCCCGCCAGTTGCGCAAGCCCGGACCGCTGCAGGCGATGCTGGACGGGGTCGACCTGGCATTGATGCACGATTGCACACCGACGGTGTATCGCTGGCGGTCCGATAACGCGATGCTCGACGCCGCCTGATCCGAGCGCCCCGGATAACCGGGTGGCCGAGCAGACGCAAAATCGCATTAATTGTGCTGGAATCGTGCGATTCTGCGTCTGCTCGCAAGCGGGAGGTACCCCCAGCTCGCGCTAGAAGGTGATCGCGTCCTCCTCGGGCAGGACCTGAAAGTCGGTGGTGGTCATCTCGCTGAGCCGGCCGTAGTAAATTCCCCGCGCATCCGGCGCGATGATCCCCTGGTGGATCGGCACCGCGCGCTGCGGCGCGACGGCGCGCAGATAGTCGACGGCCTCGGAGATCTTCATCCACGGGGCCGCCGCCGGGGTCGCCAGCACGTCCACGGGTTCGTCGGGAATGAAGAGCGCGTCACCGGGATGCATAAGCCTCGCCGGATGCTCTCCGTCGCCGACCAGATACGAAATGTTCTCGATCACAGGAATTTCGGGGTGGATGACCGCGTGCCGGCCGCCGAGGGCCCGAACGGTCAGCTGTCCGATCCGCAGCTCGTCGCCGACGTGCACCGCCCGGCAGGGATCGCCCAGCTGCGCGGTGGTTTGCGGGTCGGCGTACAGGGCGGCGTCCGGGTTGCCCTGGAGCAACGAGGGGAGCCGCCCGACGTCGACATGATCGGGGTGCTGGTGGGTAATCACGATGGCGGTCAGGCCGGTGATTCCCTCGAAACCGTGGGCGAAGGTGCCGGGATCGAAGAGCAGGCGGGTGTTGTCGAACTCGGCAAGCAGGCAGGAATGGCCGAAATGCGTCAGCTGCATGTCTACGATTGTGCCCTGACGGGGGTGATGCCGATGCGGGTGATCCTGGCGACGATGCTGGTTGCCGGCGGCCTCGCGGTGGCCTTGGTCGTCGTGATACCCGCCCGCGCGGAGCCGCAGACGTGCCCGCCCCTGTGCGACCAGATCCCGGACACCGCGTGGATCCACCAGCGTGCGCTGCCGCTGAACGCGGTCGCCCACGTGGCCGGCAGCACGATCAGCGAGCTCACACTCTGGTCGTCGGGCTCGCCGCAGGTGCCCCGGCCGGCGATGGCCGACGACCCGGTTCTGGACGCCATGACGACGCCGCTGTGCGACGCCTACATCGCCTCGTACCCCTGAGGCCCCCTCGCCGGTAGAGTTGGCGCCCGAGACGGATCTGAGGAGGAGCGCCGGTGGCCCGCGTGGTCGTTAATGTGATGCCCAAAGCGGAGATTCTCGACCCGCAGGGTCAGGCCATTGTCGGTGCGCTGGGCCGACTCGGCCACCCAGGAATCTCAAATGTGCGGCAAGGCAAGAGGTTTGAGCTGGAGGTCGACGACACGGTCGATGACTCGGCGCTCGCCGAGATCGCGGAATCGCTGTTGGCGAACACCGTGATCGAGGACTGGACGATAAGCCGGGAAGCCCAATGACGGCCCGGATCGGTGTCATCACCTTCCCGGGGACACTCGACGACGTGGACGCCGCCCGCGCCGCGCGGCATGTCGGAGCGGAGGCGGTCAGCCTGTGGCATGCCGACGCCGACCTCAGGGGCGTCGACGCAGTCGTGGTGCCCGGGGGCTTCTCCTACGGTGACTACCTGCGGGCCGGTGCGATCGCGAAATTCGCCCCGGTGATGGCCGAGGTCATCGACGCCGCGCGACACGGCATGCCGGTGCTGGGGATCTGCAACGGTTTTCAGGTGCTTTGCGAGGCCGGACTGCTGCCCGGGGCCCTGACCCGCAACGTGGGTTTGCACTTCATCTGCCGCGATGTGTGGCTGCGGGTGGTTTCGACATCGACGGCGTGGACCTCGCGTTTCGAGCCGGACGCAGACCTGCTGGTGCCGCTGAAGTCCGGCGAGGGTCGCTACGTGGCCCCGGCCGACGTGCTCGACGAACTGGAGGGAGAGGGCCGGGTCGTGTTCCGCTACCACGAGAACGTGAACGGCTCCCAGCATGACATCGCCGGAGTGAGCTCCGCCAACGGCCGGGTCGTCGGGCTGATGCCGCATCCTGAGCATGCCATCGAAGCGCTGACCGGTCCCTCCGACGACGGGCTCGGCCTGTTCCACTCGGCGCTGGACGCCGTGCTCGCGGCCTGAGCGGCGCTGCGCCGGAGTCTCAGCTCGCGTAGCGCAGCAGCGGTGGCGCGGTCGCAGGTAACCCGGCAACCGGAGCCAACCGACCGAAGAGGTCGATCGCATCGGCGAGGGTGCCGTCGACGAAGGAAGCGAAATCCTCGAAAGAAGCGCTTCCGGGGATCGATTGCGACCGGCGTGCCACCACACCAATGCGCTGTGGATCCGACGAATCGTGCACGATCGCGGTGACTTCGCGATTCTGGCGGTTCCAGGTGTCGGCGAAGTCCGCCAGCCAGGAACGCTCGGTGGCGCGGAAGAAGCACGTCGGAGTGACTCGGATGACTAACACATCGGCGTGCGTGGGGCTGATCTCGAGGTGGACGTGCAGCCGCCGGGGCCGGGTGTTGGCGACGTAGAAGAACTCGCCATCGTGGTGGCCGCGGAAATACCGGCTGCCGCGGGTGAACAGATAGCGTTCGATCAGGCTGGCGCCCACGGGCTCACTCGTCATGAATCTATGGTGTGGCCAGTGACTTTGCGCACCCTTGGAGCCAGGCAGTGCGAGACCGAAGAATTCGTTGAGAGTTCGCTGAGCGACCACGCCGCGGTCGAATCAGATCTGTGGGGAATCGAGGATCTCCACTATGCCGGCACCGGCGTCCGACACCGTCCGGGGCGAGGTGACCGAAAACCTGTACCGCTCGGGACGATAGTGGAAATGCACCACCTCGATAGGCCGGTCGTCGTGGGTGTAGCTGATGCGCTCGAGCACCAATACCGGTGCGCCCAACGGCAGATCCAAGGCGCCGGCCACTTCGACGGATGCGCCGGCCGCGTGAATTTCGTGCTTTGCATGGGCAATGCGGACTCCGAGTCGCTGTTCCCACATGGTGTAGGTGCTTTCCATCGCGTGGATGGTCTCCGCACCGGGCGCCTTGGATATCAGTGGTTCGACGGCTTTGCCCAACCCAGGCGGGAAGTAGGCCGTGAGCAAGGCCGGGGGCAGGTCCCCATCGCGAAAGCGCCGGTTGATGCACAGCACTTTGGACCAGTCCGAGGGTCTCGGCTATCCGTGGCGGCGCGTCGATCACACGATGGGACAGCGCGTCAACTTGCGGCGTGATGCCGGAACTCGCCAGGACTTCGGTTATCGTGCGCACGCCGGAGCCGAGTTCCTGCTTGACCGGGTTGGCGACGAACGTGCCCAGTCCGTGCCGGCGAACCAGCCACCCCGCCCGCTCGAGAATTCCCACGGCCGCGCGCACCGTCACCCGGCTCAGGCCGGAGCTATCGATCAACTCCCGCTCACTGGGCAGACGTCCGCCACGCGGAACTCGCTGCTTGACGATCGCCGCCTTCAGCGTCTCGGCCAACTGGGTGCTGGCCGGCACGCTGCCGCGCCTGATGCGCAGGTTGACAGCGTCGAGGTCGAGCTGGTCGCACATCATAAGACGTATTAAAACGTCTTATGATGTGGCCGTGAAGGAAGGTCATGCATTGCACGGCCGGCTTCAGGAGGGTTGGAAGTGGTGCTCGCGGTGGAACGGTTTGACCATATCGTCCTCAACTGCAACGACGTCGAGGCCACCGCATCTTGGTATGAGCGGGTCCTCGGCATGAGGCGCGAGACGTTCGGGCCCTCGGGTAGAACCGCCGTTTGCTTTGGCAATCAAAAGATCAACCTGCGGCCTGTCGGCGCACTGGCCGACGATCCCGACTGGTTCACCGGCGCCGCGGAAGTGGCCGGCTCAGAGGACCTGTGCTTCGTCGCACGCTGCAGCCCGGACGACGTTCGGACCCACCTCGTCGAGTGCGGAGTGGACCTCATTGCCGGACCGGTGTCTAGGACCGGCGCCCTGGGTCCGATGACCTCACACTACTGCCGCGATACCGAGGGGAATCTCATCGAGATCGCGGTCTACTGAGTGCCTCGAAGCGGATACAGCTCCCGCAGATTGACGACAATCGCCTCCTGGGTGCTGCGCGCGATCACCACCTCCGCAGGGGTGTCCGGGTCGGGATTCTCCTCGCGGTGCGGCAGATACGGCGGGATGAAGACGTAGTCGCCGGGCTCGGTCGGAATGCGCACTTCTTGAACGCCGTCATGAAAAACGAACTGCGGGTTGCCGCTTCGTACATAAATGGCGGTCTCCGCTTCCCCGTGATGATGGTTGGCCGATACGGTTCGGGGTGACGCGTGTGTCTCACCCATCCACAGCTTCTCGGAGCCGACCGACTTTCCGCTGAGCGCGGCGAAGCGCCGAAGCCCCTCCGACTGTGCGGTGTCGGGACTGATGTCCGACGCCTTGACGTGATACACGCGGTTTCCCGCGACTTCGGTTGTGGTCTCGTCGAAGTCGGGGTGGAATCCGTCTTGGTTTGCCATGAGTCAAGTATCGCCCGGCGCGTCGCGACACGCCGTATTCACCCGCGCGGCGAGCGTGCACTGATGGCGAAGTTTCGGCGGTGTCACCAGGAGTGCACGGTCGGCGAGGGAATGCTCAACGCCGCTTCCCCGCGAGGCGTTCGGCAAACTGACGTACGTCCCTCACGATGAGATGTGGTTGCGGAATTCCGTCGACGGGCAGGGGCGGATTGCCGGGCCGGGTAATCGCCGTGGCTCAATCTGGTGGAACGCTGGTTCCGCCAACTGACCGACAAAGCATTGCGGCGCGGGGTATTTCATTCCGTTCCCGACCTGATCGCCTCAATCGAGGAATACCTCGACGCCCACAATGAGGACCCCCGCCCCTACATCTGGACTGCGAAAGCCGAGTCGATCCTGGCCAAAATCGCACGCGGCCGCATCGCGCTCGAAAAAGTCAGCATAATTCCGAGACACACCGCTAGATCAGGCTGACGCGGCCGTCGTCGATGCTGTAGTAGGCGGCAATGGCTTTGAATTGGCCGCTGGAGAGGGGGCCGGTCAGTTCGGAAGATTTGTTGATCGTATCCAGTGATTGTTCGGCGTTGGCGCGGACGGTGTTGTCGAGCAGGTCCCCGGGACGCTGTTCGGCCGCAGCGACTGCCGGGGTGATCGCGGCGACCAGCACGGCGATGTCTCCGTTGGCCGGCTGTTGTTGCTGGATTGATTCCAGGGTCGCTTCGACCGCGCCGCATTTCTCATGACCGATCACCATGATCAGCGGGGTGTGCAAATGGCCGACGGCGTACTCGATGCTGCCCACGAGTGAATCGTCGACGATGTTGCCGGCCACGCGCACTACGAACAGATCTCCGAAGCCTTGGTCGAAGACCAGCTCGGGTGGCAGCCGTGAGTCCGAGCAGGCCAGGATAGTGGCGAAGGGGTGTTGGCCCTGGGCTAGTTTGAGTCGGCGCGCGGGGTCCCGGCCGGGTTCTTGCAACCTGTTCTGAACGAAACGCTGATTACCGGCCATCAACGTGTCCAGGGCTACCTGGGGATCGGTGATCACTGGTTGCTCGTTCTCGTCGGGAATGACCGCCGATCTAGGCACGGTGACGGTCACCGTGGGCCTTGATTTTGTTTTCGTTGATCCGCAGGCGGCCAGTGTGGCCGCCGTTGCCGCACCGGCCACGCCCAACCACGCCCGCCGCGAAAGCGCTGTATTCACAGCCTCAATACTTGCGCCCCGCGTCATAGATGTGAACTTTACCTTTCGCGGCATGCGCGGGGATTCGCGGGGATTCGCGGGGATTCGCGCTAGCGACCAAGGTTCGCTAGGAGCAGCCGAGACAGACGGAGGCTTCGGCGGTGTAGCACAGGAACGTCAGGGTCTCCTGCAGATACAGCTGCACGCTGTCGGCGTCGTGGGTGCTGTAGCCGATCGCGACGTCGGTGCCCAGTTGCAAATCGAAGTCACCGCCGCGAGTGGTCAGCACCATGGCGCCGTCGATGGCCGGTGCCCAGATGATGTCCCCGTCCACCAGTCGATTCAGGTGCTCGCGAATGGGATATCCGTGTTCGGTGGTTTCGCTGACCCTGGTGTAGACATCGGCGGCCAACAGCACCGAGTACGGGCCGTCGACGCCTGCCAGCCGCAGTGCGGTCAACGCCTGCGAGATCGCGTCGGGCATGTCGCGGGGATCCTCGGGCAACGCCACCGGCGGGTTGGAGCTGCAGCTACGAATGCCGTCGATGGACGCCGCGGCGTAGCCCTCGAAGATGGCACGATCCTCCACGAACGCCAGCTTCTTGGCCGCGGCTTTGACCGGGTCCCAGTCGGAATCCTGCGCACCGCGCTCGACATTGTCGATCTCGTAGCGCGACAGGGCAAACGGAACCCTAAGCCGGACAAGGGGTTTGCTCGCCCGCAGTTGGGCAACCACGCCGTCGGTGGGTGCGGCCACGTCGAGCAGGCGGCCGGTGCTGACGGCGGCGGTTATCGGACCACCGGGCTCGGAGACGTCGACCACCCGGCGCCCGGCGACGTGGCGCTTGAAGGTGCGCGTCGCCTCCAATTCGATTTCTTCCCAGGCTGCTTCGGTGATCGGTGCCAGGTCGCGGTACAGGTTGTTCTTCATCGAGTGATTCCTTTCAGGCTGCCGATCGAAAGTGAGCCGTCTCCGTACGCCGGTGTCGCCGCCACTGCCGGAGCGGGCAGGGGTGGTGGATCGTCGAGGAAGTCGAGTGTGGGAGAGAAGAACAGCCCGCCGGTGACCGCCGTGGAGAAGTCCAGGATGCGATCGGTGATGCCGGGCGGATCGCCCAGAAACATGTTTTCGAGCATGCGCTCGGTTACCCGTGGTGCGCGTGAATAACCAATGAAGTACGTCCCGTACTCGCCCTTGCCGAGTTCGCCGAACGGCATGTTGTGCCGCACGATCTTCAACTCGGAGCCGTCGTCGTCGGTGATGACGTTCAGCGCGATATGGGAGTTGGCCGGCTTGTCGTCGTCGCCGAGTTCAAGGTTCTCCAGCTTGGTGCGGCCGATTACCAGTTCTTGCTCGGCGACCGACAGCGAATTCCAGGCCGACATGTCGTGCACGTACTTCTGCACGTGCACATAACACGAGCCCGCAAAGTCGGGGTCCTCGTCGCCGACCGTCGTGGCGCTTATCGCCAATGCGCCGTCCGGGTTTTCGGTGCCGTCGACGAAGCCCAGGAGGTCGCGGTTGTCGAAGTAGCGGAATCCGTGCACCTCGTCGACGACGGTGACGGCGCCCTCCATCGCCTTCAGGATCCGGTCGGCCAGCTCGAAACAGACGTCCAGGCTTTCGGCGCGGATGTGAAACAACAGGTCCCCGGGTGTGGCCGGCGCGGTGTGCCGCGGGCCGTCCAGCTCGACGAACGGATGCAGTTCGGCGGGCCGGGGTCCGGAAAACAATCGGTCCCAGGCGGCGGAGCCGATCGAGGCGACCGCCGACAGCCGTTTCGGCGGTTCGCGGAAACCGATCGCGCGCAACAGCCCCGATATGTCCGGCAGCGCATCGTGCACGATTTGCTCGCCGCCGTCGTCGATGGTGACCACGAGAAAGATCGCGGCAGGCGTCAGCGGCTCGAGGATGGGTTGCGGCTGGAGCGGAGGCACTCCCTTGACCCTAGCGTGGCGACGGCGAGCGCCGGAACCGGCGCGAGCAAGGAGCCGCGCAATCGGACCTAGCGTGGCGACGGCGAGCGCCGGAACCGGCGCGAGCAAGGAGCCGCGCAATCGGACCTAGCGTGAACTCTGCGAGCGCCGACAGGCGATGATGGTGAACATGCCGGCCAGCGCCGCAGGCCTCTGCGAGTTCATCGACGCCTCCCCGTCGCCGTTTCACGTCTGCGCCACGGTGGCCGCCCGACTGGGCGCCGCCGGATACACCGAACTCGGGGAGTCCGACCGCTGGCCGGAGGGGCCGGGCCGGTACTTCACCGTCCGCGCCGGTTCGCTCGTCGCCTGGAATTCCGATGGCCCCGAGGGACCGTTCCGGATCGTTGGCGCCCACACCGACAGCCCCAACCTGCGGGTCAAGCAGCATCCGGATCGGCTGGTCGCCGGTTGGCGGGTGGTGGCACTCGAGCCGTACGGGGGAGCGTGGCTCAATTCATGGCTTGACCGCGACCTGGGTATCAGCGGGCGGTTATCGACCCGGGATGGCGCGGGCATCACGCACCGGCTGGTCCGGATAGACGATCCGATCCTGCGGGTGCCGCAGCTGGCCATACAGCTGGCCGAGGATCGCAAGTCGCTGACGCTGGACCCGCAGCGGCACGTCAACGCGGTCTGGGGTGTTGGCCGTGACACGGTTTCTTTCGTCGACTATGTCGCCGAGCGGGCCGGGGTGGCGGCGGCCGACGTGCTGGCCGCCGACCTGATGACGCACGACCTGACGCCGTCGAGGGTGGTCGGCGCCGACGCCAGCCTGCTGAGCGCGCCCCGGTTGGACAACCAAGCCAGTTGCTATGCCGGGTTGGAGGCGTTGCTGGCCGCCGAACCGCGCGGCTTCGTGCCCGTGTTGGTGCTCTTCGACCACGAGGAGGTCGGATCGTCGTCCGATCACGGCGCGCAGTCCGACCTGTTGGCCACCGTCCTGGAACGCATCGTCCTCGCGGCCGGCGGCAACCGGGAAGACGTCCTGCGCCGGCTTCCGGCCTCGCTGCTGGCTTCGACCGACATGGCGCATGCCACCCACCCCAACTACCCGGAGCGGCACGAGCCCGGTCACCTGATCGACGTCAATGCCGGGCCGGTGCTGAAGGTGCACCCGAACCTTCGCTACGCCACCGACGGACGCACCGCGGCGGCGTTCGCGCTGGCATGCCGGCAGGCCGGGGTCGGGCTGCAGCGGTACGAGCACCGGGCGGACCTACCGTGCGGGTCGACGATCGGTCCGCTGGTGTCGGCTCGGACCGGCATCCCGACCGTCGACGTGGGCGCCCCGCAGCTTGCGATGCACTCCGCGCGCGAAGTGATGGGTGCTCATGACGTCGCCGCGTATTCGGCTGCGCTGCAAGCGTTTCTTGCCCCGGAGTGACCGCTGGCCGGTCCGACATCGAGCCTGCGATCAGCGCCGGGAAATATCTGGATCCGCGCCCTGGTCGCAGACTCGGCGCGGTGACCGTTGCTCCTATGTCAAGCGGCCGCCGTTTGGGGCGATTGATTGCGAATTTGGTCGTCGATGTGAAGGGCACGGAAGACAACCCGGGATAGGTGGCGTTTGAGGCAGCGTCGCGATCCGGCGGTGGTGTCCTTGGCGGCGATTCGGGTGCGGTAGTAGGCCTGGCCTGGGCTGCCGTTGAGGCGGATCTGGGTGATGGCGATGCGGTGTAGAGCGGTATTGAGTTGGCGGTTGCCGGATCGGCTCAGCCGGACCCGGCCCTCGGTGTTGCCTGACCAAACCGGTATGGGTGCTACGCCGGCGTGGCGAGCAAAAGCTGCTTCGCTTTTGAATCGGGTGACCCCGGCAGTCTCTCCGACAATCTTGGCAGCGGTGAGCTCACCACAGCCACGGATGGCCAGCAGCGTCGGGGCCACGTCGCGCACCCGGGCGCCGATGCGTTCAGCGAGCGCATCGATCTGCTCGCTAAGCCGGGTGATATCGGCCAGTTCGTCGCGGGCCAGCTCAGCCACCACACTGACCACCGTGTCCAGCCAGACCCGCAGCGCCTCGCGGGGCTTCGCGCGATCCAGCGACCGCGGCTTGGGGCCTTTGGTGGGATCGAGCTCATGAACCCACCAGCGAAGCCGGTTGATCGCCGAAGTTCGTTGGGCCAGCAAGACTTCGCGCCGATCGACCAGCAATTTCAGCTCACGTGACACCTCGTCATGACACGCCACCGGCAGATCGGGTTCACGCAGCACCGCCCGCGCCACCGCCAACGCATCGATAGGATCAGACTTGCCGCGGGTGCGCGCCGAGGCCCGGACTTGGGTCATCAACTTCGTGGGCACGCGGACCACCTTTTGGCCCGCGCTGAGCAGATCACGCTCCAGGCGTGCCGACATGTTGCGGCAATCCTCGATGCCCCAAATCACGTCGGCGCCGAACCGTTCACGCGCCCACATCACCGCCTCGGCATGCCCGTCGCTAATCGCCTTGACGACCTTCTCCCCGAGTCTTCGGCCGGCCTCGTCGACAGCGACAAACGTGTGTGTCTGCTTGTGCACATCGGCTCCAACAACAACCATGGTGGTTGCCTCCTTCACGTAGAAGAGGTGAACAAAGGTTGGGCCGGCCGGTGGACATAGCTCAGTGGGGGCGGTTGCCACGCTCCT